>CAZVRI010000022.1:0-43328 GCA_964629855.1 uncultured Thermoleophilaceae bacterium
TGTCGATCGCGTCGGCGATGACGTCGCCGATCGCGTCGTCGGCGGCGGAGATGGCGGCCACGCGAGCGATCTGCTCCTTGCCGGAGATCTCGGTCGACGCCTTGCCGATCGCCGCGACGACCTCGTCGACGGCCTTCTCGATGCCGCGCTTCAGGCCGAGGGGGTTGGCGCCGGCCGCGACGTTCTGCAGACCCTGGCGAACGATCGCCTGGGCGAGAACGGTGGCGGTGGTGGTGCCGTCGCCGGCTACGTCGTTGGTCGCGGTGGCGACCTCACGGACGAGCTGGGCGCCCTGGTTCTCGAAGACGTCCTCGACCTCGATCTCGCGAGCGATCGAGACACCGTCGTTGGTGATCGTCGGCGCGCCGAACTTCTTGTCGATCACGACGTAGCGACCCTTCGGGCCGAGCGTGACCTTCACCGCGTTGGCGACCGCGTCGACGCCGGCTTGCAGCGCCTGCCGGGCCTCCTGGTCGAACTTGAGCTCCTTGTGAGCCATGCTTTGCGTTCCTCGTCTTTCCTGAAAAGGGGGTTAGGCGACCTTGGCGAGCACGTCGGACTCGCGCAGGACGAGCAGCTCCTCGCCCTCCACGTTGACCTCGGTGCCGCCGTACTTGGAGTAGAGGACCTCGTCGCCCTCGGCGACGTCGAGCGGGATGCGCTTCTCGCCGTCCTCGTCCCACTTGCCATCGCCAACGGCGATGACCTTGCCGCGGGAGGGCTTCTCCTTAGCGGTCTCCGGGAGGAAGATGCCGCTAGCGGTCGTCTCGTCCTCCTCGATGGCCTGGACGATCAAGCGATCGCCAAGAGGCTTGAGCTTCATAGGGGGTGATACCTCCGTCTACAGCTGAGTTCGTTGAACTTCGTTGGCACTCTAACAAGCAGAGTGCCAAAGTCTTGTGAAGGACTCGCGAACTAGTTCTGCGACGGTGCGTCCGGGCGCAGGCGCTCGGTGATCTCGGCCGGCCGGTCCGAGATCTGCGAGAAGCGGACGACCGTGACGGCGTCGTCCTGCTCGACCTTGCGGCCGTAGATCTGCTCGAGGAAGTGGACCGTCTCGTCGAGCCGGCGGAACTCCGGGTTGTCGTGCTCGATGTCGCGCGGCGAGAGCTCGCTGACGCGCTTGACCTCGACGCCGTCGATCACCGCCTCGAAGATCCGCTCGCGTGGGGCGTGCTGGAAGCCGACGGTGACGAGAACGACCTCGCCCTTGCGGTACTTGGCCGCCTTGTCGCCCAGCCGGATCGTCGCGGTCTTGCGGCCACGCTTCAGCTGGTCGATGAAGACCGGCGAGTAGAAGTTGAGGACGAACACCGCGGCGCAGACTAACGGCTCGTGTCGTCAGTGGTCCTGGTTGGCGATCCTGCACGCCTCTTCGGCGCCGATGAACGGGGCGAGTGCGATGTAGATCGCCAGCGGCGTGATCTCGTAGAGGCCGCGCTCGCCGTGGCGGGTGATCTGGTCGAAGACGAGCGCGTCGATGCTCGCGGAGATCGCTTCGCTTACGAGCGGCGCTACCTCGGGGTGGTCGCGCACGTCCTCGGCGACGACCTGCTCGGTCGAGGTCATCACCTGGTCGCGCACGTCGAGGATCAGCGGGCTGGCCGAACGGACGTCGACGCCGCCAAAGCGCGCATAGGGCCGCTCGACGACGAGGAAGCCGAAGAAGGCGCGTAGCCCGTCGCCGACCGCTTGCGGCCAGTCGTCCGGAGCGCGGAACGCGGGCCGGGAGGCTTCGATGATCTGCCCGGTGCTGCGCCGCAGCGCGGCGATCGCCACGTCCTCCTTGCCCTTGAAGAGCCGGTAAAAGGTCGTCAGCGAGACAGCCGCGCGCTGGGCGATGTCGGTGATCGTCAGCGCCTGGTAGCCCTTGTCCGCCATCAGCTCGACGACCGCCGACATGATCCGCTCGCGCGGGTCGTCGAGGTCGCGTGGCGTGACCGCGTACTCGCGCCTTCGCGGTTCGCTCGGCCGACGCAGCGGCTCGGGCGGCGTGCGGTAGGCGAGCGCCCAGCGCATCAGCTCCGGCGCGATCCCGATCAGCTCCGCCTCTTCGCCTTTGCGCAGCCGCGTCTGCATCACGCGGCGCATCCCGCGGAGCACTGCGCGCAGCAGGTCGTAGGGCATGTTGGAGTGGTCTGGCGACTCCTCGAGCGAGCGGCGCGAGATGTCGAAGATCCGGTCGCCGAACTCTTCGACCTTGGCGACGGCCTCCGGCCCGGCCGCCGCGCTCTCCACGTAGAAGAGCCGCGCCGCCGCGGGCTGGGCGGCGAGCGTGGCGGTCAGCGCCTCGAAGCCGTCGGTCAGCCGCTTGTCCCACGGTCCCTCGTGCTCGACGTAGGTGGAGATGACGTTGGAGCCGCCGCAGAGAGTGACGGCGTCCATCGTGGCCAGGAAGCAGTCGAGCTTGTTGTCGAAGTGCTTGTAGAAGGTGTTGCGCGAGACCCCGGACAGCTCGAGCACGTCGGCGACGCGGGTCGCCTCATAGCCGTGCTCGGCGACGGCCGCGACCATCGCGCCGAAGATCCGCTCGCGCTGGTTGGCCTCTACGTCCTCCCGCGAGGTGCCGGGGCCGGGACGCAGCTTGCGCGCGCTGAGCTCACGTGAGTCTCCCCAGGGAGTAGCGGTCACGGGGCTTACCATAATCTGAAAACGCGTATGGCTCTGATCTAAGCCGAAATGCTGTCATTCGCTCCGAGCTGGATAGGCGCGGCCGTACCGCTTGTCCTGGACGGCCAGTTGGCGGGCTAGTGGATGAAGCCGTGCAGGCGGGCGGGGTCATGGACCGTGACCTTGCCGCGGCCGAGTGTCACGACGCCCTCGCGTGCCAGCGTGGCGAGGAAGCGGCTCGCGCTCTCACGCGAGGTGCCGGCCAGCTGCGCGACCTCCGCCTGGGTTGCCTTGACGAGCACGTCGCGTTCGCCGGCTCCCTCCGACTGGCGCGTGACGACCTGGGTCAGCAGCGTGCTCGCGACGCGCCCCGACACGGTCTGGAACGACTGCCGGCTGAGCTGCTCGTTGACCAGGCGGACGCGGTCGGCGAGCTCGGCGAGCATCTTGAAGGCGATGTCCGGCGACGAGCGGATCACGCGCTGCATGTCGGCGCGCAGGATCGCGACGAGCTGGGTCGGCTCCAGCACCTCGGCGGTCGCTGAGCGCGTCTCGGCGCCGAACATCGACAGCTCGCCGAAGATCGCCCCGTGGCGGAGCTCGGCGAGCGCACGGCTGCGGCCGTCGGGGTGGTCACGCCGGATGCTGACCGTCCCGGAGCGCACGACGTAGCAGGTGTCGCCGGGGTCCCCCTCGCGGAAGACGACCTCGCCGCGGTCGAAGCTGCGCGGCACCGCGACCCGCGCCACCTCTTCGAGCTCGCGCGGCTCCAGGCCAGAGAAGACCTTGACGCTCGCCAGCAGCTCTGCCGTGTCACCCCCCTCGGGCATGGCCGGATGATAGGCGGGCGCCGGGAGCTATTCGAGAGCGGCCTCGCGGCGGCGGCGCTGGATCGCGCGGAAGGCGAGGGTGCCGGCCGCGGCGAGCAGGGCGAGCGGGATGGCGATCCCGAGTGCGCGGATCAGCAGCTCGAGCGCTCCGCTGAGCGAGTCGGCGGCGTCGTCGAGGGCGCCGCGCAGGCCGTCGTCGCCGGGCGATGCGGCGGCCGTGTCGGCGTCGGTCGACTGCAGCGTGACGGCTACGTTCGCGTAGTTGGTGCGGATCCGCAGGGCGGCGATGCGGCCCTTCAACCGGTTGATCTCGCGCGCGTTGGCGTCGAGCTGGATGCGCAGCGCGGTGGCGGCCCGGTCGGTCTCCGCGTTCTCGAGCCGGGTCAGCAGGCCGGTGCGCTCGGCGCGGGCCGTCTGGAGCCGGTCGCCGGCGGTCACGAACGCTGCGGTGACGTCCTGGCCGGCGGTGGTCTGGGAGCGGACCTGGCCGAGCTTGGCGAGGTCGGCGAGCGCGGCGTCGAGCCGCGCCGCCGGGATCCGCAGCTCGAAGCTGCCGCCGGTCGTGGCGCCCTCGTCGCCGGTCGCGAGCGAGCTGCTGAGCACGAAGCCGCGGTAGCGGTCGGTGACGGCGGCGATGTCGGCCGCGACCTTGTCGAGCCGGTCGTCCGGCGCGGCGAGGGTCAGGCCCGCCGAGCGCTCGATGCGCCGGTCGCGCGTGCCGGGGGCGAAGCCGGGGCGGGACGGTGGCGTGGGAATGGCCCGCGCGTTGCCGTCGCCTGGAATCGGGCGGGCGAGCAGTGGCTCCGCCGGGAGGCTGGGCCGGATCGCCTCGATGCTGCCGCTCGCGGCGCTGGGCGGCCGCCTCGGCGCGGGCGTGGCGATCGACCCGTCGGCCGGCGAATCGAGCTCGAGCGCGCCCGCGCTCGGGTGGCTCGTCGCCGGCAGGTCGGCGCGCTGCGTGGCGCTCCCGCCCGACAGCGAGACGGCGACCACGACCACGAGCAGCAGCGACGCGAGGCCGCCCAGTGCAACGAGCGGCGGTCGGCGACGGAAAGCCGCTGCCGCGCGGGCGCGGGCGAGCGTGATTCGCGCGGCGCGGCTGTCGCGGGGGAAGCCGCGCGCGACGCGGTCGTCGAGCTGGTGAGCGAAGTCGGGGTCGGGGGCCGGGGCCTCAGCGGCTACGGCCAGTGCAAGCTCACGCTCGTTCATCGCAGGCCTCTCGCAGCTTGTTGACGGTGCGGTGCAGCTTCGTGCCGGCGTTCGACTCGGAGATCCCGAGCACGCGGGCGATCTCGGCGTTCGACAGGCCGGCCATGAACTTCAGGGCGACGAGCTCGCGCTCGCGGCTGTCGAGCTGGGCGAGCGCGGCGCGGACGGTGGCGCGGCGGACGGCGCTGTCGGCGTGGCCGTCGAAGTCGGGCACGGCCGGGTCCTCCGGCTCGCCCTCGAGCGACGCCCGCCGCTTGCGCTTGCGGAGCTCGTCGAGCGCCGCGTTGCGGGCGATCCCGAACAGCCACGCCTCGCGCGTTCCGCGCGCCGGCCGGAAGCGGTTGCGCTTGCGGTAGGCCCGCTCGAACGCCAGCGCCGTCACGTCCTCGGCCGCCGCCCGCTCGCGCAGCAGCGACGCCACGTACGCATACACGCGCGGAAACGTCCGCCGGTAGAGCGCCTCGAAGCTCTCGGCCTCCTCTGCCGCCACTCCCAGCGCCACCCCCGGCTCCACGATCGCCTCGTTCACACCGGTACTACGCGCGGGCGGCGGATCCATCACAGGCGGATCTTCGCCTGTGGTGCTCAGAGCCGCAGCGGATACTCAGAAGCCGAGTGCGATCAGGTGAGCCATGTAGATGGTCAGGCCGATTCCGGTCGCGGCGAAGCAGAACAAGAACGCTGTCAGCTGGATTCCCTCGACGGTGCGCTCGCGTGCCAGATGGAAGGCTGCGCCGACGAAGGCTCCGACTGCCGCAAGGATGGTGACGACTGCTGGGTCGCTCGGGCTCGGTAGACCGTCGGCAAGGCGGGCGATGCTGTAGCCGGCCATCCAAGTAAGGAACCCGAGGGCTGCGATTGGGCTTTCTCCACTAATGATCGAGTGAAGTCGCCGGCGGGCGAAACTCGCCCCCCTTGGGCTGAGGGTCCTTCCCGGGATCGGCTGTGAACGGACGGCCATAGACATGACTATATGCCATGTTGCGGCGACCGAGTGCGGCGAACCCTGAGGGGCGTCTCTAGGATCGTGCGGGATGCGCTGGGTTCCCTTCACTGTCCTGCTGGCCGCCGTGGCGATGCTCGTGTCGAGCGCTGAGGCGAAGGCTGTGCCGAAGAAGGCGCCGTGGGCGACGGTGAATGTCTGCGACACGGCGAAGAGGGCGAACGCGGTGGGGCTGCGGGCGGGGATGCCGGGTAACGGCACGAAGCAGCGGATGTACATGCGCTTTCAGCTCCAGTGGTACCGGCCGGCGAAGCGGCGCTACGAGGACCTGGGCGCGCCGTCGACCTGGGTGTCGGCCGGCTCGGCCCGCTTCGCGGCGGCGCAGCGCGGATTCACCTTCGGCGGCATCGCCGACCCGCCGGCCGGTGGGCGCTACAAGCTGCGCGGCGAGGTCAGCTTCGAGTGGCGCGAGCTGCAGCCGGTGAAGAAGGGCTCGAAGCGCAAGCGCGAGGTCGTCGTCAGGCGCGGGACGCGGATCACCCGCGGCGGGCTGAAGGGCGTCGCCGGCGGCAAGCCGCGCGGGCGCTCGGACGCGGTCTGCATCGTCGAGGGCCCGCCGGCTCCGACGCCTGAGCGCTGAGCGCCGCTACGGCAGGCGGGCGAAGGCGGCGGTGGACGATGACCCGTCCATCCAGGCGCTCGAGCTGGCCCGGCTCGAGCCCTGCCCGAAGACCGCCACGACGTAGCGGATCCCCGAGGCGAGCCGGGGGTAGTAGCGGCGCAGCGTGTCGAACTGGAGCGTGTAGGAGCCGGGGCGAACGCCGCGCGGGAAGAGTCGCCGCTCGACGTCGAGCCGGCCACAGGCCCCGTTCGGCGATCCGAGGCGGATGTTGCGGGCGCGCTTAGCTCCGTGCCGCTTGACGTGCGCGTAGACCGCGCGCGCGTCGAAGAATCCCCAGCCCTGGATCCGCCGTAGCCGGCTCGGCGAGGCGACCGCCGGCGTGATGACCACGTCGGTCGCGGCGATGCGGACGGTGGTGCCGGCCCGGACCCCCGGCTGCGACCTGTCGGCCGCGCTGAAGCGCAGCAGGAGCGTGCCGAACAGGGCGTCCGGGGCCTGCACGCGCGCGGTGAACCCGCCGTCGGGGTCGGTGCCGATCGTCGCGAGCTGCTGGCCGCTGACGCTGAGCGTGACGGTCTCCTGCGGGGTGAAGCCCGACCCGCTCAACAGCAGGCTTTCGCCGCTGCCGTAGCAGGGGTAGCTGGCGTCGAGCGTGGGCGCTGCCGACGCGCTGCCGGCTGTGACGGCCAGGGCGGCCAGGACTGCTGGGGCGACGGCGCTGCGGAGCCTCACGGCGGACCTCCGGATAGGGGGACCGGCGCCTCCGGCCGACCATAACGCTTCCAGATGGAGAACGCACGTTTTTCAACAGGAACATCGGTGGACTCAAATCCGGCTCTGGAGCGGGATAGCTATGGGTCTGCGGGTGTTTCTGGTCGGAGTGACGGGCTGTCGTCCATCGGCAGCACAACGCGGAACCTTCGTTCTATGGAAGACGGGCAATAGGAATCACTGCGCCTCTTTCGGCTAGTTCTAGCCCGCTCAGAGAACGGAAAAACCAGGACACGGTTGTTCCTTGACAGCCATAGACCATGCGTTTTATGGTGCCATCAGTCCGCGAGGAAGACCTACGCCGGGCGGGAGAGCGAGAGATGCAACGAAGAGAGGAATCGCCCAGATGAGCATGCGTCCCATGGTTCAGCGGTCAGATGGCCGTCCACCAACATCCACGGCAGGTCGCCGCACGTCGCGCCGCGTCGGCCGCACGCTGGTCGCCGCGGCTGTTGCCGTCGTGGCGCTGGGTGCTCTGGCTGCCTCGGCTTCGGCGGCGCTGGTCACCGTCACGCTTAGTGGATCGTCGCCGGGCAGGGTGGTCAGCGCGCCTATGGGCATCGACTGCTCCAACATCCCCGGCCAGGAGAAGACGGACTGCAGCTACTTGTATCCCAACGTCTTCGACGGCGTACGGCTAACCGCTACCGGTGGGCCGGGAGCCACTCTGATGAGATGGTCGGGTACTGGTGGCGGTACATGCACCGGGGGCGTGAGCCCATGCAAGACCGGCCCGATGAACTTCGGGTTCCCGATGACGATCGACGCGAAGTTCGGGCCCACGCCCGACCTTCCGTCGGTGAACACAGGCGGCGTGAGCGACGTCACCTTCCCGTCGGCACGAGTCTCGGGTGAGGCCAATCCCAACAACAACGCCTTCTCGCTGACGGAGTGTCGCTTCGAGTACGGGACGACCCAGAGCTACGGACGGTGGGCTCCGTGTCGTCCAAACGTTACGACGGGTGTCAACATGACTCCTGTAGCGGCGACGCTCGGCGTGCTGGAGCCCGACACGACCTACCACTACCGTCTGGTCGCGTCCAATGGCGCGGGCAGGACCACCGGTGACGACGCGACGTTCACCACTTCCGCGGCGCCGGCCGACAACTGCTCGAATGCCCTCATTCGCGCTCAGCAGGGCGCACTTGGGCGAACTCTGCCCGATTGCATGGCCTACGAGATGGTGTCGCCCGTGTTCACCGCGGCCGCCAAGACTACTTTGAGCAATCTGACGGATGATGGCAATAAGGGATTTCTCTACTCCGGCGGTGGGTTCGCGGGCACCGAGAACATGCCGGATGTCGGCTTGCACTACCGCACCGAGCGGACCGCGACCGGATGGGAGACCGTTTCGCCCGCGCCTCCCGCCAAGGACTTCCCGTTCATCGGGACCTACAGCGCGGTGGACCGGTCGAGGGACATGCGGCGAACGCTCTGGCACGTCACCTTGAAGGCCGATGAGGGAACCAACAGGTGGACGCCTATCGTCGGTGAGGCGGACGGTACCTTCGCGGTGGCGGGTCCGACCCTTCCCGAGGGGGTACCGCACCCCGCGGTCGTCGGCGCGTCCGAGAATCTCGACACGATAATCACCTCCAGTACCGCTCGGCCGCCACTCACCGATGGCACGATCGATACGAGGCCAACGGTGGCCAGCCGGTACAGCCTCATTGCCTCCTCGCGTGATGCAGACGGGAATCTCGAGATGCGGCAGGTCGCCTACCGCGCGGGGGCGACGATGGTCCCCAACTGCTTGGTTGACCTCGGCGGTCAGACCACCGCTCGCGGGGCCGTATCTGCCGATGGATCGAAGATCTTCTTCAGCATCGGGGGTCTGCTCTCGTGTCGGACCGCTGCCAACCAACGCGTGTGGGCCAAGGTCGGCGACGCCGATCCGATCGATCTGTCGGCGTCGCGCTGTGACGACGGAAACTGCGGCGCGGCGGCTGTAGCGCTCTACGCCGGTGCGGCCCGTGATGGGTCACGTGTCTACTTCACGACCCAGCAGAAGCTGGTCAACGGCGACCAGGACACCACTGGCCGCAATGACATCTACGAGTACGACTTCGACGCCACTGGTGAGAAGCTCCGGCCGGTCACCTCGAGCCTCGACCCGGTCGGCGCCGACGTCGTCGCGGTCACTCGTATCTCTGACGGCGGGGACTACGTGTACTTCGTTGCGAAGGGCCGGCCATTGACCGGGCCCAACGCACGCGGCCTCTCGCCACAAGCGGGGGACTTCAATCTGTACGTCCATCATCGCGAGGACGGGCAGTCAGAGGGGGTCACGAAGTTCGTCGGCGCGGTTGGCGCGGGCGAGCTGACCTCCGAGCCGCGGCAGGCCAAAGTCTCCACCACTGGCCGGTTCCTGCTCTTCGCGAGCACGGCGAACCTGACCGGCGAGAAGCTGCCCGGAGACACCTTCGTCGACTTGTACCGCTACGACACGCGCAATGACGAGTTGCGTCGTATCTGGACGACCGACCCGGCACACAACGGCACTAACCGCATGGGCGGTATCGACTTTGTTGGCGTCCCCCAGGCCGCGGGTGCTCAGGGGGGAATGCAGATGAACTGGGAGGGGTCAGGCGGGCGACAGATATCCGACGACGGCGCCACGATCGGGTTCAGCACCGACGAGCCGCTCAGTCCATGGGACGCCAACTGGCAACCCGACGTCTACCTGTGGCGTGCAAATACCGGGCGGCTGACGATGCTCACGGATGGTAACGCGGATGCCGTTACCGGATTCAACCGAAATGCGGTGACCAACTTCTCCGGGATGTCGCAGTCAGGAGACTCGGTCTTCTTTACGAGCTACCGGCCGTTGCTGGCGGCGCATACCAGCGGCCAGACGGCGGTATTCGTCGCGCGCCGAAACGGCGGGTTCCCGGATGCGCCGAAGCCCCCGGTCTGCGTCGGGGACGAGTGTCAGGGGGCGGGGACCGAGTCTCCGGGTTCGCCTGAGATAGGGACCGGCAAGGAGGCGGGTTCCGGGAATGTGCCGGCTGTGGCTCGGGGTGCGGTCTCGGTTGTTAGGCCCAAGGCGGTCCATGGGACGGGTGTCGTCCTGCGGGTCAAGGCGCCCGGTGGGGGGCGTTTGAAGCTCTCGGGGGGTGCGGTTCGCGGTTCCTCGAGGACAGTGGCCAGAGCCGGCTCTTATCGGATCGCTGTGCGGCTGACTCCGAGGGCGGCTCAGAGGTTGCGGAAGTCGGGTCGCTTGGGCGTGAAGGTGCGGGTGGCGTTCCGGCCCGTGACCGGCCGCAGTTCGTCACAGACGGTGCCTGTGACCTTTAAGCGGTTCGGTGTGAAGGGGGGCCGGTAGATGCGGGTCGACAACGGCGAGTTCGTCACCACGATGGAGGCACACATGAGCAGTTCCACCGCAACCTCACGGCGAACGTGGACGGGACGGGTGCTGGCCGCTCTGGCCGCGGTGCTCGGCTGCTTGGCGCTGGGCCCGGCAACAGCAGTGGCCGGGCCGCCGCCAGGATCGGAGTTCGGCATCTCGGAGTTCTTCACAGAGGTCGAGGACTCCGCCGGAGCCGACGAGACGCGCGCCGGCGCGCATCCGTACTCCGCCCGTGTGGTGTTCGAGCTCAATACCTACAACGCGACCTCGAATCCCCTCGTGCGGCCGATCGAGGATCCCAAGACGATCATCGGCAAGCTCCCGCCGGGATTCACGGGTAATCCCCTGGTGACCCCACGGTGCCCGCTGACGCTGGTTCCGCGCGCCTCGTTTCAGCCGATGGCCTGTTCCGATGAAACGGTTGTCGGCTATGTACACCTGGAAGGTGCGGTTCGCCTATCCACGCCGGTGGTGAACGTGCCGCCCGAGCATGGCTATCCCGCGGAGTTCGCGTTCAGCGAGGCGGGACAGACATACACGGTCTACCCGGTGCTGCGGTCTGACGGCGACTACGGGATCGACGTGGTCGCGCCGTCGGCCAACAATGACGCGATCACCGGCGTCAAGTTCACGTTCTGCAGTTGGGGTGTTGAGTCGACGATGCAGGCAATCTCGGGCGACTCGACGTTCCGTTGTCGTGAACAGGGCGAGCCGCTTGCGTTCGATAGGCCGTTCTTGACGAATCCTGCGACGGAGTGCACCGATGTTGCGCCGGTGACGCGGTTGGAGATGGATAGTTATGCGAATCCTGGTGTGTTCAAGTTTGCGGAGTTCGCGTCGCCGTTGATTACGGATTGCGAGAGCCTGGTGTTTGAGCCGTCGGTCGACATTCATCCGACGACGAGCGCTCCGGATGCTCCCTCGGGCCTGAATGTGGATCTGGAGTTCCCGCAGGAGGACAACGATCAGGGTCAGGCGCCGCCGGCGTTGAAGAAGGCTGTCGTGACGTTGCCGGAGGGTTTGACGATCAATCCGGCTGCGGCGAACGGTCTCGAGGCCTGTGCTGATGGTGAGTTGTTGTTGAAGTCGAAGGATCCGATGACGTGTCCGGCGGCTTCGAAGGTCGGGACGGTGACCGCGACATCGCCGCTGCTGGAGGAGCCGGTCTCGGGCGGTGTCTACATCCGGTCGCAGAACTCCGACGACCCTGAGTCGGGTGAGCTGTTCCGGCTTGCGCTGGTGTTGCAGAACGAGGCGCGCGGGATCGACGTTCGTCTTCCCGGCCAGGTTCGGGTCAACAAGGACACCGGCCGGATCGAGACGACGTTTGACAACAACCCCGAGCTGCCGGTCTCGAGCATCGAGCTCAAGCTCAAGGACGGTCCGCGCGCGCCGTTGGCGACGCCGGCGACGTGTGGTGAGAAGACCGTCGACACGACCCTGACGTCTTGGGGCAAGCAGACGGTGACCCGTCAGTCGACGTTCACCGTCGATTGCGCAGCCGGGCTGGGCTCGTTCAGCCCGGCGTTCGACGCCGGGACGACCCAGCCGGTCGCTGGTGGCTTCTCGCCGTTCGCGCTCAAGATCAACAAGCCCGACAAGCAGTCGGCGATCAATGGTGTGCGGCTGGAGATGCCGCAGGGTCTGTTGGCGTCGGTGAAGGGCAACCTTGGCCAGCGGGTCGGTACCGCCACTGTGGCGGCCGGGCCGGGCGCTCAGCCGTTCTGGCTTGACGGTCCGGTCGTGCTGGAGGGCCCCTACGGCGATGCCCCCTACAGCCTGCGGGTGACGGTGCCGGCGAAGGCTGGCCCGTTCGATCTCGGCGATGTCGTGGTCAGGCAGAAGGTCTACATCGACCCTGCCACCGCCCAGGTGACTGTGGTCAGCGATCCGCTGCCGACGGTCGTCAAGGGTGTGCCGGTCAGGTTGCAGAACATCAACGTTGTCGTCGACAAGCCCGGGTTCATGCTCAACCCGACCGACTGCTCCAAGCAGTCGATCAACGGAACACTCGGCGCGGAGACAGGCCAGACCGCCCAGGTCAGCACCGGCTTCCAGGTCGGGAACTGCGCGGCGCTGCCGTTCAAGCCGAAGCTCGCCCTGTCGCTGACCGGCAAGCGCCAGGTCACGACGGGCAAGCACCCGGGTGTGCGGGCGCAGGTAAACCAGACCGGTATCGGCGAGGCGGGGATCCAGAAGGCGAAGGTCACCCTGCCGAAGTCGCTGGCCTTGGATCCGAACAACGCGCAGGCACTGTGTGAGTTCGAGGACGGCACCAAGCCCGACCTCGACAAGCGCTGCCCGGCCGGCAGCATCGTTGGACGCGCTACGGCCAGCACGCCGCTGTTGGAGCGTGAGCTGTCAGGCAACGTGTACTTCGTCAAGAACGTCCGCAAGGACCCCAAGACGGGGAACCTGATCCGGACCCTGCCGATGATCGTCGTCGCCCTACGCGGAGAGATCGCGATCAACCTCAAGGGCGAGAGCTCGACCACGAAGGCCGGGAAGCTCGTCAACACGTTCAACAACGTGCCCGACGCGCCGATCAGCCAGTTCAACCTCGACATCGCAGGCGGCAAGAACGGCATCCTCGCCGTCACGAGAACCCGCAAAGCAAAGATCAACCTCTGCGCCGGCCGCCACATCGCAGAGGCCGACATGGACGGCCAAAACGGACGCCAGCACGACGCCAACGTCCGAATGAAGACCCCGTGCACCAAGCGCCAGACCAAGGCCGCCAAGCGCCAAGCCAAGCGCGCCGCAGCCAAAGCCAGGCACTAGACACAACACAACACCCGCAGCACCCGAGAGGGCCGGCAACCGCCGGCCCTCTTGCTGTTGGGGGGCTAGGCCAGGCCGGGAAGCTGCAGCAACCGCGCGAGCTCGGGCAGCGTTCGCTCTGGGCCGCGGTGGAGGATCGCGGTCATCCCGACGGCCCCGGCGCCGGCGCAGTTCTCGCGCAGGTCGTCAACGAAGACGCACGCCTCGGGCGGAAGGCCGATCCGCTCGGCGCCCAGCAGGAAGATCTCTGGCTGGGGCTTGTGGAGGCCGACTTCGCCGGAGATGACGACGGCCTCGAACAGCTCGTCGATCAGGGCGCGGTCGTAGATGTCGGTGCCGACCGAATTGGAGATCAGGCCGGTACGGATGCCGGCCCCGCGCGCGGCGCGGACCGCGTCGATCATCGCCGGCTCCGGACCGATGCCGGCGAAGATCCGCGCCATCAGTCCGTCGGCGTCGGCCACGCCGAGCAGCGGCGCCAGGTGCGCCCCGAACTCGTCGGCGCCGATCTGCGCCGTCTCCAGCTTGCGCAATTCCGCCCGCGTCTCCGGACTCGAGCGCAACAGGTCCGCGAACGCATTCGGATCCAACCCCTCCTCCACGCAGAACGCCCTGAACGACTGGAACACATTCGTCGTCAACACCCCGCCGAAGTCGACCAGCAAACCGCGGATCTTTTGTTGCTCTTCCGTCACTGGGGCGTGTTCTCGTGTAACTGGACTCGGCCTACGGTGCGCTGATGGGATTGCGGGCCAGAGTGACTATCGCAGTGCTCGTCGCGGGCGGTCTGATCGCCAGCATGGTCGCTGGAGTCTTCCTGATCGAAAGGCCGGTCGGCGATCTGCCGGGCGTCGCGCTCGGCTCGGCAGCGGTCTTGGTCGTCGAGCGAACGGTCGGCCTCTTTGCTGCCTGGCTTTTCGTACTCGTCGTCATGGCCAGGGCGTTGGTCGGTCAGCTCCCGTCGGAGATCTCGGGTCGCGGAGTCAGATACGCGGACCGAGATACGACACGGGACGCCCTTGCGGAGGTGCGATCGACGCTGGAGCGGCTCGACGGCGAGGTGGAGGACTTGCGAGAAGTGACCTATGCCAAGCGCAAAGAGCGGTGAGCCGACCTAGACGATATGCTATGCGAAGGATGTGTGACATGGACATTGAAGACAGGATCTTCGAGCTGCTGGGTGAGCGACTAATGCCCGACGATCTGCTCGATCGCGTCGTAGAGGAATACGGAGTTCAAAGGTCCGTGGCGCGGGAGCTGACCCGTAAGGTCATCCGCGAGAGAGGTACCCCGAACCTCGCGATCGCACGACGCCATATCGAGCGCCTGCGTCACCTACGGGTCTAGCGGGACGGTCGCTAGCCGGCGAGGGCAATCGCGCGGGCGTTCTCGGCCAGGGCGGGGACGCCTTCGTCGAAGGCGGACATGAAGGCGTCGTCGCTGTTGCCGGCGATGAAGCGCTTGTAGTTGCCCTCCATGAAGATGGCGGCCTTCCAGAGGGCGAGGGCCTGGTACCAGTGGAGGGCGTGCATCGAGCGGCCGGAGCACTGCTCGTAGCGGGCGACGAGCTGCTCGCGCGTGTGGAAGCCGGGCTCGCGGCTGACCGCGGTGAGGGCGGCGAAGAGCGAGTCGCCGGGGTCGTCGGGGCCAGCCCAGGTGACCGTCAGGTAGCCGAGGTCGGCGAGCGGGTCGCCGATCGTCGCGAGCTCCCAGTCGAAGACGGAGACGACGCGGCCGGGCGCGTCGTCGGAGACCATCACGTTGCCGAGCCGGTAGTCGCCGTGGACGATCGTCGCGGGTGGCGAGTCGGGCAGGTTCGCCGCCAGCCACTCGCCGACCTCGGCGACGACCGGCAGCTCGCGCGTCTTGTTGTGCTCCCACAGGCCGCCGAAGCGGCGCAGCTGGCGCTCCAGGTAGCCGCTCGGCTTGCCGAACCCCTCGAGCCCGGCGGTCTGCCAGTCGACGGCATGGATCTCAACCAGCGCGTCGATCAGCTCGTCGCCGATCCGCGCCCGCTGCTCCGGCGTGTCGAGCGCCGGCGGGACGGTATCGGTGATCACCGTCCCGGCGACCTCCTCCATCACGTAGAACGGCACGCCGAGCACCGACTCGTCGTCGCACGTCGCGAGCACGCGCGGGACCCGTGCGGTGGTGCCCGCCAGCGCCGTCAGCAGCCGCGCCTCGCGCAGCACGTCGTGGGCCGACGGCGGCAGCGGCGGACGTGGCGGGCGGCGCAGCACGAACCGCTCCCCGCCGCGGCGCACCAGGTACGTCACGTTCGAGTGGCCGTCGCCGACGCGCTCGGCCTCGAGCGGTCCTGAGCCCAGGCCGGCGCCGTCGAGGAACTCGGCCAGCGGCTCGCGCACCAGCAGCGGGGCCAGGTCCTGGGCCGCCGCCTGGGCGGGTGTGTCGACGATCTCCTCGGAGCTCATGGCGCGCATCCTCCCAGAGGCCGCTGACGGGGAATCGGACGAGTATTAGAACTTTCTCAACCGACTTGCTAGCCTTCCCTCCTCGCAAAGTCCACAAACCTGACGGGAAATAAGGGGTTATGACAAGGATTCGCATCACGAGCCTCATCGTGGGGCTGCTCGCGCTCAGCGCTCTGGTCGTCGCCGGTTGCGGCTCGGACAGCAGCGGCAGCGGTGACGGCAGCGGCGGCAAGGTCGCCCTGGTCGCCTACTCGACCCCGCAGCAGGCCTACAAGGATGCGCTGATCCCCGGTTTCCAGAAGAGCGCGAACGGCAAGGACGTCAAGTTCTCGACCTCGTTCGGCGCCTCCGGCGACCAGCGGCGCGCGGTCGAGGGCGGCCTTCCGGCCGACGTGGTGGCCTTCTCGCTGCAGCCGGACATGACCAAGACCGTCGACGCCGGCCTCGTGGCCGAGGACTGGAACTCCGACGAGTACAAGGGCATGGTCACCGACTCGGTCGTCGTGCTCTCGACCCGTCCTGGCAACCCGAAGAACATCAAGGGCTGGAACGACCTCGTCCGCGACGACGTCGACATCATCACCCCGAACCCCGCGACGTCGGGCGGCGCGAAGTGGAACATCATGGCCGCCTACGGCTCGCAGATCGAGCAGGGCAAGTCCGAGCAGCAGGCGCTCGACTTCGTCAAGCAGGTGCTCGCCAACACCTCGGTCCAGGACGACAGCGCGCGTGACTCGCTGCAGACCTTCGCCGGCGGCAAGGGCGACGTGCTGATCGGCTACGAGAACGAGGCGATCCAGGCCAAGGACGAGGGCATCGAGCTGGAGTACGTCATCCCCGACGAGACGATCCTGATCGAGAACCCGATCGCCGCGACGACCGACAGCAGCGACGCCGCGCAGAAGTTCGTCGACTACACCCGGACCGACGCTGCCCAGCAGCTGTTCGCCGACCACGGCTACCGCCCGGTGGTCAAGTCGGTGCTCGAGTCCAACCGCGACAAGTTCCCGGAGCCGAGCGCGCTGTTCACGATCGAGAAGTTCGGCGGCTGGGACAAGGTCGAGACCGACTTCTTCGACGCCGACAACGGGTCGATCTTCGAGATCCAGCGTGAGCTGGGGAACCCCACCGAGTAGGGCTGGGGGCGAGGCCGCCGCATGGCGACCAACGACGCGACGGTAGCGCCGCCGCCGAGGGTGAGCATCCGCTCGCCCTTCGGCGGCGAGTTGCTGTCTAGGGGCGTGGTGACGCTGTGGCTCACCGTCATCGTCCTGATCCCGCTGGCGGCCGTTCTGGAGCACTCGCTCCAGGACGGCCTCGGCGCGTTCTGGGACGCGATCACCGAGCCGGAGTCAGTCGCGGCGATCCGGCTCACGCTGATCTCGTCGTTGATCGTCGTCGCCGTCAACGCGACGATGGGCACGCTGATCGCCTGGGTGCTGGTGCGTGACGACTTCCGCGGCAAGGGGATCGTCAACTCGCTGATCGACCTGCCGTTCGCGCTGCCGACGATCGTCGCCGGCCTGACGCTGCTCGCGCTCTACGGCCCGAACAGCCCGATCGGCGCCAACCTCGCCTACACCAAGGCGGCGATCGTGCTGGCGCTGCTGTTCGTGACGCTGCCGTTCGTCGTACGCGCGGTCCAGCCGGTGCTGATCGAGGTCGACCGCGAGATGGAGGAGGCGGCCGCGTCGCTCGGCGCGTCGCGGCGGCGGATCTTCCGCAGCGTGCTGCTGCCGAACCTGACGCCGGCGATCGTCGCCGGCTGCGCGCTCGCGTTCGCCCGCGCGCTCGGCGAGTACGGCTCGCTGGTGCTGATCACCGGCAACATCCCGTTCAAGACGCAGGTCGCGTCGGTCTACATCTTCGGCAGGATCGAGAGCGACGCGCCGACGAGCGCGGCTGCGGTCTCGATCTTCCTGCTGTTCCTGTCGGTCGCGCTGCTGTTCGCGCTCAACCTCGTCGCCAAGTGGAGCAGCAGGCATGTCAACGGCTAGCGCTCCCACGTCCGAGGGACGCGTCCAGCGCTACGGGCTGCGCTTCGTGGCGCTCGGCTACCTGGCGCTGCTGCTCGTCATCCCCGTCGCGATCGTCTTCGCGCGCACCTTCGAGGACGGCCTCGGCCCGCCGATCGAGGCGATCACCAGTCCCGAGGGGCGTCACGCCTTCTGGCTGACGATCGTCTGCGTCGGGATCGCGGTGCCGCTCAACACCGCGTTCGGCATCCTCGCCGCGCTCGTGCTGGTGCGCCAGAAGTTCCGCGGCAAGATGATCCTCAACACGATCATCGACCTGCCGTTCGCGATCTCGCCGGTCGTGATCGGGCTGGCGCTGCTGCTCGTCTACGGACGCAACGGCTGGATCGGCCAGGACCTGCTCGACGCCGGCATCCAGGTCATCTTCTCGACGCCGGGCATGGTGCTCGCGACGATCTTCGTCTCGCTGCCGTTCGTCGTCCGCGAGACGATGCCGGTGCTGCAGGAGATCGGCGACGAGCAGGAGCAGGCGGCTAGCACGCTCGGCGCCAACGTCTGGCAGACCTTCTGGCGCGTGACGCTGCCGGCGATCCGCTGGGGCGTCGCCTACGGCGTGGTGCTCGCGACGGCACGCGCGCTCGGCGAGTACGGCGCGGTCAGCGTCGTCGCCGGGCGGATCTCCGGCGAGACCGAGACGCTGCCGCTGCTCGTCGAGAACGAGTTCACCAACTTCAACCTCGCCGGCGCCTACGCGGCCGCGATCGTGCTCGCGCTGCTGGCGCTCGTCGTGCTGTTCGCCATGAACATCTTCAAGCGGAAGGAGACGGAGGCATGAGCGCTGCCCCAGGGATCGCGGTGGCCGACGTGGAGAAGCGGTTCGGCACCTTCGAGGCGCTCAAGGGCGTCTCGCTGGACGTTCCAAACGGCTCCCTGACCGCACTGCTCGGACCGAGCGGCAGCGGCAAGTCGACACTGCTGCGGGTGATCGCCGGGCTGGAGGTCCCCGACGCCGGCCGCGTGACGATCGCGGGCGCGGACGTGACCGGCGTGACGCCGCAGAAGCGCGGCGTCGGCTTCGTCTTCCAGCACTACGCGGCGTTCAAGCACATGACCGTCGAGAAGAACATCGGCTTCGGGCTGAAGATCCGCAAGAAGCCGAAGGAGGAGATCGCGGCCAAGGTCGACGAGCTGCTGAAGCTGGTCCATCTCGACGGGTTCGCCCACCGCTACCCGTCCGAGCTCTCCGGCGGCCAGCGCCAGCGGATGGCGCTCGCGCGGGCGCTGGCGGTCGAGCCCGAGGTGCTGCTGCTCGACGAGCCGTTCGGCGCGCTCGACGCGACCGTCCGCAAGGAGCTGCGCACCTGGCTGCGCCGCCTCCACGAGGACGTCCACGTGACGACGATCTTCGTCACCCACGACCAGGAGGAGGCGATGGACGTCGCCGAGCAGATCGTGGTGATGAACGACGGCCGGATCGAGCAGGTCGGCAACCCGGTCGAGCTCTACGAGCAGCCGTCGAACGAGTTCGTGATGGGCTTCGTCGGCGAGGTCAACAGGCTCGGCGGCGACCTCGTCCGCCCGCACGACATCCAGATCCTGCTCGAGCCCGACGGCACCACCCAGGAGGGCCAGATCGAGCGTGTCGCCCACCTCGGCTTCGAGGTCCGCGTCGAGCTCGTGCTCGACGACGGCCGCCGGCTGGCGGTCCAGACGACGCGCCAGGACGCCGAAGAGCGCGAGCTGGAGTCGGGCCAGATCGTCTATTTGCGCCCGGACCGCGAGCGGAGGTTCGCCGGCGCTTAGTGACTAACGCCGCTGCCAGGCGCCGGGCTCGCTGGTGAGCGAGGCGACCTGCTTGGGGAGCTTGCCGGCGGCGATGTCGGCAAGCGTGACGTGCTCGAGGACGTCGCGGAGGCTGGCGCGGAGGGCGACCCAGACCTCGCGCAGGGCCTCGGCGTTGCCGGCGTAGTCGAGCTCCTCGGGCTTCTCGCCGCGGACGCTGGCGAGCGGGCCCTCGGCGGCGCGGAAGACGTCGGCGACGCTGACGTCGGCGGCCGGCTGGGCGAGCCAGTAGCCGCCCTCGGGGCCACGGCGGCTGTTGACCAGGCCGGCGACGCGCAGGTCGACGAGGATGTTCTCGAGGAACTTCAGCGGGATCCCCTGGGCGTCGGCGATCCGCTCGCCCTTCATCGGGCTATCCGAAGCGTTCGCGTTGGCGGCGAGCTCGATCGCCGCCCGGACGGCGTAGTCGGCCTTGGCGGAGACGCGCATACGCAGGCCATTGTTCACCACTTCGTGTCTAAAGTGTCGAGAGGCATGCCCGAGCTGCCCGAGGTCGAGATCACGGCGCGCCGGCTGACCACCGCCGCGGGCGGTGCGACGGTCGAGTCGGCGCTCGCGCCGGGGATGGTCACGATGAAGACCTTCGACCCGCCGCTCGACGCGCTCGTGGGCCGCGAGCTGGACGGGATCGAGCGGCGCGGGAAGCTGTTCAAGGTCCGTTTCGGGGACCTGACGCTGCTGATCCACCTGATGTCAGCCGGCCGGCTCCAGCTGTGGGACAAGCGGGCGTCGCTGCGCGACAAGGCGTCGCGGCTGCTCGTCCGGCTCGACGGCGACCGCGAGCTGCGGCTGCGCGAGTTCGGCACCCAGCAGCGGGCGTGGGCGAAGCTGCTGGCCGCCGACGCGGTCGACGAGGACCCGGCGGTGGCGACGCTCGGCCCGGAGGCCTGGCCGGCGCCGGACACCACGACGTTCGCGGCGCTGATCGACCAGCCGCGCCACCTCCACCCGCTGCTGCGCGACCAGCGCACGATCGCCGGCATCGGCCGCTCGTGGGTCGACGAGATCCTCTGGACGGCGCGACTGTCGCCGTTTAAGCAGGGCAACGACCTCGATGCGGAAGAGGTCGAGCGGCTGCGCGTCGCGGTCGGCGAGCGGCTCGGCCACGCGCTCGACCATTACGAGGACGTGCTCGGCGAGAAAATCCCCGACAAGCTGCCGCTGCCGTTGGAGGTCCACCGCCGCCAGGGGGAGCCGTGCCCGCGTTGTGGCACGAAGCTCGAGGCGATCCACTTCAAGGACTACGTCATGTCCTACTGCCCCGAGGAGCAGACCGGTGGGCGGGTGCTGAAGGACCGGCGCCTCTCGAAGCTGCTCAAGTGATCCAGCCAGGACCTATTCCCTAGTTCTCCTATGGAGAAACCTAAAAAGGTGCTAATCTCGCCAAACCAGACCGAATTAGTAGGGAATGTCCACGTTGGAAGGGGATTGAATGAAGGCGAAGTCAAGGAGCCTCGTCGGAGCGCTGGTCGTGCTCGTGGCGCTGGCCGTGGGGCCGTCGGCGGCTAACGCCGCGACGATCTTCGGCTCGGGCTCGAGCGCGAGCGTTCCGTATCTCGAGGCGCTCTTCAAGGGCTACAAGAAGGTCGACCCGAAGACGAAGTTCGTCTTCACGGCCAACAACGGCAACGCGGGTGCCAAGGACGTCCAGGACGGCAAGAGCCAGTTCGCCATCCAGACGCGGCCGCCGCTGCCGTCGGACTCCGGCCTCAGCTACTCGAAGCTCTTCCTCGATGGGCTTTGCGTAGCCGTCAACCCGGCGAACAACGTCAACGGGCTGAGCATCCAGCAGCTGGCCGACATCTTCCTCGCCAGGGTGACGCAGTGGTCGGGCGTCGGGTCGAACCTCAACTCGCCGATCTCCGCCTTCGGCCGTTTCTCGACTGCCGGTCTCTACACGTTCTTCCAGAGCGCGGTGCTGAAGGGCGCCACGCAGGCGTCGAACGTCACGGCGCTCGACAAGGACGGCGAGGTCGCGGTCGCGGTCAAGAACAACCAGGCCGGCATCGGCTACGTCGGGCTGGCCAACTCGAAGCCGGGCCAGAGCGGCGTCAAGCGGCTCAAGCTCAACGGCCAGCCGTGCCAGGCGAGCGCGATCCGCAACCTGAAGTACCCGCTCACGCGCTACGCGTGGATCGTCCTGCCGGCGAAGAAGCCGAACAAGACGGCCACGAAGTTCGCTGACTGGGTCCGCACCAGCTACGCGGCTGGAGTGATCATCGACAAGGCCGGAGCGGTGCCTGCCTTCAACGCGAAGAAGCCGCCGAAGAAGCCTAAGAAGAAGAACAAGAAGAAGAAGTAGTGAATCCGGAAGGTCTCAGACCGGACCGGCGCGCCGAGCTCTTGCTCGGCGCGCTTGTCTGTGCGGTGCTGCTGTTCGTGCTGGCGCTGGTCGTCTTCGTGTTCCGCGAGGCCTGGCCGTCGTTCGCGCACAACGGCCTTGCCTGGTTCGGAGCGGGCGAGAACCCCGACCAGCAGATCGAGAAGATCTTCACGTCGGGCAACCTGCTCCAGGACCCGGTCTACGACTTCCATGCCTGGCCGATCATCTGGGGGACGTTCCTGGTGACCGGCGGCGCGGTGGTCCTCAGCTTCGTCGCGTCGCTGTTCGTCTCGGTGTTCGTCGTCGAGTTCGCGCCCGAGTGGATCCGGCGCATCCTCGAGCCCGTGATCCGGCTGCTCGCCAGCGTGCCGTCGGTGATCTACGGGCTGCTCGGCGTGCTGATCCTGGTGCCGTTCATCGGCAACCACATCATCACCGACGGAAACCGCGAGTCGGTCGCCTACGTCGTGTCGCTGAGCGGCTACAGCCTGCTCGCCGGCGTCCTGATCCTGACCCTGATGATCGCGCCGCTGATGGTGGCCGTCTTCGTCGACGGGTTGCGCTCGGTGCCGCGCGGCTGGCTCGAGGGCTCGCTCGGCCTGGGCATCAACAGCTGGCGCACGTTCTGGAAAATCGGTGTGCGGACCGCGCGTCCAGCGCTCGTCGCGGGCACCGTGCTCGCGACCGCCCGCGCGATCGGCGAGGTCGTGATGCTGGCGATGGTCACCGGCGGCGTCGCGTTCGCGCCGAACCCGGCTGACGGCCTGCTGTTCTTCATCGAGCCGACGCGTCCGCTCGCCGCGACGATCCTCCAGACGGCCGAGGAGCTGACGTCGCCGCCGATGAAGACGACGATCTTCGCGATGGCGTCGATCCTGCTGTTCTCGGCGATGATGCTGTCGATCGCCGGCTGGGCGGTCAAGCAGCCGATGAAGCGCTACGGGGTGCGGTCGTGAGCTCGACCGCGACACCGGCCGCGCCGGCGCCGGCCCCCGCTCCCACGCCCACGCGGCGCTCGGCGCGCGACTCGAGCGCGTCGTGGCGCCTGTCGGACCGCCTGGGGCTCGCCTTCGCCTGGTTCCTCGGGCTGGCGTTCCTCGTGATCACCGCCGGAATCGTGCTCTACATGATGGTCCAGGGCATCCGCTACATCAGCCTCGACCTGATCTTCACGAGCCCGTCGGCGGGCTTCTCGGAGGCCGAGACCGGCGGCTTCCTCGACCCGCTGCTCGGCACGATCATCGTCGCCGCGATGGCGCTCGGGATCGCCTTCCCGATCGGGCTCGGGGTCGCGATCTGGCTGAGCGAGTACGGCCGCCCGACCTGGCTCGCGCGTGTGACCGAGTCAACGGTCGAGATGCTCGCCGGTTCGCCGTCGATCGTTTTCGCGCTCTTCGGCGTGCTGATCTTCGAGCAGGGCGCGTTCAGCTTCTTCAGCCGCACCAACGACGGCGTCGTCTACGGGCGGTCGTTCTTCGCGGCCGCGTCGATGCTGTCGCTGATCGCGCTGCCGCTGGTCGTCGCGAACGTGCGCGAGGGGCTGCAGGCGATCCCCGGTCACGTGCGCGAGGCGTCGTATGCCGTCGGCAAGACGAAGATCGCGACCACGCGCCGCGTGCTGCTGCCGGCGGCGCGGCCGTCGGTGGTCACCGGCGCGATGCTCGGCCTCGGCCGGATCATCGGCGACACAGCGATCATCGTGCTGCTGCTCGGAGCGACGCTGAAGTTCAACGCCGCCGGCGACCTGCCGTTGCTCGAGACGCTCAAGGGCACCGGCAGCACCCTGACCACCTACGTCTACGCCAACGCGCCGACCGGCGAGGCGAACCAGCCGGAGAAGGCGTTCGCGGCCGGCTTCGTCCTGCTGTCGATGGTGCTCGTACTCAACTTCGCGGTGGATGTCGCCGTGCGCAGAGGGAGGAAGTGGAAGTGAGCCTGACAAGCCCCCCACCCGTGCGGCGGCTGCCGCTGACGGGCGCCGACACGGCGGTCGTGGAGCCCGAGGAGAACCCGAGCTTCGTCAGCGCGCCGCGCAAGCTGGAGTCGTCGTCGCTGGCGCTCGACCGGATGCAGGTCGAAGAGCTGTCGATCGCCTACGGCTCGAAGCTCGCCGTCGACACCGTCTCGCTGCCGATCCGTCAGGGCGAGGTGCTGGCGCTGATCGGTCCGTCGGGCTGCGGGAAGACGACGCTGCTGCGCTCGCTCAACCGGCTCACCGAGCTGACCAAGACGGCGTCGGCGAAGGGGCGGATCACGCTCGACGGTGAGGACATCGCGACGCTCGAGCCGACCGCGCTGCGCCGCCGCGTGACGATGGTCTTCCAGCAGCCGAACCCGTTCCCGATGAGCGTCTTCGACAACGTCGCCTACGTGCTGCGCGAGCAGGCGTCGCGGCGGCCGAAGAAGAAGTTCCTCCAGGGCGCGGTGCGCGACGCCCTCGAGCGGGCGGGCCTCTACGACGAGGTCGCCGGCGACCTCTCCCACCCGGCGCTGCGGCTGTCCGGCGGCCAGCAGCAGCGGCTCTGCATCGCCCGCGCGCTCGCGGCCAACCCCGAGGTGCTGCTGCTCGACGAGCCGTGCTCGGCGCTCGACCCGCAGTCGACCAAGGTGATCGAGGACCTGATCGTCCAGCTGCGCGAGGAGGTGGCGGTCGTGATCGTCACCCACAACCTCCAGCAGGCCTACCGGATCGCCGACTACGTCGGCTTCATGTACCTCGGCGAGCTTGTCGAGTACGGCTCCGCCGACCGCGTCTTCGGCGCCCCGCGCGAGGCACGCACCAAGGAGTACATCAGTGGCGGGTTTGGATAACCGGGGGCTCACGCCCCCGGACCCCCGGGGCGCCTGGCCGGCGGTGGGTGGCGCCGTCGTTCTGCTCGCTGTCGCGGCGCTGCTGATGGGGTGCGACTCCACACAGCAGAAGAACAAGCGCGCCGAGCTGAAGGCGAAGCGCGAGCTGGCGAGCCGCGAGCTGCCCTCGGTGGCGCGGCGGAACCCGGACGTGCGCGTCGAGCGGGCCGCGCTAGTGCGCGGCAAGGCGGGCTCGGGCGCGATCGTCGTCGAGCTGCGCGGCACGGGATCCAAGCCGCTCACCGACGTGCCGATCGCCGTCGGCTTGCGGGGGAGCGACGGGCGCGCGCGGCTGGTCAATGCGAAGCGCCGGCTCGACTGGTTCCAGACGCACGTCCCGGCGATCCCGGCCGGCGGCACGGTGACCTGGGTCTACAAGGGCGTGCGCGACGCCAAGCCGGGCGACCGGGCCTTCGCCAAGGTCGGCGTGGCGCGGCGGCCCGCGCTCAGCAGCGCCAGCTCGCTGCCGCCGATCGAGGCGACCCCCGAGCCCGGCCGCGGCGCCAAGTGGCGGGTCGCGGTGGAGAACGTCTCCGACGTCCCCCAGTACGGCCTGCAGGTCTACGCCTTCGCCAAGCGGGGCGGGCGCTACGTCGCCGCCGGCAAGACAGAGATCGAGCACCTCGGCACCGGGAAGAAGGTGACCGTCGCGGTCCCGCTGACCGGGTCCGCGCGCAAGCGGTCGCTGCGCGCCGAGGCGATTCCCACGATGTTCGAATGAGGAGATAGCGATGGCCTACACCGACGACATCCCACCCCCGACGGCGCCCGCGCCGGTCGGTCAGTCCGGCTGGGAGACATGCGACCACTGCCAGGCGCCGCTCGACGAGCGCCAGCGCTACTGCGTCGCCTGCGGTGCCCGTCGTCCACAGGCCGACGACCCGGCCGCGCGCTACTTCGTGACGGCTTCGCGCCGCGCGCGGTCGAGTGAGCCAGCTTCTGCCGGGCAGCCGGCGTCGCCGCAGAGCAACGTCAAGACCGCGCTGCTGCTGGCGCTGCTGCCGGTCGTCGCCGCGATCGGGATCTTCGTCGGGCGCGGTGGCGACGACGGCAACGAGCTGCTGCTCGAGGCGCTCAAGGCGCAGAAGGCGCCGGTCGTCAACGTCGGCGCCGGCGGCGCTGGGACGGCCGAGGCGGCCGACGGCGGTGGCGGCAAGAAGAAGGACTCCGGGGGAGAGGCCGACGCCGCCGACGGCGAGGTCATCGGCAAGGGGGCCTACGGGACGGCGCGCAAGCTCACCGGCGCCAAGGCGACGCCGGAGCAGCTCGAGGAGAGCAAGGAGGCGCTCAAGAAGATCGTCGAGAACAAGGGCAAGGAGTACGTCGAGCAGCAGCGCGGCCTCCCCGACCAGATCATCATTCCGTGAGCGCGCCCGACCCCGATTACCAGGCCGATCTGCGCGCTCGTCGCGATCGACTGACGGAGCGCTTCACGCTGATGCAGGCCGATCTCGGCGGCGTCTTCTATGAGATGGCGATCCGCGACCACGTGCGGATGGACGTGCTGACGCGCAAGGCGGCGGAGCTCCAGCGGATCGACTCCGACCTCGCCGAGGTCGAGCGGATGCTGCGCGGCTACGACGGCCCGCCGGCGGGGCTCTGCCCGTCGTGCTCGGCGCCGCACGGCAAGGCGGCCAGCTTCTGCTCGCGCTGCGGTACGACACTCGGCGCTCCCGCGAGCGCAAACGTCGGCAAGGCCCCGGACGCCGGGGTGGCCAGCACCAACGGACACGGAGAGGTTGCCTGATGACGCCGACGCAGAACAGGTTGATCGGCGTGCTGTCGGTCGTGGCGACGATCGTGGTGTTGGTCGCCGGGAGCACCGGGTCGAGTCTCGACGCGAAGGTCGCGGCGGCGCTCGCCAAGCAGCGGATCCACGAGGTCGCGGGGCCGGTGGGGGCCGTGGCGGCTGCGAGCGCCAGCTCGGACGACGTCCTCGACGACACCGGCACGATCGACGGTGGCGCGCCCGATGGCGGGGGCGTTGTGGACACTGCCGCCAGCGGCGACGAGGGGATCGACGACGACAGCGGCGGTGGCGCCACGCCGAACGCCGAGGTCGAGGCCAAGCCGACCAAGATCAAGCACGTCTTCCTGATCACCCTCGCGGGCCACGGCTTCGACGCGGCGTTCGGACCGCAGTCGACGGCCCCCTACCTGTCGAAGGAGCTCGTCCCCAAGGGCGCGCTGCTGAGCGAATACCGCTCGCTCGGGACGGCCGACCTGCCGGACTACCTGGCGATGGTCGGCGGACAGCCGCCGAACGCCGACACGCGCGCCGGCTGCCCGACCTACAAGGAGGTCCCGTTCACGGCGGCCCCGAACAAGGCGGGCGAGATCACGGCCGGCGGTTGCGTCTTCCCGAACACGATCGCGACGGTCGGCGACCAGCTGAGCTCCAGCCGGCGCGAATGGCGCGGCTACATCGAGGATCTGGAGAAGGGTCCCGACGGCAAGACGACCTGCCGGCGCCCCGCCTCCGACGCCGTCGACGACACCTTCAAGGCCCGCCCGGGCGACGGATACGCGACCCGCCACAACCCGTTCGTCTACTACCACTCGCTGCTCGACCTGGGCGATTGCGACGCGCTCAACGGTCCGCTCGAGCGGTTGGAGACAGATCTCCAGGCGGTCAAGACGACGCCCAACTACTCCTTCGTCGCGCCCAATCTCTGCAACGACGGGACGGAGTCGCCGTGCGTCGACGGCAGCCCGGGCGGACTTCCGGCCGCGGACGCCTTCCTGGCGAAGTGGGTCCCGAAGATCCTCGACTCGCCCGCCTACAAGGCCGACGGTCTGCTGATCGTCACCTTCGCCGGCGGTCCGACGACCGACCCGGAGGCGTCCAAGGGCGTCCGCAACGGAACCCTGCTGGTGTCGAAGTTCGCCGACGCCGGCACGACCGTCGCGGCGCCCTACGACCCCTACTCGCTGCTGCGCTCGGTCCAGGACCTCTTCGCACTCAAGCCACTCGCCCGCTCGGCAAAGGCGAGCTCGTTCGCCGACACGGTCCTCGCGAAGGCGTTCGTAACGCCGCCGGCCGACGACTAGCTGCTGAGCTGGAGGCTGCCCGAGAGGGGCCGCAGCTCCTCGTCGTCGCCGAGCGCGAGCCGGCGTAGCTCGCCCTCGCCGTCGATGGCGTAGGAGCCCATCGAGCGCAGCGGCGGCGAGTAGGCGTGCAGCGAGACCGCGGGCGCGCCGCGGGCGTGGCTGACACGGTGGATCGCCGAGGGGGCGAAGGTGATGCCGTCGCCGGCACGCAAGGTGTGACCGACCGGGACGCCGAAGCGCAGCCGCTCCTCGCGCAGCGCGCCGGAGACGACGGTCAGCGCGCCGGCCGAGCCATCGTGGTCGTGGAAGCCGGTGTCGTGGCTGTCCATCCAGCAGATCAGCCAGACCGAGACGTGCTCGTCGGCGTGCAGCTCGACGTAGGTCCGCTGGCCTGGGTCGGCGCGGACGAGGTCGCCCCACAGTTCGCGGTCGGCGGCGATGTCGGCGACCACGGCGCTCAGCTCGGCCTCGCCGAGTTCGCGGCCGGGCAGGGCGTCGAGCGGGCTCATGCGGCGTTCTCCTCGAGCTCGGGGAAGAGCCTGCGCGCGGCGAGGCTGTAGGGCAGCTGTGGGCCGGCCGCTGCCGATTGCGCGGGCGAGAGGTCGCCGGCAGGCGCGACGAGCGGGTGCGGCTCGACGACCGGGCGGTCGGAGCCGTAGACGAGCTGGTCGGGGCCGACGATCCGCGCCATCGCGCGGACCGCGCGCGGGCCGTAGGAGGAGGTGTCGTAGAAGATGTTCGCGTCGAGCACGGCGCTGGAGGGACCGCCGCGCGCCTGGAGCCGCTCGACGTGGAGCGGGGCGAGACCGGCGAGCATCGCGAACACGACGCGCGTGCGCGGCAGGCGGTGGCGGATCGTCGCGAAGACGTGCCAGGCCGTGTTCATCTCGGCGACGTAGCGGGTCAGCGCCGGCAGCCAGCTCGGCCCGGTGCCGGCGAGCGGCGGCGTCGACCATGGATCGGGCCCTGGATGGACGAACAGCACCCCCGAGCGCTGATCGAGCCGATCCAGCAGCGGGCCGCTGCGGTCGACGCCGCCTTCGCCTGCCAGCGCCCCGGCGGGCAGTGAGATGCCGACCGCGCCGCTGGCGAGCGCGCGGTCGACCTGGGAAGGATCCGGGTTGCGCAGCGACACCGCGCCCCAGTGGCCGAAGCGGCCCGGCAGCTCGCGCGCGCCACGGTCCCAAGCTTCGAGCAGCTCGCCGCTCTCGTCGGGCTCGAGCGCCTCGATGCCGAGCACCGAGGAGAGCGCGACCAGCGCACGGTCGAGCGCGTCCGCGTCGGCGCGTCGGGCACGGGCGTCCGGGTCGTGCTGGGAGAGGTCGAGGACGGAGGGAGACTCGCCCGCGACCTCGAGCAGCCACCCGGAGCGCCCGTGCCTTATGCGTGGTGCAGTGCGACGCTTTTCGAGCGCCCCCAGGAGGGGCTCTGGGAGGAGGTGCTGGTGGACGTCGACTCGCATCGCAGAGTCAGCGTAGCAAATTCCCAACTAAGTCTGTAGAGATTACAGGGATTAGCTCGGTACGTATGCTCCCGCGCCTATGAACGAAGGCGACAAGGCACCCAATTTCGCGCTCCTCGACCAGGATGGCGAGACCGTAAAGCTCTCCGACCACGCCGGCCGGACGGTCGTCCTCTACTTCTACCCGCGCGCGGACACGCCCGGCTGCACGACCCAGGCCTGCGGCATCCGCGACCGCCGCGCCGACTACGCCGCCGCCGGCGCCACGGTGATCGGCATCTCGCCCGACGAGCCCGCCGCCCTACGCAAGTTCGCCGACAAGCACGACCTCGACTTCACCCTCGTCGGCGACCCCGACCACTCGATCGCCGAGGCCTACGGCACCTGGGTCGAGAAGTCGATGTATGGCCGTTCCATAGGGCGTGGTATTCGCCGCTCGACCTTCATCATCGGGCCTGACGGCACGATAGTTCGGGCGTTCAAGAAGGTGTCGCCCAAGACGCACGACGACGTGATCTTGAAGGCGCTCGCGGAGCTGAAGCCTGCTGCTTGAGCGCGCGATCGGGGTCAGCCGACACGGTGCAGTTCTAGGCTCGCAGCACCCGGCTCGGTGAACAGTGCGCAGGCATCGAGGGTGTCGCAACCGCAGGTAGTGGCTGTCATGAGCCAGCGACGCATGGTCTGGACGCGGTCGATCAGCGCATCGACCTCTGGCAGCTTGCGCTCGGCAAGTTCGCGAAGTTGCTCGTGGGCGGGTGCGCCCTGGTCGGTGGAGTCGAGTAGGACGCGCACCTCGTCCAGAGAAAACCCGGCTTGCTTGGCGGCGTCGATGATGCCAAGGCGTTGGATCGTCTCGTCGGTGTAGCGGCGCTGGTTGCTGACGCGCTCCGGCTCTGGCAGGAGGCCGTGGCGCTCGTAATAGCGGATCGCGGAGTCGTTGATGCCGGCCCTGGCGGCTACCTGCCCGATGGTGAGTGTCGCGTCTGCCATGCCTTCCCCTTGACTTGAACCCAGGTTCAGGGTCCACAGTAGTCGTCGACCTCCCCGAACCCCTGGAGAAAAGCCCCATGACAGACAGCCAGCCGGTCGCCTGTTCGCTCGGCGCAGACGACCTTCAACAGCGCCTCGCCGAGATCGCCGCCGTCGGCGGCGACAGCCTGATCGGCCGTCGTCTCGCAGACGGTCGCCACGTCCTGCGCTTCCGCGCAGACGCAGCGACCCGCGCTCGTCTCGATGAGATCGTGGCGGCCGAGGCCGACTGCTGCTCGTTTCTCGACCTCGCCTTGGTCGACAGCGACGGCGAGCTGGTGCTGGCAATCTCCGCGCCCGACGATGCGCAACCCGTCGCCGACGATCTGGCGCTCGCGTTCGCCGGGGTTCGCTCATGAGCGCTGACGAGCAGGCCGCGCGACGCGCCAACGGCGGGACGCTGTTCGGGGCCGCCGGCCTAGTAATGGCGCTCTGCTGTCTCGCCGGCCCGGCAGTCCTCGGCGCCGTCGCGGGCGCTGCCATCGGCAACGTTCTCGGGATCATGGTCGCGGTCCTGGTGGCCGTCCTGGCGGCCGGCGCGGTCGCCTTCTTTCGCCGCCGCGGCGGGAACGGGACGGGATGCTGATGGGGCTTTCGGTCCGGGCGTCAGGCGACGCTGCGACGATCCAGCTGTGACCGGCAAGTCCATTGCCCTGTTCGTCGTCGCTGCAATCGCGGAGATCGGCGGCGCCTATCTGATGTGGCAGGCGATTAAGGAGGGGCGCGGCCTGCTCTTCGCTGTGGCCGGCGCAGTCGCGCTCGTCGGCTACGGAGCCATTGCCGCGCTCCAACCCGATGCGCACTTCGGCCGTGTCCTAGCCGCCTACGGCGGCGTGTTCATCATCGGATCGCTTGCCTGGGGGATGGTTTTCGATGGGTTCGACCCCGACCGCTATGACATCGCCGGAGCTGCCATCTGCCTGATCGGCGTGACGATCATCATGTACGCCCCGCGCTAGTCGATGTATGGACGTTCCCTAGGGCGTGGTATTCGCCGCTCGACCTTCATCATCGGGCCGGACGGGACCATAGCTCGGGCGTTCAAGAAGGTCTCGCCGAAGACCCACGACGACGTGATCCTGAAAGCACTGGGCGAGCTAGGCGCGGCCGCCTAGCCGTCTGTCAGCAGCTCTGGCTGCTCGTTGGCTACATACGACTCGACCCAGCCCATCGCGTTCAATCGGGCCGCGTCCTGATCTGCCGCCTGGAAGTTGGTCGGCTCGGCGACGAGGGGCGCTTGGGCCGTGATGGTCCACTCGCCGACGAGCGGGCCGGGGGCTACAACCGCCAGCGTCAGCCCGTCCTTCGTGACGGCGAAGCTGTCGCCGGTTGGGTCCGCCGGATTGGGCCCGGTCGAGTAGTACGGCTCTTCAGGCATGTGTCCTCCCCAGGACTCGAGACGATCAGCGCGCGAGCATATCCGCTCTGCGGCGGCGCTAGTCGCCCAGCCGGTCGTACTCGGCGGCGATCGTCGTCGCCGGCACGTCCATGCCCTCGGCGAGTCGGGCGATCACGTCCCAGCTTGGGTTGCGGACGCCGCGCTCTACATCGCTGATGTATGTCGGGTGAAGGTCGGACTTGGCGGCCAGATCCTCTTGGGTGAGGCCTTGTGCGGTGCGGACGGCTTTGACGGCTTTGCCGATCCTGGCCTGCCTGGAGGTGCGGGGCATAGGCGCGAACCGTCGTGGTCGCAGCCTCCGAACACCATAGGCGATAAGTGAAGGTGTGCTAGCTTAGGCGATCAGTGAAGTCGCGGGGAGGGACGCCACCACATCTGACGCCGAGCGAGCAGGCTCGGTTCCAGCGTCGCCGAGCGCGTGCCGAGCGCACGCTGGACATGTACCAGGCTTACCTGCGCGGGATGTCGCTAGCCAAGGTCGGCGCGCTCTACGGGCTCGGCCCCGAGCGCGTCCGCCAGCTCTTCTTCATGAACTACTTGCCAACCCGCACAACGGGCTGGCGACCCCCTGGCGATCCCAGGCGCGAGAGCTACTTGGCGCGCCGGTCGTAGTCGGCCGCGATCTCGGCGACCCCGACGCCCATCCCCTTCGCCAGGCGGGAGATTGCCTCCCAGCTCGGATTGCGCGCGCCGCGCTCGATATCGGAGATGTAGGTCGCGTGCATGTCGATCTTGTTCGCCAACTGCTCTTGGGTCATGCCGACCCTGTTGCGCACGTGCTTAACGGCCTTGCCCAAGCGGACCTGGCTGGGAGTCTTCCGTGCGGCCATTCGGCCCTGGACCCTTGCCGCTGACGGCTAGGAAAGCCATAGGCGATCAGTGAGATACAGGGATCAGGCCAAGGCTTGGGGGCGCGTATCTGAAGCTACGGCATCAAGCTCAGGATTCCGTTGAGGTCTGCAAGCCACTCCCTCAACAGGACGTCTCCGCTCCCGGCAGGTGGGACCGCGCACAGCAATTGCTCGGGAGCGAGGTGGGCGCTCAGTCCGTACCGCGGTGCCAGCGCACGCGCACTGATCACCCCTCGCTCCCCCTTATGGGCAAAGAAGTTGCGCATAGTCGGAAGGTCGGCGAGCACCCGTGACTGAACGCTCAGTGCTGCGTCTACATCCTTCGACACCGAGGCGCCTAGGTAATCGATCGTGCGAGAGAGTTTGCCTTTGTTCTGGAAGTCTGGGAGCAGCCGATCGTTCCACGGATTGTTGGTGCCTCGCAACTTCGGGACGACTGCATGGACGGCGACTGTTAGCGCATCGTGCTCGGAAGGGCAGGGGGTCGCTACTACGGGTTGGCCCGACGCATCTCTAGCGCCGAAGGCACACGATAGAAACAGCGATCGGCTGTACTGTGCCCAGAGGTTCGCTGCCTCGATCACGATGTAGGAGATGAGCCGGCGATCGCTCGCACCGACGTGATTCCCTAGGCCGGCTGCCAGATTGTTCAGGCGTTGAACCCGGCTGGTCGCGGTGGCCGTCAGGTCGCCGATATGGCCATTGGTTGGCCTCACTCAGATGGGAGATCATCAACGAGCGCCCGGCAGTACCAGCGGAAGCGGGTGGCCCGTTGGGCGGCAACGTTGGTCTTGGATGCAGACGCCTTGAAGAACTCGCCAAGCGGACCGGCTAGCTCCTCGTCGTCAAGCTCGAGCACCTCGGCGAGACGCGTTAGATTGACCAACACTTTGTCAGGGTCGGCCATCTCTTGATCGCTCACATCAAATTCATCGTTCAGCGTTTCGACTGCGTCCTGCAAGTGCATGACAGCCAAGAGCAATGAATAGACCTGATTTGGCCGCATAGCTGGAGTACGGCTTAGGTCATCCCAAGTGAACATCTGATCGAGGCCATCTCTAAGGCGCTTGTCGAGAGAATCACGCTCGTCATCGGGGAAGCGTTCCTCAGCGTCGTGGTTCTTGTAGACGCCATTGAGCGTTCTCTTGTTCGTGGTGGTGATCCCGCCGAAGTAGGCAGAGCAGACCTCGGTAAGCAGCTTCTGATCCTGCATTCTGACTAAGGCCTTCTGCGTAAAGGTGCCCGCCGCACGGAACGCCTCGCCGTACTCCGTGCTCAGGCGGCGCATGAACCATTTGAAGACGCCTTGATGATCTGCGTGGCGCTGCTCCTCGGGATTGAGCGGGACCGTGAAGGAGTTCATGCGTCGGAAGACCTCACGGACCTCCTCGTCCGTTGCCCCAACGAAGAGATCAAACTGGAGGGGATAGTCGGAGAACTTCGTCTGTAGCTCTTCGGGGAGTTGAGAGAACTTGAGGCCCTTTGCGGCTGGCAGCTCAACGTTTGAACTCAGGCGGTACTTGTCGTTGTAGTAGTCGATGATGGCGCGGGTGCGCTGCTGTCCATCGACTATGTCCTTGTACGTCTTCCGCGTTCTTAGGTCCGTTCGCTGGTGAAGGAACAGCTTTGGGATTGGATAGTCGGTAAGGATCGTCTCGATCAAGAACGACTGCGCTGCGCGCGGCCATACCTGATCGCTCCGCTGGTAGTCGCGGTTGACCCGGACCTCTTTCCGGTCGATCATTGCGCTGTAGTCGGAGATGATGTGCTCTGGGTGTCGAATGTCCATCGTCTTACCTCGTAAAGGCTAGAACTGCCTCAGTAGCTGGTCGTGGAGCACCATACTGGCGAGCACGCGAGTTGATGTACGCCTTCGTAACAACTTTGTAATCGTGGCGTGCCAACATTGACCACCCCTGACTGAGCGCCATGTCGACTATGGCTTGAGGTACGTCTGCGTGAAGCTCCTTGTAGTAGGAGTCTTGGACGACTAGAACAGCTGCTCCGCCTGGTCTTATGACTCGGTCTAGCTCACGAAGGGAGGTGCTCATCCCTGCGAAGTACTGGGAGAAGAAGGGGGCGTAGTAGGTGCTGGATGCCCGCGAAGAGTGGCTTCTGACGGCATTTATGAATGCTGCGGCTGTTGACCCAATCGCTTCGCTCGTAGCGCTCTGAGAAGCCATCGTTGGCGTGCCGATCAAGCGCTCTCGAAGTTCGCGGAACGCTCCAGGCGACATACCCAACGCCGCCAACTCAGGGAGCATGGCCACCGCGTAGTCAATGCGTGTGCAGTACGGGGGGCTTGTAATCACCGTGTCGACGGACCCCTTTGGGAGCGGCAGATCTGTCGAGTCGCAAATAGCGACCTCAGCAGAGCCGGTGGTGTCATCTGAGAGGCCTCGAGCCTTAACGCCGAGCGCTAAATCGGCCATCGCGCCGGTAAACCACTGCGTTAGCGTCTCGAGGGGAATATCAACGCGATCGTCGGGGTCGACTCGCTGCCTGATCCATGTGGGGTTGGTACCGAGGAACGGCGCGAAGGCTTGGCGCACGGTTCTAAAGAGTCCGAGGTAAAAGACCGCTCCGATCGCTGAAACCTGGCTGCACCACTGACCGTGATCATCGAGGGGCGGATCATCAACGAGTGCGCGATGGATGGTCTGTCCCATACGTCGTATGCGGCCGACCGTTCTAGGCGTCATCCACTTGAGCAGCAGGTCATCCTCGGTAGCGGAGGCTTGATCCAGGCTCCTCATGAGCTTGCGCGCCAGCGGGAGCATGCTCCCAGCAACATCTGACTGAAGAAGCCGTGCCTGCGCGATGATCGTGGCAGCGGGGTTGAGGTCTAACCCGAGCGCTTCGAGCCCGTGTTCGGCGGCAACAGAAGTTGTCGTCCCGGATCCGTTCCACGGGTCTAGAACAAGTCCGTCTTGTGGAGCGAGTCGGCCCACGACATCCGATACGAACCCGTCCGCATAGCCAGCGTAGTAGCGGTAGAGGGAATCGCCGGCTCCGACGTTGCGTGTCTGCTTCGGGCTAGTCAGCGGCCGATCGGGCAAGTCGGCCCAAGCCGCTCTGAGCTGTCCGGCAAGCTGTTCTCGAGCACTTGGCACGGCGTCGATACTCGCTGATCCGGGCGACAGAAGACGGCTGACCGATTCAGCCACCTGGCCCCGGAGGCATCGCGCCAGTCGGACGTTAGGCCGGCGACTCTATGGGTTGCTTCGCCACGGCTCCTGACCCTGCCCTACCCACTCTGCTCCCAACCCGCTTCTCGCCCCGCACACGATCCCTTCCCTCCGCTTCGATTCGCCCTCCCGCTCCGTCTTCCACCCTCAATCTCGACCACCCTCAGTCCCTTCAACCGGCCACCCACTTGACCACCTCTACAGCCATCACACACATGCACTCTCGCGGTGCGATCACACAGAACGGCCCCCGTTGCGTCTACGACCGTGGATGCTCACCATCGGCAAGATCGGCGGAACCGGCGGCGGCCAGTGGCGCTCGCCCGAGTACTACACCGAGCAGGTAGCGCGCGGGGCGGAGGATTACTACGCCGGCCACGGCGAGGCTCCCGGTACCTGGACCGGCCAAGGCTCCGCGGGACTCGGGTTGGCCGGCGAGGTCGGCGACGGCGAGCTGGAGGCCGTCTTCGACCGCCGGCATCCACGGAGTGGCGACCAACTCGGAAGGGTGCCCGGCGTCGGGTCGGTGCGCGGGATCGACTTGCAGATGGCGGTCCCGAAGTCCGTCTCGACTCTCTGGGCGCTCGCTGACGAGTACGACCGGCCAGAGATCGCCGCCAAGGTCTGGGAGGCAACCCACGGCGCGGCGTCGGCGACGTTCGACTACCTGGAGCGTCACGCCTGTACGTCCCGCGCTGGAGCCGGCGGCAAGGTCGCGCTTCGGGGCGAGGGGTTCGTCGCCGCCGTGTTCCCGCACAGGTTCAGCCGCGAGGGAGATCCCCAAATCCACGTCCATGTCCTGGTGGCGAACATGACCCACTGCGGCCGTGCGGAGGGCGTCGAGCAGGCATGGCGGACCTTGGACGCGCGCGACCTGTTCGATCAGAAGCTCGCGGGCGGCTATCTGTTCCAGGCCGAGTTGCGGGAGCGGTTGACCCGCGAGCTTGGCGTCGAGTGGGGCGAGGTCCACAAGGGCGCGGCGGAGATCGTCGGCGTCCCGGCCGAGCTGACCAAAGCATTGTCCAAGCGCCGCGCTCAGATCCTCGACGCTCTGGACCGCGACGGCCGTGCAGGGTCGGCTCGCGAGTCGGAGATCGCGGCGCTATCGACGCGCCGGTCCAAGCAGTCGTTCGACATGGCCGAGCAGCGCGGCCGGTGGCGGGCACTCGCTGAGGAGCATGGGTTCGGTCGCGACGAGCTGGCCGGCACCCTTGACCGGGCCGAGTTCCAGTCGGTGGATCGCGGCGAGCTCGGCGCGGCCGTCTCCGAGATCGTCGGCCCCGAAGGGCTCACCGCTGAGCGGTCGGCGTTCGCGCGTCGCGATGTTGTGCGCGAGATCGCCGCCCGTCAGGGCCGGGGTGGATCGGTCGAGCAGATCGAGGCGGTCGCGGATCGCCTCATCGCCTCGGATCAGGTCGTCGCGTTGGACGGGAGCGCGGCCGGCGCAACGATCCGCCCTACCGCACCGCTCGACCGACGCGGCGAGCCGCTGCTGACGACACCGGACATGCTGGCCGTCGAGGCGCGGATGATCGACCAGGCCGCCGGCCGGATCGGTGAGGGTGCCGGGGTCGTCGGGTTGGGGGAGGGGGAGCGGTTCGACCGCCGGCCCGGTGGGCTGGTGCTGTCCGATGACCAGCAGGCGATGGTTCGCCGGCTCGTCGCCTCTGGCGATGGCGTCGAGGTGGTCCGAGCCAAGGCAGGCACGGGCAAGACCACTGCCATCGACGCAGCACGCGAGCTGTGGGAGCGCGAGGGCTATCGCGTGATCGGTGCGGCGCTCGCGGGCAGGGCAGCCGACGAGCTGCACGCCAGGGCGGGAATCGACAGCTACACCGTCCACGGCCTCCTCCGCGACCTGGAGCGCGGCGGCGAATGGCAGCTCCCCGACCGCGCAGTGTTGGTCGTCGACGAGGCCGGGATGGTTGACACTCGACGCCTCGCCCGGCTGCTTGACCACGCCGCCGACGCCAAGGCCAAGGTGGTGCTGGTCGGCGACGAGCGCCAGGTGCCAGCCGTGGAGGCCGGCGGCAGCTTCGCCGGCCTCGCTGACCGGCTCGGCGCGGCCGAGCTGTCGGAGGTTCACCGTCAGCGCCACGGCTGGGATCGTGCGGCGCTGGATGAGCTACGTCACGGCGATCTGTCGGAGTGGATCGCTACCTACGACCGACACGGCCGACTGGTGCCGTGCCGTAGCGCCGACGAGCAGACCAGGGCGCTCGTGTCGGATTGGTACGTCGCCGCCCGCGAACAAGGGATGGAGCAGACCGTGATGCTCGCCGGCCGCCGCGACGAGGTAGCCGACCTCAACCACCTAGCCCGAACGACGAAGGTCGCCGCCGGCGAGCTGGACGACGCGACCGCTCTCATTGTCAACGGCCGGAGCTTCGCCGAGGGCGACCGGGTACTGGCGCTGCGAAACCGACCCGTCGACCGAACCGACCAGGACGGCCGCCACCTGCTGCGCAACGGCAACCGCGCCACGGTCGTCGGGATCGACCACCAGGCCGTCGAGCTGACAGTCCAACTTGACACCGGGCCGACAGTCCGGCTGCCGCGCGACTACCTCGCGGACGGTCACGTCGATCACGGCTACGCCATGACGATCCATAAAGCCCAAGGTATGACCACCGGCCGAACCTTCGTCCTCGCCTCGCCCGACCTCGCCCGCGAGCTGGGCTACGTCGCCGCTTCGCGCCACACCGACGAGGCCCGCTTCTACGTAAACGTGCCCGATCCCGCCGACGGCCAGCCAGGCGAGCCGGGTCTTGGCGATCGCGACCTGTTTGGCGACCTCAGACGCGCGCTCGGCGTGGAGCGCGCCAAGCAGCTCGCGCTGGATGAGACGGAGATCGACGCCAGGCTCGGGGAGCTGTCCACCGCGAAGCTGTTGGAGATCCAAGACCAAGGACGAACGGCGCTTAGGTCTATCCCCGACCAAGCCGACCGCGCAGGGAGAGCCGAGGCGGTCCAGCACCACGCAACCTCGCTCGCCAGCTTCGAGCGACAGCTTGCCGACGCCCAAGACGAACGCGCACAGCTCGGCTGGCTCGGCCGCAGCCGCCGTGCCGATCTGGACGGCCGGATAGTTACCCTCGAGCTTTCAGCCGGCGCGCACCGCAACGCACTCGCCCAGAGCATCGAGCGCGCCGCCGAGTTCGACTACGACCACTGGCTGGAACAGAACGAGATGCAGGTAGTCGAGGCCACCGCCGCCGACCGCGAGCTAGCAGTCCGACGAGCAGACGCCTACTGGCGCGCGACCCGAACCGTTTCGCTCGACGTAGACCCCGAGATCGAACGCCGCCTCGGCGAACGACCAGACAACCCGAGGGACCGCGAGCAATGGGAGCGAGCGGCAGCAGCCCAAGAGTCCTACGCCCTCCAATACGGACAGCTCCCCGACCTCGACGCCGACAAGGCCAGCCTCTCCGGCCGACAGCTCCAGGACTTCAAGTCCGCGCTCAACCTCGCTGACAAGCTCACCAGTCCACCGACCCCCGACCTCGACCGCGGCCCCGACCTCGGGCCGTAGCTGCGGGATCGACCAACAGCAGGCTGGGTAGGGCGGCGAGCGCGGCGGGGCAGACCAAGCGCAGGCACCAGATCGTCGTTGAGCTGACGCGAACGCAGGCGGACAGCAGCTACCGGCAACAGAGAACCTAGATCACACAAAACCAGGGGCATCCCGTCTTCCCAAGCAGACCACTTCTCAGCTCCCCGCCCGTCTACACGAACGGGCCGGCACAGTGGAAGCTCCACCCGACAACACCCCTGAAGGAGACGCGGCATCGACAGCGCGCCGGCCCCTCAGTCCTGACGAACAGGCCGGGTTACTTCGGATCGCGCTTCGGGTCCAGCTCAAGCGCGCGGGCCTCTCACCCGAGGCCGTGCGGCTGACAGCAGCAGGCGGCCGCGCCGCCCCCACGACCTCTACGCGGTCTGCGGCTCCGGCTCAGAGGCGCTGAGTTGGTCCCGACGCCACACGACCTCAAGACGGGACTTCGGGCCGGGCGGCAGGACGACGGCGTGGTCGATCAACTGCTCCAAGAACTCCCGCTTGTCGTTGTCGTCGAAGCTCTGCCAGTCGTCCAGCAGCGGACGCAACTGGCCCAGATCGACAACCTCGTCTGTCGGCGTCGTCTGCGCGGACGCGTACTCACGCTGCGCCGCCTCCAAGTCGTCGTTGACCTTGGCGAGCTTGGCCTTGCGCTTGTTCAACGTCGCCGCCGCGATCTTGCGCAGCTCGTCGTCCGCATCGACGTATGCCTCGTAAGCGCGCGTCACTTCCCGCTCGACCTTGACGCGCACCGCCGTCAGCTCGCCGATCCGCGCCTCCAGCTCCCCGAGGTCCGCCGGCTCCTGCTCGACGTCGATCCACTCCCGCGTGGCATCAAGCCGAGCGGCCACATGGCCGGCCAGCTCGCGCAGCGCCTTGCGCTCACTGATCGAAGTGCCAGCCGAGCAGCCCGAGTTGTAGACCTTGCAGGTGTAGTTCCAGTAATGGCGGCGCTCGCCGTTCTCGTCGCGCGTGAGCCGGTTGTCGCGCTGAGCCTTGAGCTTCTGGCCACAGGCCGAGCAACGAAGCAGGCCCGCCAGCGCGTGACGCCGCGTATTCGTCCCGCCGTTGCCGCGTCGGCGCTCCGCACCGGCCGCGCGGGCCAGCTCCCAGCGGTCGCGGTCGATCAGCGCCTCCATCCCGGCACCGGGAATCCACCCATCCCAAGTGCGGACCATCCCGAGCTGCGCTTCGCTCTCCAAGATCCGCTTGACCGTCGCGGCGCGCCAGCCGTGAGCGCTTCTGCGCGTCGGGACGCCCCGGTCGTTGAGCGCCTTGGCGATCTTCGCCGGACCCCAGCCGAGGATCGCCCACTCGACCATTTGCCGGTAGGCGTTCGCCTCGTCCTCCACCACGACGAGCGGCATCTTGCGCTCCGGGCGCGCGTAGCCGTAGGGGGTATGGCCGCCGTTCGGCAGCCCTTGGCGGGCGCGCTCGCGCCGGCCGTTCATCAGGTTCGTCTTCAGCTCGGCCTTTCCCAGCTCTGCGAACGCGGCCTGGATCGAGGCGAGCGTCTGATCCTGCACGTTCTCAAGGCGCTGGATCTGGGGCGCTCCCGAGAGCTGCGGGAACTGCGCGATGCCGACCACACCAGCCCGGCTCAGTCGCACGCACAACAGCTCCCACTCAAGCCGGCTTCGGTGGAGGCGATCGAGCGCGCGACAGACCAGATACGTCGGCTGAGTCTGCGGCAGCTCCGCAAGCAGCTCCTGCATCACCGGGCGCGTGTCCAAGCTCAGCTCATGGCCGCTCGCCGCCGTGGTCGACGCGTCGCCCTCGTCGTAGATCGCCACGCGACCGTCCGGCCGGCGCGGGACCTCCCAGCCCTGCTCGGCGACCAGCTCAGGCAGACGGCGAAGCTGGTTCGCGTGCCCGAAGCCGCGCTCCTTCTGATCCTCGCTAGACACGCGGATTGCCAGTACGGCCCGTATCGGTCCCTCAGCCTCCACGCCTAGAATTATACCACCCTGTAGGATCTGTCCATGTACGGCAAGAAGTACATGGGCGTCGAGCGCTCCACCTTCATCATCGACGGCGACGGCAAGATCGCCCGCGTCCTCCGCAAGGTCCAGCCGAAGAAGCACGACGACCTGGTTCTGAAGGCGCTCGCCGAGCTCGAGTAGCCGGTCCGCTCGTCAGTCCGCGACCAGGACGCGGAGCTGGTCCCGCACGGCGTCGAGCGGGCGGGTGTCGCGGTTGGCGCGTGAGAGGGCTAGCGCGCCCTCGATGGCGGAGATCGCGAGCAGCGCGACCTCGTCGGGGGAGTCGCCGGGGATCTTCTGGGCGAGAGCCGCGGTCCAGCGCTCGAAGGCCTGGGTGGCGTGCTGGTGGACGTCGTTGTCGCGGTTGTCGGACTCGACGGTGACGGCGACGATCGGGCAGCCGGCGCGGTAGTCGCTGTCCAGCAGGCGCTGGCGGTAGAAGCCGATCAGCTTGTCGACGGCGGCGCCGGCGGTGTCGGCGTTCTCGATCTCGGCCGCGACGAACTCGGCGGCGAGGTCGGTCGCCTCGCGCAGCAGCTGGGCCCGGCCGCCGGGGAAGTAGTGGTAGGCCGATCCGCGCGGCGCTCCGCTGTGGGCGAGCACGTCGGCGACGCTCGTGGCGTGCGCGCCTTTCTCGCTGATCAGCAGCGCCGCCGAGAGGACCATCCGTTCACGTGGGCTCGCCACATTATGTAGGGTGACATACATGATGGACGGAAACCAGCGTGAGCTCCAGTTCCTGCGGCATGGCCGGCTTGCCTGGCGCGAGGTCGACGCGCCCCGCCTGCAGGGCCCCGGCGAGGCGATCGTGCGGCCGTTCCTCGCCGGGCGCTGCGACGGCGACACGCTGCCGATCCACCGGCCCGTGTCGCGGGCGATGCAGCTGGGGATCGCGGCCGGCGCGATCGACCCGGTCGTCGGCTGCATCTGCGGCAAGGTTCCCTTCAAGGGGCCGTTCGGGATCGGCCACGAGTGCGTGGCCCAGGTCGTCGAGGTCGGGGACGCCGTCACCGAGGTCGAGGTTGGCCAGACCGTGGTGGTGCCGTGGGCGGTCTCCTGCGGGACCTGCCCGCAGTGCCGGCGTGGCCTCACGTCCAAGTGCTCGACCACGACCGACCGGACACTGGCGGCCTACGGCTTCGGTCCCGCGAGTGGACCGTGGGGCGGGATGGTGACGGACCGTCTCCGCGTCCCCTTCGCCGACCACATGCTGGTCCCCGTCCCCGACGGTGTGCCGCCACTCCGGGTCGCCGCCGCCAGCGACAACATCGCCGATGCCTGGCGTGCCGTCGTGCCTCCGCTCCAGACTCATCCCGAGGCGAAGGTGCTGATCCTCGGCGGCGGCGCGTCCAGCATCGGCCTCTACGCCGCCGGGCTGGCGGTCGCCCACGGTGCGACCACAGTCGACTACGCCGACCACAGCCAGACCCGGCGCCAGATCGCCGAGTCGTTCGGCGCGCGGACCCTCGCTCCACCATCCGGCCGGCGGGCGCGACGGCTACGGCTGCCCGACAGCTACGACGTTGTCGTCGAGGCCTCGTCGACCGCGGCCGGCCTGCGCCGGGCGCTCCGCGCGCTCGCCCCGGGTGGCGTCTGTACCGGCGTCGGCTACTACACGGGAACCGTCACCGGCGTTCCCGTCATGCGCATGTACGCGACGAGCGCAACCCTCCAGGTTGGCGTCTCCCACGCCCGCGCGGCGCTGCCAGACCTACTCGACTTCATCGCCCGCACTGGCTTCCCAGCCGAGGACGTCACCACTCTCACCGCCGATTGGGACGACGCGCCAACCGCCTACGCCGCGCGCACCACCAAGCTCGTCCTCGAGCGTGACCCCATACCGTTGCCGGCCGCCTGAGCCGGGCGTCACCCGAACCGGGGGATGACAACCGCGGCTGGGGCCATGATGCTCTGCCGGTTGTGGGACGCGCGAACGAGAGGAACGACCAGATGCCGAGCAAGCCGGACCAGATCAAGCGGGAGGTGCTGCCGATTCCCGATCAGGCGTACGCCGGGCTGGTGACCTACGACGCGAAGGACCCCGACACGGCGTTCCCGCCGATCGAGCCGCTGCGCCCGCCGGAGGGCGCGCCGAACGTGCTGATCGTGCTGCTCGACGACACCGGCTTCGGCGCGTCGAGCGCCTTCGGTGGCCCGTGCGCGACACCCGTCGCCGAGCGGCTCGCGGCGAACGGGCTGAAGTACAACCGCTTCCACACGACGGCGCTCTGCTCGCCGACGCGGCAGGCGATGCTCACCGGCCGCA
>CAZVRI010000023.1:0-29916 GCA_964629855.1 uncultured Thermoleophilaceae bacterium
CCTACGAGCAGATCGCCGAGGCGATGGACACCACCGTCCCGAGCGTCAAGTCGCTGCTCGTCCGCGCCCGCGTCTCGCTCGCCGAGGCCGCCGAGGCCCGGCTGCTGACCTGCGCTGAGGTCCGGCTCGAGCTCGGCCAGGTAGCCGAGGGCCTGACGAAGACCTCGCCGCCGGTCCGCCGCCACCTCAAGACCTGCCCGCAGTGCCGTGTCTTCCGTGGCGAGCTGCGCCAGACGACCAAGGCGCTCGCGTCGATCGCGCCGTTCGGCCCGCTGCTCCTGCTGCACAAGTTCGGCCTGGCGAAGCTCGGCTTCGGCGGTGCCGCGGCCGGCGGTACTGCCGCCACCGCGGGCGGCGCCGGTTCAGTCGCCGGCGGAGCGACCGTAGCGGCGACCAGTGCCGTGGCGGCCGGCAGCGGCGCGGCCGCCGCCGGCGGAGCGCTGTCGGCGATCGGCGGCGGACTCGCGGGCAAGGCGGCGGCCGGCATGGCCGCCGCCGCGATCGTCACCGCCGGAGCTGTCGAGGTCAAGCACGTCACCAGGCCGGCCGAGCCGATGACCGCGCAGATCCAGTCGATCTCCAGCCACCCCGCACCACCGGCGGGCAACACGGCCCCGGCCAAGACCGTGAAGCGCAAGGTCGTGGCGGCTACCAAGCCGGCGGTCAAGCCGAAGCCCGTCCCGGTCGCGGCGGCGCCGGCCCCAGCCCCGGTCACCACCCCGGCGCCCGCTCCCGCCCCGCCGCCGGCCCCGACCGTCCAGGAGGACGAGGGCACCGTCACGCTGCCGTCGGCCAGCACCACCACGACGCCGACCACCCCCACGCCGCCGCCGACCACCACGCCGGTCACGCCGCCACCGCCGCCGCCCGTCACCACGACGCCGACGCCAACGCCGCCGCCCGTCGTCCCGCCGACGACCGGCACGACGCCCACTCCTCCGCCGCCGCCTCCCGCGACGACGCCCTAGCCGGCGCTCAGGCGACGGGCGCCAGCCCGATCACCTTCAGCCGCCGCTCGAGCGCCTTCATCGCGAAGGCGCGCGTGTCGTCGAGGCTGTAGCCGAAGATCACGTCATCCTCGGCCGCCCACGGCGGCTGCAGAACACCGTCGGCCGCCGGCCCGCACTCGACCAGCGTCCGCTGGATCGCGTCGCGGTAGCGCACGTCCCGCTCGGCCATCTCGCGCAGGAAACGGGCACCGAAGGCGACGTGGCGGTGCTCGTCGCGGGCAACCTTGTTGAACCCCTCGACGAACCCCGGCAGCGTGCCCTGCTGCTCGTTGTAATCGATGATGAAGTGCTGGCCCGTCAAGGCCAGCATCCCCTCGATGACCATGTGGTAGAGCGTCACTGCCTCAACGAGCGTCTCGAGGTCCTCGGGCTCGCGGGCGAGCCGGTCGACGCGTGAGGACAGCATCTCGTCGAACAGCACGCCGAAGTTCTCGTTGAGGTGCGCGCTCGTCTCCCGCAGCCGGTCGTCGAGGTTGTCGGACTCGAGCACCCCGACCTCGCTGTAGAAACGGTCGAAGAAGGCGACGTGGCGCGCCTCGTCGGCGATCTGGGTGCAGAGGAAGAGACGCATCCGCTCGTCGGGAGCGGCCCGCATCATCGGGCCGAGCTCGGCCGCGACGCGCTGCTCGCCGATGAAGAACGACGACAGCCCGTACATCCGCTGAAAGCGCTCCTCGGCGTCGATCCGCTCGTGCCAGTCGACGCGGTCCTGACTGAAGTCGATCTCCTGGACGCTCCAGTGCTGGCGCTCCCAGAGGTTGTAGAGCTGGTCGTAGCCGAGCAGCTCGGCGCGGCCGTGATCGGCCGACTTCTTCAGCGCCGGGTCTCCGGTGGCCTGGAAGTCGTCGCGATCGGTGCGCTCGCTCACACCTCTACGTTAGGGGCCAGGCTCCGCGTTCGCAATGACTGTGACCTTGCCCTGCGGCCCGGTCAGCACGAGCTTCTGGCCGGCACGCAGGCCGTCGAAGGTCGTCCCCGCGCTCTGGATCTCGCCGCCGGCCTTGACCGTCTTGCCGCCGCCGGTCAGCTGGTACTCGACACCGTCGGCCGAGCGCAGCTGCACGCGGATCGCGATGAACGGCGGGACGCGCACCGTGCCCGGGCTGAGCTTGCCGCCGTTGCCGGTGATCAGCGCCTGCGAGCTGGCGGGAACCTCGTCGCCGGCGCCGCCCTCCTGATCCTCGGACGGCACGGTCGACGGCGACTTCGCGCCACCGCCCTCGGCCTCGCCGCCGCCGGTCTCGGTCGTCTCGGTGACGGTCGGCGTCGTCTCGGTCGTCGCCGTGTCGGTCTGCTCCGTCGTCGTGCCGGAGCCGTTGGCGGCGTTGTCGCCGTCGTTCTCGTCATCGCCGCCGCAGGCCGCGAGGCCGAGGGCGAAGACGGTCGCGAGCATGGCCGCTGAGCACTTGGAAGGTCGGAGCATGGGCGAAACGGTAGCCAGCGCCTCGGAAGGGCCGGGCTAGGCGCTGTAGGACTCGCCCGGCTGCAGGATGACCACCGCGGAGCTGGTGTTCGCCTCGACGTCGCGCTTGAACTCCTCGGCGTCGGTCTCGATCGGCGGGAACGTGTCGTAGTGGCACGGGATCACGGTCTTCGCCCCGACCAGCTTCGCCGCCTCGACCGCGTCATGACGATCCATCGTGTAGTGGCCGCCGATGTTGATCAGCGCCACGTCGAGGTCGTCGCGCTTGCCCGGCAGCGCCAGATCGGAGAACAGGCAGGTGTCGCCGAGGTGGTAGACGGTCGTCTCGGCGAGCTTGACCACGAGCCCCGCCGGCGTGTGCGTAGTACCGTCGGCCGTCACGGCGGTGTGCCAGGCGGGCACGAGCCGTACCCAGCCGCCCGGCAGCTCGACGGTGCCGCCGAGGTTCGGGTCGACGATGTTCTCGACACCCTTGCCAGCGATCTCGTTCGCGAGCTCGACGATCGCGATCACCTGCGCGCCGGTCCGCTTGGCGATCTCGACCGTGTCGCCGTAGTGGTCGGCGTGGCCGTGGGTCAACAGGATGTGCGTCGGATCGACGTCGTCCGCGGCGACCGCGGCCTTCGGGTTGCCGGTCAGGAAGGGATCGATCAGGACCCGCGTCTCCCCCTCCGTCAGCTCGAAGCACGACTGTCCTAGAAAGCGAATCTCCATCTCTGGCTCCTCCTATTTCCGATTCAAGTCGAGCTCGAGCGCGAGCTCCCAGCCGACGGCGACCCCGACGAACATCCCGAGCCGCGCCTCCTCCGCCATCAGGCGGCTGATCGCGGCCATCCGGTCGGCGGGATCGGCGTGGCCGGCGGCCTCGCGGATCTGCTGCGCCTGGACGGTGTCGAGCAACCCTCCGCTGCTCGCCATCGCCTCGTCGAGCACCTGCTGCAACTGGGGCGCCGCGCGCATCACGCGCGCCTCGGCCGCCTTGAAGCGCTCGGGGTCGCTCAACGCCGCGATCGCGGCATCGAGCTCGGCGTCGCTGTAGGTCTTCTCGGTGTTCTCGGCCATCGCCGTCCGATCATAGGCGCGCGGCGCGGGGCCGCTCGCTCAGCGCCGCGAGACCAGCGGCAGCACGAGGCCGAGCAGCGCGCCGACCAGGGCACCCACGACACCGGCGACGAGGCTCGCCTCCGGAACCGCGAACGGGATCAGCAACAGGACCGCCGCGAAGACCGCGACCCCGATCAGGTCGTTGCCACGCTCGTCGCCGCGCCGCGACGCGCGGCGGTCGTCGACCGTCCACGCCGTCAGCAGACCGAGCGCCGCACCGTTGGCGCCAAGCACCCAGTAGCCGACGTTGAGGTCGACGAACGGCGGCGAGAGATCGACCGCGACGGCCGCCGCCGCACCGGCCGCGCCCGCCAGCAGGAACACGGCGATCGGTGCCAGGAAGCCGAAGCGCCGCTCCAGCAGCGTGCCGAAGACACCGACCGCCACGAGCGCGACGAACTGGTAGCCGAGGTTGTCGAAGACGAACAGCGTCGTGACGTAGCGCCAGGGGTCGTCGTCGAGCGGCAGCCAGAGCCCGCCGACCTCGTTGAGCGCCACCAGATCGGTCGCGAGCAGCAACGTCACCGCCAGCGACAGGCCGATCAGCGCGAACGTCGCAATCGGACGCGTGTCCGGCGCGATCCCCTCGATCTCACCCTGGCGTAGCCGCGGCAGCTTCGGCCGCCGGCGCTGCTTGCGCTGCGCGGCGCCCTCCTCGTCACGCTCGATCTTCGGCGCCCGCTTGCGAATCCGCTGGCCGCAGTAAGGGCACTCGGTGACATACGGGCTGACCTCAGACCCGCAGTTCCGGCAGACCACGAAAAGGTCAGGCTGACTCACTCACTTGAAGATACTGGGCGCCTGGGTGCCGTCTTGGCGACTATCTCGCCCACTACCTCTAGTAGGTCGCGGTTGGCCGCGTAGACGATCAGCTGGCGGGCGCCGCCGTTGCCGTGTTCGATCAAGTCCTCGATCGCGCCGAGCTCGTCACCGGAGCCGAGGTCCTCGGCGTGGCCGCGCAGCCGGTCGACGAGCCGCCGCGCGAGCGCCTTCGTGCTGACGCGGTCGCGGCTCGGCAGGTCGACGAGCTCGCCGTCGAGGCCGTGGCGGGCGGCGAACCACTTGTTCTCGTCGAGCATCTCGAACGGGTAGCGCGACAGCTGCTGGCCGGCCTCGAAGTGCTCGCCGAGCTCCTTCGCCATTGCCTGCACGAGCGCCGCGAGCCCGAGCGTGTGCTCGAGCCTCGTCTGCGAGTCCATCACCCGCACCTCGACGGTGCCGAACTTCGGGTGCGGGCGGACGTCGTACCAGAGGTAGGTGTAGTCGGGGATCGCCTTGCTCTGGACCATGAACTCGATCCGCTGCTCCCAGTCGGCCCAGTCGTCGTAGCGCGGCGGGATGCCGACGCGCGGGAAGGCGCGGAAGATCGGCGTCCGCGACGACAGCAGGCCGGTCGCGTCGGCACGCCAGAACGGCGAGTTGGCGGACAGCGCGAGCAGGATCGGCAGGTGGACGCGCATCCCGTTGGCGATGTGGATCGCCTTGTCGGGGTCATCGACGCCTACGTGAACGTGGATGCCGAAGATCAGCTCCTGGCGGGCCACCCACTGCAGGCCCGCGACGAGCTCGCGGTAGCGCGGCCGCGACACGATCCGCTGGTCCTCCCACATCGCGAACGGATGGGTCCCGGCGGCGCCGATCGCCAAGCCGCGCTGGCCGGCGGCCGCTGTCACAAGCTGCCGCAGCTCGCCGAGCTGGACGCCGATCTCAGCCGCATCGGCACAGGGGGTCGTCGCGATCTCGCAGACCGACTCCATCAGCTCGGGCTTGACCTCGCCGGCGGCGTCGTGGCCCTCCAGGTCCGCCAGTAGGCCCTCGATCGAATTCGCGAGATCGAGCGTCTCGGCGTCGACGATCATCAGCTCCTCCTCGACGCCGAGCGTGTACGAGGGACCCGTGAACCGGTGCTCCACGTCGCAAGGGTATCCTGGCTGGTTCAAGCCCAATCCTCTAGGAGGCGATTCCAGGCAATGAGCCTCGGCTACGACGGCAAGCTGTACATCCTCGCGTTCGACCATCGCGGGTCCTTCCAGACGAAGATGTTCGGCATCGAGGGCGATCCCACGCCCGAGCAGACCGCGACGATCGCGGACGCGAAGCACCTGATCTTCGAGGGCATGGCGAAGGCCGCCGAGCGCGGCGCCGACCCGGCCGCCAGCGGAACACTCGTCGACGAGCAGTTCGGCGGCGACATCCCGACCGACGCGAAGGCCCGTGGCCTGAAGCTCGCGATGCCGGTCGAGGCGAGTGGCCGCCCGGACTTCGAGTTCGAGTACGGCGACCAGTTCGGCGACCACATCCTGAAGTTCGATCCCGACTTCTCGAAGGTGCTCGTCCGTTACAACCCGGACGGCGACGCCGAGCTGAACGAGACCCAGCTCGCCAAGCTCAAGCGCCTGTCGGACTGGCTCAAGGAGAACGACCGCAAGTTCCTCTTCGAGCTGCTCGTGCCGGCCGAGCCGGCCCAGCTCGAGTCGGTCGGCGGCGACACCGACCGCTATGACGCCGAGCTGCGCCCGGACCTGATGCGTCGCGCGATCGAGGAGATCCAGGACTACAGCATCGACGTCGACATCTGGAAGATCGAGGGCGTCGACGAGCAGTCCGACTGCGAGATGCTCGCCCAGGTCACCCGCCGCGACGGTCGCGACGGCGTGGTCTGCGTGCTGCTGGGCCGTGGCGCCAGCGACGCCAAGGTCGACCACTGGTTGCGTCAGGCCGCCCCGGTCGACGGCTTCGTCGGCTTCGCGATCGGCCGTTCGATCTGGTGGGACGCCCTCAAGGGCTTCCTCGACGGATCGATCAGCCGCGAGGACGCCTCCGACCAGGTCGCGGCCAACTACCTGCGCTTCGTCGAGGTCTACGAGGGCGCGGAGCAGGGCGCACGGGTCTAGGGTTCCTCTGATGCGCATGCGTCAGTCCCTGCATCAGTTCGAGGCGGCCTTCCGCGAGGAGGCCGCCGACTCCGTGCATCGCCGGGAGCGTCTGCGCCGCGAGGCGGCGCAGCGTTCTCGGGTGCGTCGGGTGGAGAAGGTGCACAAGCACGGCACCCTCCGCTTCATCGGGCTGATCGCGACGATCCTGGCGACTACAGCCGTCGTGACGTGGGTGATGTTCCAGGTGCTCGCCTCAGTCGCGGGCTAACCGCTAGTCTCCCCGCCGCTTTGGCACGCCGATCTCTAAAACCACAGCTGAACCAGATCCGCACGTGGGTCCGACAGGGCCGCACCGATGCCTGGATCGCCCACCAGCTCGAGGTGTCCGTCAAGGACGTCACGAACTTCAAGTCGGAGCACGACCTGGAGGCGGGTGAGACCGAGGGGGTCGAGACCGATCTCTTCGGGCCGCGCGTCGACGAGGAGGAGATCGATCTCCGCGCCGAGGACGAGGCGCTCGTCGCCGCCGCCCTCGAGGAGGAGGCCTCCCGCGAGGCTGAGCGCGAGGAGGAGGACGACGAGTCCTCCGAGGATCGCGAGGCCGACGACGAGGGCAAGTCACGCCGCCGTCGTGGACGTCGTGGCGGCCGCGGCCGCAAGCGCGGTGGCGGCAAGAAGGCGCTCGAGGGCACCTTCGACCACGGCGAGGACGGCTACGGCCTCTGGCTCGACCCGGCGATCCAGGACAACGCTCTCTACGCCGAGCACTGGGCCGGTCACCGGCCGGTCAAGGTCACCGTCGAGGCGGACCGCATCATCATCGAGCGGTCCGACTCCGACAGCGACTCCTAGCCCGCCCGCTTCGCCGCGGGCAGCTGGACCACGACTCGCAGGCTACGGCCGGTTTGCCGGCCTCCGGATCGCATCCGCACGGCGATGCGCAGCGTGGCGCGGCGCTCGGCGCCGCGGCGCTTCGCGAGTCTGCGCAACGCCGGGCGTGAGAGCTTGACCCGCAGCCAGGCTCGTGATCCCGGCGCGATCCGTCGCGGCGCGAGCACCGTGGCGGCATAGGCCCGCCCACCGACCCTCACGCGCACCGACCGCTTGGCGACGACCCAGCACGCTGGGCCGCCGGACGCGCAACGGAGCTTCCCCACACGCGCGATCCCGCGACGGTCGAGCTTCGCGCGCTGAGCGACTGCGACAATCCGCGGCGGCTTCGTCTTCGGCGGCTTGACGACCGGAGGATCGACGGCCGGAGGGCCAGAAGGGTCGTCGACGATCGGGTTGGCCGCGAACGACAGCGCCAGCGTGAGCGGGTCGAACGGCTCGCCAGCTGGGTAGCTCCCGAAGACGGAGACTCCAGAGGACGCGAGCGTAGATCCAATGCCAGTCCACGACATACCCTCGGGCGAGGGGACGGGGCTCGCCCCGGAGAGATCCAGCGTCGCCAGCTCGACATCGACGTACGTCCGCGGCTGCGGATCGTCCATCGTCGCTCCACTCGCGTCGGCGACCAGCTTGCCCGAGTCGCCGTTGGCGATCACGCGAAGGTTCGACAGAGTGGTGTCGAGCAGTGGCGTCGTGTTGCCTGGTGAGTGGTGGGTATGACCCCAGAAGCGCACTTTGCCGCCGAGCCGGACCTCCAGCTCACCCGTCTCGCCGTCGAAGCTCCCGCCTAGGACTGGAAACCTCAGGACCTCGGAGCCGGCGTTGCGGCCGACGCAGAGCGATCCCTGGGCGAGCGTGCCGGGGACCTTGGAGACTCCCCCCGAGGGTTCGATACCACCCTGGGCGATGTTGCCGACGACATAGCACCGCCAGCGCTCGGCGACTCCCCAATCGACATAGCCGCCCCCGAAGGCGAACCGCTGCGCCGGCGGCGCGGTGACGGTGAGCCTCGCCGCGCGCGTGAACACAGTCACGGTCTCGCCCGGGGCGATCTCGGCGCGCAGACGGGCGCGGAACGTCGCTCCGGACATCTCCGCCACCGTCTCGCCGATCGTCAGGAAGCCGCCGTCGACGGTGAAGTCGCCGCTGTCGGGGTCGACGTCCTGCCAGAACCCGTCGATGCGGCGCTGCCAGACGATCTCGGGCTCGGGGTTGCCGCCCGGCATCACCTTGAAGAGCGCCGGCTGACCGGCGACTGCTGTCACGTCCGACGGCTGCACGAGCACCACCGGGGCGGTTTTGACGGTGATCCGCGCGGCGGCGGTGGCGATTGAGCCGGCCGCGTTCGTGAACACGGCGCGGTACTCCGAACCGTGGTCGTCGGCGTCGACCGTCAGCGCGAGCGCGGTCGACTCGGCCCCGGGCACGTCCTGCCAGCGCGTGGCGCCCGGCGTTCGGGTCTGCCAGCGGACCGCGGGCGCCAGCGCCCCCTCGCCCGCCGTGGCGGCGGCCGTCAGCGTCAGCGGCTTCGAGGTCTCGCCGACGCCGAGCGCGACGAGGCGGTCCTGCGGCTGGTCGCTCACGGTCGGCGACGTCGCGGTGTGCGCGAACTTCAGCAGCCCGTCGTTGCCGACCGTGGCCGACCACGAATAGACCGTTCCGGCGGCAGCGGTCGGCGATCCGTAGTAGGCCAGCTCGGAGCGGACCCGGTGGGTGATGCGACCGTCGCGGATCCCGACGATGTCGGCCGAGGCGCCAACGATGTAGAGGTAGCGGTCAGCGAAGTCCGAGAACGTCACGTAGGCCGGCGTGCTGGTGACCAGCGGCGCGCCGTGGGCGATGTAGACGCCCTCCTGCTTGCGGATCTCCTGCACCACGCCGAGACGGGTGACGAGGTAGGCGCGGCCGTCGACGGCGTGCACGTCGAGCCAGTCGGTGTCGTAGCTGGTCGGCACCGGAACCCCGCCGGCGATCGGCGTGAGGGTCGCGACCCCGCTGCCGAAGGCGACCGTGCGCGGCATCGTGCGCACCGCGCCGGACGACGACTCGGTGACGATCACCGTGCCGTCCCCGTCGACCGCCATCGACACGCGCAGGCCACTGGTAAGCCCCAACAGGGTGTAGTCGTTGCGCACCCATCCCTCCTCCGACCGCGTCCAGGTGACGATCGTCCCGGGCGAGACGAGGTAGATCAGCCGGTCGTTGGCCGTGTCGTAGGCGAGGCGCGTGGCGTTGGCGCCGGTCGCCAGGGCGGTTCCGGGCAGCTGGACGACGTCATAGCTCTGGGTGCTGGGGTTCCAGTCGTAGGCAGACGGCCGGCCGGCGTGGACGACGAAGAAGGTCCCAGTCTCGCGGTCGCTGGCGCCGGCCGGGTTCGAGACCGCGGGGATCGTCGTCGTGGCGACGACCGCGAGCGTGTCCTCGTCCAGCGCCCGCAGCGTGGTGGCCACCTGGGCGTGGACGAGGCCGTGGTCGGGGTCCGGGAAGACCCGCGGCCCACCGGTGAAGAGCGCGTTGGACGCCACCTGCTCGAACAGCGGCGTGCCGGGCAGCGTCCACTGCTCGACGGTCGGCTGCGGAACCCCGCCCGGACCCTCGTAGGAGATCGCGAGCGAGTCCAGCTCGGTCCCGGGCACGTAGAAGTGCGCGAACGGGTCCGCCGACTCCGGCGTCAGCCGCGCGACGATCCCGTCCCAGGTCGTGGTCCCCCCAGCCGTGGCGGGCGTCGTGGCACCATGGTCGAGCGCGGCGACGGCGATCTCGCCATAGTCGACGATCTGTCCCGTCTCGAGCGACCGGCTCTCGAAGTTCGCGTAGAGCGTCGACTCGTCGCCGGTGATCACGACGCGCGGCGACGAGATGCGCATGTCGAGCGCACAGGGGTCGACCTCGCAGTGCGCGACGAACCGGACCTCGCCGCCGTAGCTCAGCTCGAGGCTGTTGTCCGACGGGTTGAACTGGCCCGACTCCAGCGGCCAGGAGAACCCGGGCACCGGTAGCTGCGGGGTCGTTCCCGACGTCCGGGCGACCCCTCCGGAGGCGGTTATCCCGTCCTCGCCGACATAACGCCGGAAGGAGCCCTTGACGCCCCAGTCGAGCGAGCCGGCGGTGACCGCCACGGGAGTCGGCTCGTCCGCGACGGTGGTGCTCGACGACGGTCCGGCCGCGGCGACGACCACCACCGCGAGCGCCGCCACGAAGAGCGCGACCAGTGCGCGCGGCCGTAGACGTGGTACTGGATCGCCCTTGGACGAGACCGCCGATCGATACATCGATTTCCCTTCGCGCCGCTTGCCAGAGGCCGAATTAGGGAACCCTACTTAGGTGACCCTAACTTTCAGCGGGCGGCACCGTAACAGACGCAAGGCCCGACCAGTGGTCTGACCACTACTCGTCGTCGTAGTGCCGCATGCGCCCGCCGGCGAAGTCGGCGGCCTGCTGCGCGTAGCGCGCGAACGCGGCATCGATCGCCCAGCTGGAGTCGGTGCCCTGCGCGTGGCGCTGAGCGACCTCAGAGGCCCAGTCCGTGCCCTCGCCGTACAGGTCGGCCAGCTCGGCGATCTGGAACACGCCGCCGAGCCGCTTGCGCAACTCCGCGAGCACGGCATCGGAGGCGTCGGCAAGGTCGGGATCGCCGATCACGCGGCTCTGCCCCATGCGCCACTGATCGAGCGCCAAGTCGACTGGATAGGACACAGCCGGCGAGGTTAGCGGCGAACTACTTCTCGATCACGTACGCGCGCTCGTCGCTGCGCGTCATGCCGAGCTTGCGTGCCTCGAGCTCGAGCGTGTCCGGGTCCTGCAACAGTGCCGACCGCTCCTGCAGCCGCTTGTTCTCGGCCTCCAGGTGCTGCAGCTCCGAGCTCTGCGCCGAAGCCGTCCGCGACGCCTCCCACCAGTGCTTCGCCGGCGAGACGTACATCAGCAGGATCCCCCCCAACAGCACCAGCAGCGCCACCCGGCTCAACCGGTCCCAACGGATCCCACCCAACTTCAGGTTGGACGAGGCACGCCGACGCGGCGCGCGTGCTGTAGCGGTGGCCATCCAGGCCACCTTCTACGCCCACGCGCGCGCTCCTTCAGCTGCGAAAGACGCTGCGGCCTGGGTAGACGGCGGCGGCACCGAGGGACTCCTCGATGCGGAGCAGCTGGTTGTACTTGGCGACACGGTCCGAGCGTGAGGGGGCGCCGGTCTTGATCTGGCCGCAGCCGGTGGCGACGGCGAGGTCGGCGATCGTCGTGTCCTCGGTCTCACCGGAGCGGTGCGACATGACGGCGGTGTAGCCGGCGGCGTGTGCCATCGCGATCGCCTCGAGCGTCTCGGTGAGCGTGCCGATCTGGTTGACCTTGATCAGGATCGAGTTGGCGGTCCCGCTGTCGATGCCGCGCTTCAGCCGCTCGGTGTTGGTCACGAAGAGGTCGTCGCCGACGAGCTGGACCTTGTCCCCGAGGCGGTCGGTCAGCGTCTTCCAGCCGGCCCAGTCCTCCTCGTCCATGCCGTCCTCGATCGAGAGGATCGGGTAGCGGCCCGCCATCTCGGCCCAGTAGGCGGCCATGTCGTCGGAGGACAGCTTGCGGCCCTCGTGCTCGAGGTCGTAGCTGCCGTTCTCGTAGATCTCGCTGGTGGCGGGGTCGAGCGCGATGCCGACGTCCTCGCCCGGCTTGTAGCCAGCGGCCTCGATGCCGGCGATCAGCATCTGCAGCGCGGCCTCGTTGGAGTCGAGGTCAGGCGCGAAGCCACCCTCGTCGCCGCCGGCCGTGCCGAGCCCGCGCTCATGGAGCGTCTTCTTCAGCGCGTGGAACACCTCGGCGCCGGTCCGCAGCGCGTCCGAGAAGGTCGGCGCCCCACACGGGATGATCATGAACTCCTGGAAGTCGACCTTGTTGTCGGCGTGCGCGCCGCCGTTGAGGACGTTCATCATCGGAACCGGCAGCGTGTTCGCATCCGGCCCGCCGAGATGGCGCCAGAGCGGCTGTCCGGCCTCCGCGACGGCAGCGCGAGCGACGGCGAGCGAGATCCCGAGGATCGCGTTGGCGCCGTAGCGCGCCTTGTTCGGCGTGCCGTCGGCGGCGAGCATCGCGCGGTCGACCGCCTCCTGGTCGGCGGCGTCAAGGCCGAGCACGGCCTGCGCCAGGTCCCCGTTGGCGTTCGCCACCGCGTTCGTCACGCCCTTGCCGAGGTAGGCGTCTCCCCCGTCACGCAGCTCGACCGCCTCGAACTCACCGGTCGACGCGCCCGACGGCACGGCAGCCCGCGCGGTCGCGCCCGAAGCCAGCGTCACCTCCACCTCGACCGTGGGGTTCCCACGGCTGTCCAGGATCTGACGGGCGTGCACCTTCTCGATTGCGCTCACGGGGCGGAACAACCTCCTCGGGGGTCTACGGAGGCGGCTGATCCTATGGGCTCAACCGCCAGCCGGCGTGCCGGGGATCACCCCGATCAGCGCGGCGATCACCGTGACCAGGCAGATCAGGAGCGCGACGCCAAAGCGGACGATCAGAGCATGGAGCCCCGCGATGTCGCCCTTCAACTCAGTTCGCAGGGCACCAGTGTCGCCCTTGAGCTCGGTCCGCAGGTCGCGGATGTCCGCCTTGACCTCAAGTCGCAGCGCGTGGATCTCGTGGTCGACACGGGCGAAGCCGGCGTCCATCCGGTTCGCCAAGTCGTCCAACCGCTCGTCTGCCCACGCCATCTCGCAGAGCATATCTGCTGCGACAGGTGGTCACCCTTCGGGCAGATCCGCGCGACTTTCGACGTCGAGCTTGAAGCGGCGGGCGTGCTCGCGGAGGGCGGACTCGGGGTCGACGCCGGCGGCGCTGGCGGCCTCGACGACCTCGAAGAGCTGGCGGCCGATGGCGTCGAAGGCGTCGTCGCCGGGGGCGGGGCCGCCGCCCTCGCCGGGACCCGTGCGCTCGACGAGGCCGGCCGACTGGGCGCGACGCAGGACCTTCTTGGCGTACAACGTCGCCGGCAGGTTCTCGGGCAGCGAGCCGAAGACCTCGCCGTCGCGCTCGGTCTCGCGCTTGATCTTCGCCCAGCTCTCGAGCACCTCGCCGGCCGTCTCAGCAGCCGCCTCGCCGAACACGTGCGGGTGGCGGCGGATCAGCTTCTCGCGGCAGTGGTCGGCGACCTGGGCGAGCGAGCCGGCGTCGCGCTCCTCGAGCAGCATCGACAGGAACATCACCTGGAAGAGGACGTCGCCGAGCTCGTCGAGCAGCTTCGCGTCGTCGCCCGAGTGGGCGGCGTCGGCAAGCTCGTAGGCCTCCTCGATCGTGTGCGGGACGATCGAGCGCTCGTCCTGCTCACGGTCCCAGGGACAGTCGCGGCGCAGGCGCCACGTGATCTCGTCGAGACGCTGAAGCGCCTCGACGAGATCGGCGGCGCGCCGCTCCGTCATCTACCTACGGAGCGGGCTGCGGAGCCTGCTGCGGCGGCGGGGCCTGCTGCGGAGCGCCCTGGGGGGCACCCTGCGGAGCACCCTGTGCGCCACCCGGGACGGCGTTGGTGTCGGTCTTCTCCTCGGGAGCGTTGCTGCACTCCGTCACGACGAAGCCCTCGCGGCACTTGGTCTCGCCCTTGAAGTTCTCGCGGAAGTCCTCGATGAACGTCTGCAGCGACTTCTGCTCGCGCTCCGACTTCAGCAGGCCGCGGATCGACTCCTTGGCGTCCTTCAGCTCCTGCTGAGTCGCCGGCGTCGTTCCGGTGACCTCGAAGACGTACCAGCCGAACTGGGTCTTGATCGGTCCGACGACCGTGCCCTTCTTGGCCGCGAAGACAGCCTCGTCGAGCGCCTTCTCCTGCTGGCCCTTCGCGACGTCCGGCAGCTTGCCGCCGTTGGCCTTCGAGGCCTGGTCGATCGAGTACTTCTTCGCGACGCTGGCGAAGCTGTCGCCGTTGTCGAGCGCCTTCTTGGCCTCCTCAGCCTTGGCCTTGTTCTTCGTGAGGACGACCTCCAAGTCACGCTTCTCCGGCTGGGCGAAGCGCTTCTTGTTCTTCTCGTAGTACTCCTCGATGTCCTCGTCGGTGACCTTCTCCTGATCCTTCTGGATCTTGGCGGTCAACTTGTTCTGGAGGGCATCGAGCTTGATCCGGAAGAGGATGTCCTGCTCGGTCGCGCCGGAGGTCTTGAGGAACTTCTCGTAGTCCTTCTCCTTCGGGAAGGCCTGCTTCTTCTGGTCCTCGAAGAGCGTCTGGACCTCCTTGCTGCTGACCTTGACGTCCTGGTCGGCGGCCTCCTGCTGAACCCACTGCGACTGGATCAGGAACTGCATCACCTGCTGCTTGAGCTGGTCGTAGCTCTGCTTGCACTGCTTCTTGAGGTCGCTGTCCTTCGGGGCTGCCGAGCCCTTCGGCTGCGCCTTCTTCAGCGCGGCGACGCACTTGGTGTAGTTGGGCGGGTCCGGCGGAACCGCCGGGCCACCCTGCTGCGCCTGGCTCTGGGCGGCGCTCGCATACCAGTGGTCGAAGTCCTGCTTGGTAATGACCGTGTTGCCGACCTTCGCAACCGCGTCGGAGGGCACGTCATTACCGCCACAGCCGGTAGCGGCCACGGCGCAGATGCCAGCGAGTGATAGGCCCGCGAAAGTACGAAGAAGGTTCATGGAGGCTAAGTTCATCCCTCGATAGATATGCGCCGCTCCTCAACGGCGCCTAAAGCAGCGGCGGACTCTAGCGGAGCAAACCGGGCCCTGTTGCGGATATCAGGCCCGCGCCGGCTCGCTCGCGGCCTCGAGGATCGCCTCGGCGGCGCGAACGACCGCGCTGAAGCGCTCCGCGGGGTCGTCCGGAACCCGCACGCGAACGGTGCTCCGGCCCGACTCGTAGATCGCCTCCGGCACCCGCTCGCGCAGCACGGAGACCTGCGAGGAGTCGAGCTCGACCGGCGAGACGGCGAGCTTGCCGCCCGCGAAGTCGACGCTCCGCACACCAGTACGGCCGAGCTTGATCCGGGCGTCCTGGAGCTTGATCAGGTTGTCGAGCGGCTCCGGGATCGGGCCGAAGCGGTCCCCCAGCTCCTCGCGCAGCAGGATCAGGTCGGCGATCTCCTTGGCGCCCGCGACACGGCGGTGGATCTCGATCTTCGCCGCCTCGTAGGGGACGTAGTCGCCCGGGACGAAGGCGTCGACGGGCAGGTCGACGCGGACCGGCTCGGGCGCCTCCTCGGCGGAGTCGCCGGCGAGCGCCGCGACGGCCTCGTCGAGCATCCCGACGTAGAGCTCGAAGCCGATCGCCGCCACGTGGCCGGACTGGTCGTCGCCGAGCAGGTTGCCGGCGCCGCGAATCTCGAGGTCGCGCATCGCGATCTTGAAGCCGGAGCCGAGCTCGGTGTAGTCCGAGAGGGTGGCGAGACGGTCGCCGGCGTCGCTCGTCAGAGCGGCCGCCGATGGGTAGAGCAGGTAGGCGTAGGCGCGCTCCTTGGACCGCCCGACGCGGCCACGGATCTGGTAGAGCTGGGCCAGGCCGAGCTCGTCGGCGCGCTCGACGATCAGCGTGTTGGCGTTCGAGATGTCGAGGCCAGACTCGACGATCGTCGTGCAGACGAGGACGTCGGCCTCGCCGCGCAGGAAGGCGAGCATGATCTTCTCCAGCGCTCCCTCCTCCATCTGGCCGTGGGCGACCAGCACGCGCGCGTCCGGGCACATCGCCCGCACCCGCTCGGCTGTCTCCTCGATCGAGTCGACGCGGTTGTGCAGGAAGTACGCCTGCCCCTTGCGGTCGAGCTCGCGCTGGATCGCCTTCTGGACGAGGTCCTCGTCGTACTCGCCGACGTAGGTCTTGACGGGGCGGCGGCCCTCCGGCGGGGTCTCGATCACCGAGATGTCGCGCAGGCCGGCGAGCGACATCTGCAGCGTGCGCGGGATCGGCGTCGCCGACAGCGAGATCACGTCGACGCGCAGCCGCAGCTGGCGCATCAGCTCCTTCTGCTTGACGCCGAAGCGCTGCTCCTCGTCGACGATCAGCAGGCCGAGGTCCTTCGGCCGCACATCGCGCGAGAGCAGCCGGTGGGTGCCGATCAGGATGTCGACCTTGCCCTCCTCGAACTCCTTCAGCACCGCGCGGACCTCCTTGTCGGAGCGGAAGCGCGAGACCTGCTCGATCCGGAACGGGTAGTCGCGCAGCCGCTCGGCGAAGGTGCCGTGGTGCTGCTGGGCGAGCACGGTCGTCGGCACGAGGAACATGACCTGCTTGGAGTCGGCGGCGCACTTGAAGGCGGCGCGCAGCGCGACCTCGGTCTTGCCGTAGCCGACGTCGCCACAGATCAGGCGGTCCATCGGCCGCGCCTCCTCCATGTCGGCGCGGACCGCCTCGATCGCGTCGAGCTGGTCGGGCGTCTCGCGGAACGGGAACGCGGCCTCAAACTCGACCTGCCACTCGGAGTCCTCGGGGAAGGCGTAGCCGGCGCGGCGCTTGCGCTCGGCGTAGAGGTTGATCAGCTCGCCGGCGAGTGCCTCTGCCGCGCGGCGGGCGCGCAGCTTCATCTTCTCCCAGGCGGTCCCGCCTAACTTGCTCAGCGGCGGGTCGCCAGCGTCAGCGCCGACGTAGCGGCTGATCTTGTGCAGCTGGTCGCTCGGGACGAAGACGCGGTCGCCGCCCTTGTACTCGAGCTGCAGGTAGTCGCGGGTCACGCCGCCGACGGTCTTGGTCTCGAAGCCGGTGAACAGCGCGATCCCATGGTCCTCGTGAACGACCGGCGTGCCGGCGCGCAGGTCGGTGAAGCTGGTCAGCGCCCCCGCCCCGGTGCGCGGCCCCGCCGGCTGGACGCGGCGACGGCGCAGCAGGCGGTGGTCGGGGACGATCGCGACCTTCAGCGGCGGCGAGACGAACCCCTCGCGCAGCGCGGCGGTCGCGAAGTAGACGCCCGGCTCACCCGGCGCGACGCCGTCGGCGTAGGCCCTGGCGACCGGTCCCGGCCCCTCGTCGACGAACTGCGAGCGGACGCGCGCGAGGTTGTACGCGGCGCGCTCGGCCTCGCCGCGACGCGCCCACGGAACGACAGTGCGGTAGCCGGAGCGGACGAGCTTCTCGAGCTCCGGCTCGGCCGCCTCGAGCGAGCGCGCGGAGGTCTCGGCGGCCTGGGCGCGGAAGCTGTGCGGCTGGTCGCCCGAGATGCTCGAGAGCCGCAGCGCGGCACGCGCGTCGAGGCTCGCCTGCAGCCGCTCGGGATCGACGTAGAGGTGGCCGGCATCGGTGTCGTGGAAGCTCGTCGTGACGTCGTCCCAGTGGTCGCGCAGCGCCGGCGGCAGCTCCTCCTCGGCGGCGATCGCGACGAGCGCGTCCGCGGGCAGCAGGTCGAGCACCTCACCGAAGCGGTCGACTGGGAGCAGCTCGGCGATGTCGGGGCGAGCGTCGCCGTCGCCGGCTGACGCCACGTCGGCCGCGGCGATCTCAGCCAGCTCGCGGTGCTCTGGCGCCAGCTCGGCGGCCGGCGCGATCTCGACCCGCTCGACCTCCTCGAGCGAGCGCTGGGTGAAGGTCGAGAAGAAGGTCAGCCGCTCGACCTCGATGTCGAACAGCTCGCAGCGCACCGCGCGCTCCTCGGTCGCCGGGTAGATGTCGACGATGTCGCCGCGCAGCGCGAACTGGCCGCGCTCTTCGACCTGCTCGACGCGCTCGTAACCGCAGGCGACCAGCTGGGCGGCTGTCTCGTCGAGATCGAGCAGGCCGCCCTTCTCGATCGTGAAGCCGTGCGGGCGCAGCTCCGGATCTGGGACCTTCTCGGCGAGCGCGACGGCGCCCGCGACGACGACGGCCGCGCCGTGCTCGGAGTCGCGCTGGTCCTCGTCGGTCAGCTCGTCGAGCGCGGCGATGCGCAGGCCGACGAGGTGCGGCGTCGGCGCAAGGTGCGACTCGTAGCGAACGCCGCGCGCCGGGTAGAGCCGCACTGGCCGTGGCGCGAGGAACTGCTTGAGGTCGGCCGCCAGGTCACGCGCCGCGCGGTCGTCGCCGGCGACGACCAGTGCCGGGCGGTCGGGCTCGGAGTCGAGCAAGGCGGCGAGCAGGTAGGGGCGCATGCTCTGCGAGACGAACGCCCGCTGCGGTGCCTCACGGGCAGCGTCGGACAGCGCGGCGACCGCCTCGTCCTCCTGGGCGTAGGTGAGCAGTGGGCGCAAAGACATGGGCCGATCACCTTACGATGCTGCGATGCCGGGCACGGACGCCAAGCATCGTCGCAACCTGATCCTCGTCGCGATGACCCTGGCGAACGCGATGATCCTGGTCGACCAGACCGCGGTCCCACTCGCCCTGCCGGACATCATGCAGACGTTCGAGACGGGCTCGCAGAAGGTCCAGTGGGTGCTGACGGCGAGCCTGCTGCCGCTCGCCGGACTGCTCGTCTTCGGCGGCCGCCTCGGCGACCTGATCGGCCTGCGGCGGGTCTTCCTGATCGGCGCGACGGTGTTCACGAGCGCGTCGGCAATCGGCGGCCTTGCTCCCGACCTGCCGATGCTGTGGGCGATGCGCGTCTTCCAGGGCATCGGCGGCGCGCTGATGCTGCCGACGACCGTGGCGATCGTCAGCGCCGCCTTCCCTGCGGAGGAGCGCGGACGGGCACTCGGGACGATGGGCGGGGCGGCGGCGGTATTCGCCGCGCTCGGCCCGACGATCGGCGGCAGCCTGACGTCGGTGTTCAGCTGGCGGGCGGTGCTGCTGGTCAACGTGCCGCTGGCGATCGTGGCCGTCGTCGTGGCGCGGCGGAACGTCCCGGCGGACAAGCCGAAGTCGAGCGACGAGCGACGCTCGATCGACTTCTACGGCACGCTGCTGCTCTCGATCGCGCTCGCCGGCCTCGTCTTCGGCCTGTCGCAGTCGCAGCCCTGGGGCTGGGGCAGTCCCGGCGTGATCCTGCCGCTGGTCTCGGCTGTCCTGGCGTTCACCGCGTTCGTCTTCCAGGAGCGCCACACGCCGGTTCCGCTGATGGACTTCGCGCTGCTGCGCCACCGCAACTACCTCGGGGCGTCGATCAGCCAGATGCTCGCGGGGATGGCCGAGATCGGCCTCGGCGTGATCTTCCCGCTGCTGCTGATCCTCAACTTGGAGATGACCCCGGGCCTCGCGGGCCTCGCGCTGATCCCAACGACGCTGCCGATGATCCTCGTCGCACCGCTCGCCGGGCGCTGGTACGACCGCGCCGGGGGCCGGCCGCCGCTGGTGACCGGCTTCCTGCTGCTCGCCCTCTCGGGCGTGCTGCTCGCGATCGGCGTCAACGCGGAGAGCCACCTCTCCGACACCCACTACACGACCATCCTCCCAGGGCTGATCCTCTACGGCATCGGACTGTCGCTGGTGCTGACCGTCAACGATCCGGTCAGCCTCGACACGATCGCCGACCGCGACCAGGGCCAGGCATCCGGCGTGTCGGCGACCGCCGAGCAGTTCGGCGGTGCGCTCGGCATCGCCGTCCTCTACTCAATCTTCCACTCCACCTACGTCAGCGACCTGCACCGGATCGTCGCCGCCAGCCCGCTGCCGAACATCGACAACGTGAACGGCCCGGCGCTGCGCGAGGCGCTCGACCATGCCGAGGCGACCGGCCTCCACCCGGACGCCTTCGGCCCCGAGCTGCTGCGCTACGTCGAGTACGCCGGCGAGGCGGCGACGCGCGGCTATTCGGTCACTTTCATCGCCGTCGCGGTGCTGGCGCTGCTCGGCGCCGCCGCCACCGGCTGGCTGGTGCGCAAGCCGCCAGCAGCCGCCGTCGCCGGCGACGAGTCGACTGCGGCCTCGCTGCCTGCCTAGACGCCAACCGTCTGCCCCATGGCAGACAATGGGCGCCGTGAACGGGGGGCTGGAGGACGACAAGCGCGCGCTACGGCGTGCCGAGGCCGCAGAGCGAACACGCCGCCAGCGGCGTTTGGCGATCTCGGCGCTCGGGGGACTGGCGGCGCTGATCGTGCTCGTCGCCGTGCTGTCGCTGGGTGGCGGCAGCGACGAACTGCCGGAGCTCGGGCCCGACGAGGCGAGCGCGACCGACACGGTTGCCGCGAGCGCCGCCAAGCCGGCGAGCGCTGACCGTCCGGGCGCGGCGCCCGCCCGTGCACCGGAGCCCCCGCCGGCCGAGGCCGAGCCGCCCGGCAAGGCACTGCCGATCCTGATGTACCACGTCACCGAGGCGCCGCCGGCCGGCACTCCCTTCCCGGAGCTGTGGGTCGACCCGACGCGCTTCGCCGAGCAGATGCAGGCGATCGAGGACGCGGGCTACACGGCGATCACGATGCGCGACGCCGAGGACTACTGGGCCGGCAAGCGGCGCGTGCCGCGCAAGCCGATCGTCCTGACCTTCGACGACGGCTACCGCAGCCACGTCGACGTGGCGCTGCCGGAGCTGGAGAAGCGGGGCTGGCCGGGAGTGCTCTACCTCGAGGTCGCCGCGATGAAGAAGCCTGGCGCCGAGGGCATCTCGCGCGCCGACGTGCGCAAGCTGGTCGACGCCGGCTGGGAGCTCGGCGCCCACACGATGACCCACCCGGACCTGACCACTCTCGACGCGGCCGCGCTGACTGAGGAGGTCTCCGGCTCGCGCAAGCTGCTGCGCAAGCAGTTCGGCGTCGCGGTCGACGCCTTCTGCTACCCGGCCGGCAAGTACGACGACACCGTCATCGCCGCCGTCGACGACGCCGGCTACGCCAGCGCAACTACCGTCGAGGACGGCATCGCGGGACCCGGCGACGAGCCGTTCACCCGCCACCGGATCCGCGTCAACGGCAGCGACAGCGGCGCCACCGTCGTCGCCAACATCGCCGCCGCCGGCGGCTGACCCAAAGCCGAATGAAGGCTTGTTGGGGCTATAGCCCCAACGATGCTTCGGCCGCGTCCGAATCGGATGTCACGAGCCGCTCCAGCTCGGCGACCGCATCCTCGACCAATCTCTGAACGTCCTCCTTCGGCTCGTCGAAGCGGCCGAGGACGTATGGGACGACGACGCCGGGATCCGTCGAGTCGGGCCGGCCGACGCCGACGCGGAGACGGCGGAAGTCGCGGCCACCGAGCTCGCGCTCGAGCGACTTGAGGCCGTTGTGACCGGCCAGGCCACCGCCGAGACGGCTCTCGATGCGCGCGAACGGCAGGTCGATCTCGTCGTGGACGGCGACGACGCGGTCGAGCGGCACGTGCAGCGAGCCGCGTGCCGGACCGGCCGAGCGGCCCGACTCGTTCATGAAGGTCTGCGGCAGCAGCACGCCGACGCGCGGACCACCGGGAGCGGTGCGGCCCTCGGTGTAGAGGCCGGCGAACTTCTGCTTCGCCTTCGGCAGGTCCCAGCGCTGAGCGGCGAGCGCGACGACCTCGAAGCCGACGTTGTGGCGCGTGCCCTCGTACTTGCGGCCTGGATTGCCCAGACCGACGACGAGCCAGTCGACCCTGCCCCCGTCGCCCTCCTCCCGACGGCGGAACAGCCCCATCGCTAGGTGCTACTCGCCTCCGCCGGAATCGCCGGAGTCGCCGCCGTCGCTCTCGCCCTCGGCAGCCTCGCCCTCCTCGCCGACGACCTCGGTCTCGGCCTCGATCTCGGGCTCCTCGACCTTGGTCGGCAGCACGACGCTGGCGACGACGAGCTCGTCGAGCGGCTCGTGCGTGAACTCGACGCCCTCGGGCGCGGTCACGTCGGCCAGCGACAGCGTGGCGCCGATCTCAAGCGCCGACACGTCGACGACGATCTGCTCCGGGATGTCGGTCGGAAGCGCCTCGATCTCGACCTCGCGCGTCGCGTGGTCGAGAACGCCGCCCTCCTTGACGCCGGGCGCGTCGTCGCCGCCCTCGAGCTCGATCGCGACAGACGCGCGGATCTTCTCGGAGAGGTTGACCTCGAGGAAGTCGATGTGCATGACCTCGTCGCGCACCGGGTGCAGCTGGCGGTCCTTGAGGATCGCCGGCACCGACTTCTCGCCGCCGATCTCGATGTCGATCAGGGCGGATCCGTCGACAAGGATGCGACGCAGCTCGCGGTCGCCGACCTTGAACGACACGGTCTCCTCGTGGGTCGCGCCATAGAGCACGCCAGGCACGAGGCCAGAGCGGCGGAGGCGGCGGGTCGCGCGGGAGCCGCGCTCCTCACGGACGTCAACAGAAAGAGTGGGTCGCTTAGAAGCCATAACGGCCGGCCAGTGTAGACCACTGGGCCTCTAGGGTGAGCGCGATGGCCAAGGACGACGGCTCGATACCGAAGGGCAGGGTGCGCAGAACGGCCCAGGTCGGCTCGGTGATCGGCAGTCAGGGAGCGCGCTGGGCGGGCACGCGCGCCGCCAACCTGGCGCGTTCGAAGGAGGAGGGCGCGGCCCAGCTCGACAAGCGCCACATGGAGGCCGCCGAGCGGATGGTCGACACGCTCGGGACGATGAAGGGCGCGGCGATGAAGATCGGCCAGCTCGCCTCGTTCGTCGACACCGACTTCCTGCCCGAGGAGTACCGCGACCTCTACCAGGACAAGCTCGCCAACCTCCGCTCCGAGGCGCCCCCGATGCCCTGGAAGCAGGTCCGCAAGGTGCTCGACGAGGAGTGGGACGAGCCTGTCGAGGAGCTGTTCGACGAGTTCGAGCAGGAGGCCGCGGCCGCCGCGTCGATCGGTCAGGTCCACCGCGCGACGCTGCCCGACGGCCGCCGGGTCGCGGTCAAGATCCAGTATCCGGGCGTCGCCGAGGCGCTGCGCGCCGACATGCAGAACGCCGGGATGATCATGCGGCTCGCGAAGGCGATCGCCCCGGGCCTCGACGCCAAGGCGGCCGCCGCGGAGCTGAAGGAGCGGGTGCTCGAGGAGCTCGACTACGAGTACGAGGCCCAGAACCAGCGCGCCTTCTCACGCGGCTACCGCGGCCATCCGTTCATCTACGTCCCGGACGTGATCACGCGCCTGTCGCGTGGCCGCGTTCTGGTGACCGAGTGGGTCGACGGGGTCGGGTTCGACGACGTCAAGGCGCTGCCCCAGGCCGAGCGCGACCGCTTCGGCGAGATCGTCTTCCGCTTCTGCTTCGGCTCGATCCACCACCTGCTGCACTTCAACGCCGACGTCCACCCCGGCAACTACCTGCTGATGGACGACGGCCGGGTCGCGTTCCTCGACTTCGGGATGACCAAGAAGCTCGACCGCGAGCAGGTGGCGCTGGAGATCGTCGCGATCGACGCCGCGGCGACCCGCGATCCGGAGCGGCTGCGCGTCGCCCTGCACGAGCTCGGGTTCCTCAAGGACCCAAAGAAGGTCGACGCGGAGCGGCTGATGGAGCACGTGATGACCGTCGGCGGCTGGTACATGGAGGACCGCGAGCTGACGATCGACTCGCGGCGCGTGATGCGCGCGATCAGCGCGGCGTCCGACCCGCGCTCGGAGTACTACGACCTGATGCGGCGCGAGAACGTGCCCGCCAACGAGCTGATGGGCCGGCGGATGGAGCTCGGCGTGCTGGCCGTCCTCGGCCAGCTCCAGGCGACGCGCAACTGGTACCGGATCGGCCGCGAGTGGTGGTTCGGCGACGAGCCCGCGACCGAGCTGGGGCGCGCGGAGCGGGAGTACTTCGAGGGTCGCGGCCGAACGCGCCCGTAGACATCGACGGCTCCGGTTAGGCGACCCTAACTCGGATCTGTTACGGTCCCGCCGCGCCGCACTTAGGCGGCCCTAATTCAGCTTGCCGAAGGAGCCCGCCACGATGTCCTCCCCTGCCCCGATCACCCTGCGCGCTATGCCTGCCTGCCTGGCCGCCTTGGCACTGACGATCGCGGTCCTCGTCCTGCCGAGCACGGCGCTCGCCGCGCCCGGATGGACCGCTTCGCAGGCGCTCCCGGAGTCGATGATCAGCGGTGCCGTGACTGTCTCGCCGAAGATCGAGGTCGACCGAGCAGGAAATGCCCAGGCGGTGTGGGCCGAGAACGCAGGCGGGATACCCGCCGCCATCACCATCAAGGCCGCGACGAAGCCGGTTGACGGCACCTGGTCGACACCGGCATCGCTCATAGCCGAGTCGCCGCCCGGCACTCCCCTCCAGGGCAACTACCCAGCACTCACGGTGGCCCCCGACGGCACGGCCACAGCTGTCTGGCAGGACAACAACACGCTGGCCAGCACCGGCATCTGGGCGTCGACCCGGCCGCCCGGCGGAAGCTGGGGCGCGCCGGAGAACATCTCGCCGACCACACCGACGACGTTCAGCACAGCTGGCCCGCGCGTGGTGACCGACCGGGCGGGCAACACGACCGTCGTCTGGCAGGTGGGCGTGAACGTGCGCGCCGCGACGCGCCCCGCAGGCGGTAACTGGGCGCCGCCCGTCGACGTCTACCTCGGCGACGCCGCTGACACAGCCTTCCTCTTCGGCCTGGCCGCCGACGTCGGCCCCAGCGGAGCGGTCACCGTCGCCTTCCGCGTCGGCAAGACCAACAACATGGGCATCTACGCGAAGACGCGCGCCACGGTCGGCGGCGACTGGAGCTCGCTTCAGGAGATCCTCGGGCGTGGCAACACCGTCAACGACCTCCAGCTCGCGGTCAGCGGCGCCGGCAAGAGCCTCAACGAGGCGACGGTCCTCTGGCGCGACAACTCCCTGGTCGTGAAGACGTCGTCACGCGCTCCCGCCTTCAAGAACGAGAGCGGCACCACCTGGAGCACCCCGGCTACCGTCGGCTCAGGGACGGTGCCAAAGGTCCGCTACGACCGCCACGGAAACGCCATTGCCGTCTGGCAGGGCTCAGCTGACATCCAAACGATGCGACGGGCCGCTGGCGTCTGGAGCGCCGCGGCGACGCTGCCAGGGACCGAGGCCGGTAGTGCTCCGCAGCTGGCACCCGGGCCCAACGCAGAGGTACACGTCGCATGGCTGGCGAGCGACGGAACGGCGCCGGTCGTCCAAGGCGCGCGTTACGCCGCCGGCGCTTGGAGCGCTCCCGTCGCCGTGTCGGATCCCGGCGTCACGGCAAGCGCGCCCGCTCTCGCGGCCGGCCCGACCGGCGACGTCGAGGCCGTCTGGGCTATCGCCGGAGACTCGCTGCGCGGCGCGACCTTCCAAGACGTGCCTCAGTTCGGCATCGACTGGACCGCCAACGGTTTGCCCGGGTGGTTCGACCTGCGCAGCTGGATCGACTACATCAACATCGAGGGCGAGCGCGACAACGTGTTGCCGAGCGCCGGCGCGACCCGTTCAGACGTGAACGACCCGAACAGCCACCGCTTCACGTATGCCGACGCGTGGATCCAGCAGGAGACCGGCGAGACGGTGGTCGCGAGCAGCGGCCAGATCCGGTACAACGGTTCGGACCACCACATCGACATCCGAATCCTCGATCCCCAGTTCCGGATCGCCGCCGACGGCCTCAGCGGCCGTGTCGTGAGCGACGGCCAGGGCAGCGGCTCGATGATCGAGGCCAAGAACGGCAACGCGAAGGTCGTGCCGTTCCAGAACCTGCACTTGCTCGACCTCGACGTCGATGCCGGCACGAAGGTCGTCAGCGCCGATGGCCAGCGCACCACCTGGGTCGGTGTGCCGGCGACCGTGACGGCCGATTCAGCGGAGCACCTGGCCTACAAGGCTGGGACGGCTTACGGCTTCTTCACCATCACGGCGCCGACGAGCCTGCCGGCGCGCTCTTATCCGCCGATCGACGCTCCCGTCCCTGACGACAAGCCCAAGCCGAAGCCCAAGCTGCTGCGCGCAACCGGCCACGTCACGAAGACCGGCCGCAAGGGCTCGACAACCGTCGCCCTCTCCAAGCGCCCCGGCGCCACGGCCAACAAGGCCTACCGAATCAAGCTCGTCCGCAAGGGCAAGACCATCGCAACCGGCACCGTCAAAGGCAAGACGCTCAAGCTGAAGATCCGCAAGATCGGCAAGGGCAAGAAGACCCGCTACCCCAAGCTCAAGGGCGCCTACACGCTCACCGGCGCCAAGGGCGTCAAGGGCGTGACCAAGACCCAGCTGACCGTAAGGAAGCCGGCGTGACGGGACAGCTGCCGCACCGACGGGTGGCTCGCGTCGGCCTGAGCCTGGCCGCGGCGGGTGCGTTCTGGGTCGCGACGGGAGCGAGCGCCGTCGCGGCGCCGCTGCCGGTCGACCTACGCGACCTACCGCAGGTGCCGCTGCTGTTCACCGGCTCGGGAATCGCCGAGTCCGTCGGCGCCCCGAACGAGCTCACGCCGGGCAAGAGCACCGAGACGCGCTGCGATCTCGACGGCGACGGCGTCGACGACCTCGTCGCGGCCGCGGCCAACTGGTCGATCGGCGACATCCCCGGCGGGAACCAGGGGCGGCTGTACGTGATCCGCGGCCGGGCCGGCTGGACCGGCGGTCTACTGCCGAACACCGGGGAGACGATCGCGATCTCCGGCAGCGCGGGGAACACTTACTTCGGCGAGGACGTCGTCTGCGCGGGCGATGTCGACGACGACGGAATCGACGACCTCGCGGTCGGGGTCGGCGGCAACCCCGCTGGTACCCAGAAGCTCGCCTATCTCGTCTATGGCGCAGCCAACCTGTTCACCGCCGGGTCATTCTCGATCGACGACGCGGGCGGCCGTGCCGTCGGGTTCAAGGGCGTAAACACCACGGCGGCGGTCGCGGCGCCAACACGGTGGGCACCGCTCGGCGATCTCGACGACGACGGCCACGACGATCTCGCGCTGACGAGTACCGCGTCCGGCCTCTGGGTCGTACCAGGCCGGCCACGCGGCGAGATCGCCGACGACGCGATCGACGTCTCCGGGCCGAGCGGCGGCTACCTGGCTGCCAATGGCATCACCTACAACTACATCCTCGAGCCGGTCGGCGACGTCGATGGCGACGGCACCGACGACCTGGCGATCGGCCAGTACACCGCCAACGGCGCGGGCGGCTCCCAGAGCGGCATCGTCCAGATCATCGGCGGCGGCGCCCTCGACGACCCGGAGGCGGCAACGTTCAACGTCGCGACCGAGCCGGCAGGCGAACGCGTCCTATTCCGCGTCCACGGTCCGGCCGCGAAAGCCAGCGCCGGTAGGGCGGTCGCGGCGCTCGGCGACGTCGACGGTGACGGGCGCGACGACATCGCCATCGGCGTTCCCGGCTCGCGCACGACCCCGGCCGGCGAGGAGCCGCAGATCGGCAAGGTCTTCGTCCTCGACGGCCGCACATCGCACGACCCGATCAACCTGCCCAACCTCGGCGCCGCCAGCGGCTACACAATCACCGGCCTGCCCGGCTCGGCGGACTTCGGCACGGTCGTGGAGGCGGCAGACGACCTGAACGGCGACGGGATCGCGGACCTGCTGATCGGCGCCCCGATCTACCGCAATCCGTCACTACCCGCGGGTGTGACACGCACCGGCGCGTTCTTCGTCGTCTACGGCAAGACCGACACGACGACGATCGACGCGACCAACCCCACCCCCACCACCGGCGCCGCGATGCTCGGCGCCCACTTCTACCACTCGCTCGGCGCCAGCTTGGCGACGATCGCCGACCTCGACGGCAACGGCCTGCCGGAGCTGATCGCGGGCGGCCATCCGAGGCCAGCGCCAGGCAAGGGCGAGCTGACGGTCCTGCGACTCGGCGACCCGCTGCCGGCCTCGCCTGGCCCCGGTCCCGGCAACACCAAGCCCACCCCGGACGAGAAGCCCAAGCCGAAGCCGAAGCCGCTCAAGGCAACCGGCGACGTCACCAAGACCGGCCGCAAGGGCGCGACGACCGTCGCCCTCTCCAAGCGACCCGGCGCAAAGGCGAACAAGGCCTACCGCGTCAAGCTCGTCCGCAAAGGCAAGACCATCGCCACCGGCACCGTCAAGGGCAAGACACTCAAGCTGCAGATCCGAAAGGTCGGCAAGGGCAAGAAGGCCCGCTACCCCAAGCTCAAGGGCGCCTACACGCTCACCGGCACCAAAGGCGTCACCGGCGTGACCAAGACCCAGCTGAAGATCAGCTAGAGGCCGGGCTTGGTCGTCATGTCGACGATGACCAGGAGCAGGATCAGGATCTCAATCGAGTTGACCATCAGCGCCTGCCGCACGTTGACGACGACGCCCGGGGCCGTCGGGCCGTCGGCGGCGACCAGCGCCTGCAGCTTCTTGTCCTGCGGGCCGTAGTAGCCGATCCCGACGAGGAAGCTGATGATCCAGCCGAGGAAGCCGAGCGTTATCCACATCTGCGAGAACTCGTAGCCGGCCTCGTTGACGAGCAGGATCCCGGCCACCAGCAGGACCAGCGACGTCGGCGCGTAGAGCCGCATCCCGATGATGTTGACCTCCGCCGAGAACTTGTAGATCTCCTGCGGATCGTTCCGCTTGAGCACCCTCCGGCCGAGGATGTGCATCGCGATGCCGCCACCGACCCAGATGACGGCCGCCAGGACATGGATCGTCAGTAGAAACTCGTACATGGCGCGCCAGCCTAGTTCGAGCCGCGGACGCGGGTCTAGAACAGCTGATTCTCGCCCTCGAAGATCTCGGAAACCGAGTCGTCGAGGAAGATGCGCCGGATCGAGTCGGTGAGGATGTCGGCGCTGGTCAGCACGCGGATCCGCTCGGGCGCGCCGTCGCGCAGCGGGATCGTGTCGGTGACGACGATCCCGGCGAGCGGCGAGGCCTCGAGTGTCGCGAACGCATTGCCGGAGAAGACGCCGTGGGTCGCCACCGCGTAGACCTTCGAGGCGCCCTCGTCGAGCACGGTCTGGGCGGCCGCGCTGAGCGTGCCGCCGGTGTCGATGATGTCGTCGACGATCACCGCGACCTTGTCCTTGACGTCGCCGATCACGTAGCCGATCTCGGCGACCTGATGAGTCGGGCGCTCCTTCTCGAGCAGCGCGTACGGGGCGCCGACCTTCTGGGCGAACTTGCGCACCAGCTTCACGCGACCGGCGTCGGGGGCGATGATCACGAGGTCTTCACCCGCGAGCTGGTCGCTGACGAACTGGGTCAGGATCGGCATCGCGGTCATGTGATCGACCGGCTTCGAGAAGAAGCCCTGCATCTGGCCGGCGTGGAGGTCCATCGTCACCAGCCGGTCGATGCCGGCGGTCTCGAGCACCTCGGCGACGAGGCGCGCCGTGATCGGCTCGCGCGGAGCCGACTTCTTGTCCTGGCGCGAGTAGCCGTACCAGGGGGTGACGGCGATGATCCGGTGAGCGGAGGCGTGCTTCGCCGCGTGGACCATGACCATCAGCTCCATCAGCGAGTCATTGACGGTCATCTGGTGCTCGTCGCTGCCGGCGATCGACGCGACGATGAACAGGTCGGCGCCGCGGATCGAGTCCGCGTAGCGGCAGTAGACCTCGCCGTCGGAGAAGGTCTTGAGGCCTGCGTCGGCGATGTCGACGCCGAGGTTGTCGGCGATCTTCGCGCCCAGCGCCTGCGTGGCGCGGCCGGCGGCGACCATCATCCGCTTGTCGTAGCTGGCCGGGATGAAGGTCCCAGCCGTGAGGTCTGTCTCGGTGCTAACGGCGCTCATCCCCGCTCTTTCTCGATCCGCTCCGTGTAGCCGTCGACGTTCTTCTGCACTGGCCGTGAGATTCCGAGCGCACCGGGTGGAACGTCCTCGGAGATCACCGATCCGGCCCCAATATACGCGCCATCGCCGACAGTCACAGGCGCGACGAACGAGCTGTTGACCCCGGTCCTGGCCCCGGCGCCGATCTTCGTGCGGTGCTTGCGGAAGCCGTCGTAGTTGGCGG
>CAZVRI010000023.1:29926-43173 GCA_964629855.1 uncultured Thermoleophilaceae bacterium
GGTGATGTTGCCGGCCGCGACGTTGGCGCTGTCGCCGACGTCGGCGTCGCCGAGGTAGGAGAGATGCGGCACTTTGGCACCCGCCCCGATCTCGGAGTTCTTGACCTCCACGAACGTCCCGATCTTCGCGCCCTCGCCGATGTGGGCGCCGGGGCGCAGGTAGGCGAACGGACCGACCGAGGCGCCCGACTCGATGCGCGCACCGGTAACGAACGAGTGGACGCAGGTCACACCGTCCGCGAGTGACGAGTCGGTGATCGTCGTCTGCGGCCCGAGTTCGCAGCCGGCGCCGACGCGCGTGTCCCCGCGCAGCGTCACCCCGGGACCGATCGTCGTGTCGCCGCCGATCTCGACATCCGCCTCGATACGCGTCGAGTCCGGCGCGAGGAAGCTGACGCCGGCGAGCGCGTGGCGCTCGAAGATCCGGCGCTGGGCGAGCCGCTCGGCGTCCATCAGGTCGAGCTTGCTGTTGACGCCAACCGCACTGGAGAGATCGTCGGTGATGTGCGCGGCGACCGTCTGGCCCTGGCCGCGCAGGAGCGGGAAGACGCCGGTCAGGTAGGTCTCGCCCCCCTCGAGGCCGACCGCGTCGAGCGCCGCGAAGAGAGCGTCCGCGTCGAAGACGTAGGTGCCGAGGTTGATCTCGCGGATCGCCAACTCCTCGGCGGGCACGCCGCTGGGGTCCTTGGTCTCGACGATCCGCTCGACCGTGCCGTCGGCACCGCGCACGATCCGCCCGTAGCCGGCCGGATCGAGGCCCTCGGTCGTCAGCAGCGTGGCGGCGGCCGAGGCCGCGTCGTGGGCGGCAACGAGATCGCGCAGCAGCTGCTCGGAGATCAGCGGCTGATCGCCCGAGAGGATCATCACCTGCGAGCCCGGCGCGATCGCGTCCCTGGCCGCCAGCACCGCCGCGCCGGTCCCCTCGCCAGCGACCTGCTCCGCGACCTTGACGTCGTCCGGCAGCCCCTCGGCGACGCCGTCGCCCGGACGTGTGACGCAGACGACCTCGGCCGCGCCCGCGGCCCGCGCGGCGCCGATCACCCACTCGACCATCGGCCGACCGCAGATCGGATGCAGGACCTTGGGTAGGGCCGACCGCATCCGCGTCCCCTTGCCCGCGGCCATGACGAGGACTGTGAGCTGCTCAGCCATGACCCGCGCAGCGTACCGCCGGACCGCGCAGGCGGTCAGACCGCGGGCGCCGCTTCCCAGCTTGTCTCTATCCTGGGGCCACCAATTGGGGAGTGGTGTAACTGGTTAGCACACGAGCCTTTGGAGCTCGGAGTCGCGGTTCGATCCCGTGCTCCCCAGTCGGAAGGCGACGTCAGTCGCGGACGATGCGCTCGTGAGCCGGACCGCCCGGGGCGGCGATGCCGAGCACGCGCATCGCCTTAAGGCCGAGCGAGAGGCGCTCGCGGCCGTCGGTCGAGCCGACGTCGAGCTCGGTCAACTCGCGCACGCGGTCGAGGCGGTAGCGGATCGTGTGGCGGTGGGTGAAGAGACGCTCGGCCGTCTTGGCGACGCTGCCGTCGGCGTCGAGGAAGGTCTCGAGCGTCCGCACCAGCTCGGTCTCGTACTGGTTGTCGTATTCGACCAGCGGTGCGACTGTCTCCTCCTGGAACCGCTCGAGCTCGGTCGGGTCCTCGCTCATCGCGGGCAGCAGCAGGCGGTAGGAGCCGGTCTCCTCGAACGACAGGAACGACTCGCCGCGCGCGCCGGCGACGTTGGCCGCGAGCAGTCCCTCGGCTCCGGCCCGGTGGAGGTCGACCGAATCCGCCGTCGGGCGGCTGATCGCGACCGTCAGGTGGTAGCCGGTCAGCCCCGCCTCGAGCTCGGCCAGAACCGCCTGCGCGACGCGGTTGCCGGCCTCTCCGCCCTTGCCCGGCACCAGGATCACCAGCTCGCGCTCAGCGCGCGGCATGCGGTTCTCGCCATGGACGGTCGGCGCCGGCGGGCCGTAGGCGACGGCCGCCGCCAGCGACGTTCGCTCGACCGCGCGCGCGCCGCGCTCGGCCAGTGTCAGCACCCGGGCGCGCCAGTCGCCCTCCTCGGGCTGTTGCGGCCGGGCGCGCACGACGACGACCGACGCGCCCTCGCGCAGGTCGCAGCCCAGCTCGGCCGCGCGGGCGACGATGTTCTCGCGGTCGGTCAGCGTGCGGTTGAGCATGTCGGAGAGGAAGTCGCCGACCGCGGCCTCCGATGCCCGGCCCGGCGCCCGCGCGCGATCGACCTCGAGACCGATCAGCGTCGTCACCATCCGCAACAGCGCGGGCTCGGGCTCGTCGTCCCAGGCGCGCAGCCGCAGCTGGCCGACGGGCTGGTCGGCAACGCGCAGATCGACAGCGCCGCTCCCCTGCTCGCCGGCGATCACCGCGCGCTCGTCCTCCGACGACTGGCAGGCGACGGCGAGCACGCTGCTGGCGGTGTCGAGCACGACCACGCTGGCTCCCAGCGCACGCGACGCGGCACGCGCGACGGCGGGCAGCCCCGCCCCGCTCTCGACCGCGGCCGAGACCTCGTCCAGCCCCTCCAGGAAGGAGCTGCGCCCCTGCTTGCCCGCTGCGTTCACAGGCGAAGTCTGGCAGTTAGGCGGTGCCGATCAGGCGTAGCGGTCGTACGACCACACGATCGCCAAACCGATCGCTCCGCCGATGCCGAGCAGCGTGGCGAGGATGTAGAGCGTCAGGAAGCCGGCGGCGACCCGCTCCCAGAGTCGGCCGTAGGCGGCGACGGCAGGCGCGACGATGAAGGCGAGATAGCCGGCACCGACGATGCCGGCGGCGATCGCGATCGTCAGCTCGGTGGTGGTGAGGTCGAGGCTCATGGCGATGACTCGACGGACGGCTGCGCGTCGTCCGGCCGGACTTCATTGTGGCGCAGGTAGGCGACGATCAGCGCGATCGCCGCGCAGAGACCGAAGACGCCGGCGCCGAGGCCCCAGCCTCCGGCGACGTCGGACCAGTAGTGAACGCGCAGATAGATGCGCGACAGGCCGATCGCGGCGGCGAGCACCAGGGCCCCGCCGACCAGCGCGGCGCGACTCGCGATCCCCGGTATGACGCGAGCGATCACAACGGCGACGGCGACCCAGGCCGTGGAGTAGGCGGCGTGGCCGCTGGGGTAGCTCGACCCGCCCACCTCGATCAAGCCGTCGCTCGGCCGCGGCCGGTCGATCCCGTTCTTGGCGAGCTGGAGCGACACGAAGAGCAGGATCGCGCCCGCCACGAGCGCCGCCAGCTCGTACCAGTGCCGCCGCACGGCCAAGAGAATCGACGTGACGACTATCAGCGTCAGGATCGTCGGGAAGGAGCCGAGATCGGTGATGAACTTGGCGATGTCGGTCAGCGTCGCGTGGATGTTCAGCCGGTCGGCGAGCTCGAGCAGCTCGCGGTCGGCGGGCGTTGTCGACGGGTCGTCCGCGATCGTGACCGCGTAGACAGTGAAGACGTAGAAGCCGACGCCGGTCACCGCGAGCGTCGTGGTCAGCTCCAGTCCGAGGCCGCCGGGGGTGATGCGCGCGAAGAGGAAGCGGATCTGAGGACCGACGACGGCCCAGGCGGGCGACAGCACGCGCCGGCGAATCGGCCGCGCGACCGCGAGCAGCGGCCTGAACAGCGGCTTGTCCTCCATCCACGCGACTGCCCGGCGCCGCTGCTCGGGCTGGCGCAGCTGGCGGTAGGCGAACACGCCGCCGACGATCACAGCAACCGTCACGCCGAAGCCGAAGGTCGCCTTGCCGGCGACGTTGGCGACCTGGTCGAACGACTCCCAGAAGATGTAGCCGAGGACGCAGAAGGTGGTTGCCCAAAGGCCGCAGCCGATGATGCTGAACGGGACGAAGCGACGGTAGGGAAGTCCCGAAGAGCCGGCGACGAACGGGGCGAGCGCCCGCACCAGTCCGATGAAGCGGCCGATCAGGATCGTCTTGCCGCCGTGGCGGCTGAAGTACGACTCGACCTGCTCGAGCCGCGCCTCGTCGATCTTCACCCGCGGCCCGTGGCGCAAGATGAAGTCGCGGCCCAGGCGGCGGCCGATGAAGAAGCTCGTGGTGTCGCCGAGGATCGCCGCCGCCCAGACGATCCCGATCAGCACGATCAGGCTGATCTCGCCCTGACCGGCGATCACGCCACCGACGATCACGACGCTCTCGCCCGGAGCGACCAGGCCGACGAACGCGCCGGTCTCGAGGAAGGCGAGGACGCCGACCAGCAGGTACGTCCAGGCGCCGAGCGCCTGGGCGACGTCCTCGATCAGCTTCTCGACGTCGGGGAAGTCCGGCATCGCACCCGTCGCGTAGAGCAACGCGACGACCAGCGCGACGACGGCCACGACCGCGATGCCGCGGTGCTGGCGTACGAGGCTCACCCGAACAGCCCCGTGACGATCGTCAGCGCGGGCGCCGGTGCTCCCGCCGCCTGCGCCACCGCGGCGCGCTGACCGTCGATCGTCGCCGCCGCCCGCTCGGCGGCGAGGCGCTCGGGGAACAGGCCGAAGGTCGTCGGACCGGACCCGGAGACCTGGGCCGCGAGCGCGCCCGCGTCGCGCAGTGCGGCGAGCGGCTCGCCCAGGTCGGGCCGCAGCGAGAGCGCGGCCGGCTGGAGGTCGTTGGCGAGCCCGGCGGCGATCTGTTCGAGCGGGCTGGCGGCCAGCCGCCGCAGCGGATCGGTCGCGAGACGGTCGGCCGGTCCGGCGTCCGCCGGGCCGACCTCGAGCGACGGCGCGCCTGCCGCGTCGTTGCGCAGGCGGTCGAGCTCGCCGTAGACCGCGGCCGTCGAGAGCCCCTCGTCCTGGGGAACGAGTACGAGCGTCATCGACGGAAGGTCTACCCGTTCGACCCGCTCGCCGACGCCCGCCACGATCGCGTGGGCCGGCTCGACTTGGCTTGGGACGTCCGAGCCGAGGCCTGCGGCGATCCCGCGCAGCTCGTCTGGCGTCAGCGGAGCGCCGGCCAGCTCGTTGGCGGCGCGCAGGGCCGCGGCGGCGTCAGCGCTGCCGCCGGCGAGCCCGGCGGCGACCGGTATCCGCTTCCGGATCTCGATCCGCAGCGGCGGCAACGGCACGTCGGGCGCCGCCGCGCGGAACGCCGCGATCGCCCGGGCGGCGAGGTTGTCACCCTCGACCCCGGGACAGCGAACCTCGTCGGTCGACGCCGCGCCCAGGCCGACCGTGACCTCGTCCGCTAGCTCCAGCGCCGCGAACAGCGAGCAGAGCGGGTGCAGTCCGTCGGCGCGCGGCGGCCCGACACGCAGCACGAGATTCACCTTCGCGTGAGCCCGCTCGACGAGCGTCTGCCGGACGTTCATCGCGTCACCCCCGCCGCGCCTTCAACGGCTCGAGCAGCTCCACCCCGATCAGCTCGGCGAGGCGGGCGAACTCGGCGGGCGTGAGCCGCTCGGCGCGGGCGTCGGGCGGCAGGCCCAGCTCGCCGAGCGCCGTCCGGGCGGCGTCGCGCAGGCCCGCCGGCGCGCCCGGGTCGAGGCCGAGCGAGCCTGGCAGCGCCTTGCGGCGGTGGGCGAACGCGGCGTGGACGAGCGCCACGACGTGCCCGGCAGGTGACGGGCCGCGGCGGCGCAGGACGACGATCGCCGACTCGACGTTCGGCCGCGGATGGAAGACCGTCGCCGGCACGCGGCGCAGCACGCGGACGTCGCAGGCGAGCTGTGCCAGCACCGAGGTCGCGCCGTAGACCTTGGAGCCGGGCGCGGCGGCGAGCCGCTCACCGACCTCGCGCTGGACCATCGCCACCCACAGCTGGGCGGCCGGCAGCTCGGCGACGGTGCGCAGCAGGACGGTCGCGGCGACGCCGTAGGGCAGGTTGGCGACGACCTTCGTCGGCGCGGGGTCAAGCGCGTCGAGGTCGATCACGACGGCGTCGGCGAAGTGCAGCGTCACGTTTGCGTACGGGTCGAGCGCATCGCGCAGCGGCGCCTCGAGCCGGCGATCGATCTCGACGACGTGCAGGTGGGAGACGCGCGGCGCTAGGTGCTCGGACAGCACCCCGAGTCCGCCGCCGACCTCGAGTGCGACGTCCTCCGGCGCCAGCTCGGCGGCGTCGCCGATCAGGCGCAGGATGTTGTCGTCGACGAGGAAGTTCTGGCCGAGCTCACGGTTCGGCCGCACGTCGAAGCGCTGCAGGCGGTTGAGGCTGCCCTGACGCGGCAGCGTCACCAGCCGAAGACCCGTGCCGCGTTGGCCTCGACGGTCGCCTCCAGCTGGGCGTACTCGACGCCGCGCAGGCCGGCGACGAACTCCGCGGTGTGGGTGACGTTGGCCGGCTCGTTCGGCTCGCCGCGCAGCGGGACCGGGGTCAGGTACGGCGCGTCGGTCTCGACCAGCAGCAGGGCGTCGGGAACCTCGCGTGCCGCCTGTTGGAGGTCCTCGGCGCTCTTGTAGGTCACGTTGCCGGCGAACGAGCAGTAGTAGCCCCGCTCGACCGCCTCCTCGACGCGGTCGGGCGCCGAGAAGCAGTGCAGGATCACCGTGAGGCCCGCGGCGTGCTCGGCGAGCACGGCGAACGTGTCGTCCTCGGCGGCGCGGGTGTGGATCACGATCGGCAGCTCGACGCGGCGGGCGAGGTCAAGCTGGGCGACGAAGGCGCGGCGCTGGTCGTCGCGCGGGGCGCGGTCGCGGAAGTAGTCGAGCCCGGTCTCGCCAACGGCGACGACGCCCGGCTCGGCGGCAGCACGCTCGATCTCCTCGATGTCCGAGTCCTGCCAACCGGTCGCGGCGTTCGGATGACGGCCGACGATCGCCGACACGCCGTCGAACTCGGCCGCGGCGGCGATCGCTCGCGGGTTGGTCCGCGGATCCATGCCGACGGTCGCGAGCTTCGTCACGCCAAGGGCGCGCGCGTTGGCGACCAGCTCGGCGTCGGCCGGCTTGCATGAGTCGAGGTGGCAGTGGGTGTCGATCACGCTTGCGGCCGTCTCAGGCGGGCGCCTCGGCCTTGGGCTCGACGCGCGGGAAGAGCTGGCCGAGCTCGCCGAGCGATGCGCCGCCGGGGCGGGCCCCGAGCTCGGCGCTGTCGAGTGCGGCGTCAGCGTGTCCAAGCGCAACCAGCAGCCGGTCGGTCGTCTCCGGCATCCACGGCGCCAGCAGCACCGACACGACGCGCAGCCCCTCGGCGAGCGTGTAGAGCACGACGTCGAGCTCGACGGCCGCGTTCTCGTCCTTTGCGAGCTTCCACGGCTCGCTGTCGGTGACGTAGCGGTTGAGCGCACGCACCCGCTCCCAGACATCCTCGAGCGCCGCGCTGACCTCGACGCGGTCGATCCGCCCGCGGACGGTGGCGGCGAGCCCGTCGAACTGCATCGCGATCTCAGGCGCTGGATCGGCGTTCGGCACGACGCCGTCGCGGTACTTGCCGATCATCGCGAGGGTGCGGCTGGCGAGGTTGCCGTACTCGTTGGCGAGCTCGGCTACGTAGCGCGTCTCGAAGCCCTCAGGCGAGATCGAGCCGTCCTGGCCGAAGCCGACCTCGCGCAGCAGGTAGTAGCGCAGCGCGTCGGTGCCGTAGACATCCATCACCTCAAACGGGTCGAGCACGTTGCCGAGCGACTTCGACATCTTGTGGTCGTCCATCAGCAGGTAGCCATGGATGAACAGCTGCTTCGGCTGCTCCAGCTCGGCGGCCATCAGCAGCGCCGGCCAGATGACCGCGTGGAACTTGAGGATGTCCTTGGCGATCAGGTGGACGGTCGGCGGCCAGAAGCGCTCGGTCAGGTCCTCGCCGGGGCGCGCGTAGCGCAGCGCCGAGTAGTAGTTGAGCAGCGCGTCGATCCAGACGTAGATCGTCTGCTCGGGGTCCCACGGCACAGGAACGCCCCAGGTCAGTCCGTGGCGGCTCAGCGACAGGTCGTTGAGGCCGCCCTGGATGAACGACAGCGCCTCGTTGTAACGGTTCTTCGGCAGCACCCAGTCGGGCCGCTCGGCATACAGCTTCTCCAGCGGCTCCTGGAACGCCGACAGGCGGAAGAACCAGTTCTCCTCCTGCTCGCGGTCGAGCTCGATCAGGTGGATCGGGCAGCGGTTGCCCTCGAGGATCTCATTCTCGGTCTTGAAGTCCGCGCAGCGCGGGCAGTACCAGCCTTCGTAGAGGCCCTGGTAGACGTGGCCGCTCTCCTTCAGCCGGCTCGCGATTTCCGCGACCACGGCCTCGTGCTCCGGGTCGCTGGTGCGGATGAAGAAGTCGTTGGTCGCGTTGACCCGCCGCGCCACCTCCTTGAACCGCTCGGCGTTGCGCTCAGCCAGCTCGCGCGGCGCGATCCCCTCGCGCTCGGCCGCCTGGGCGACCGGCTCGCCGTGCTCGTCGGTTCCGGTCAGGAAGAAGACCTCGTCGCCGCGCTGGCGCATGTGCCGCGCGAGCACGTCGGCGGCGACCGTCGTATAGACGTGGCCCAGGTGGGGCTCACCGTTGACGTAGTAGATCGGTGTGGTGACGTAGTACGGCACGAGCGCCGATGCTACTGCGCAGGCCGAGCAAGGCCGCGGCGCAGATCAGTGCGCCGCAGGCGATCGCCCAGCCGGTGCGCGACGGCGCGGCGACCGGCGCCGGCTCACGAGCCTGGAGCGGGAAGCGGTGCGCGCGGACTGGCTGCGGCGCCGGACCGACGCGGAGCGGGCCGCGAACCGCGATCGGCACGGGGCGCGGCAGTTCACGCACGCCCGGCGCCGGCGGCAGGAAGTCGAGCGGGTCGCGGTAGCGACGCGTGCCCGCGTCGCGGACGCCGAAGTGGAGGTGCGGCGTGGTGGTCGAGGGGCTGCCGGACGTTCCGACGGCGCCGATCCGCTCGCCCGCGCCAATCGCCTCGCCGGCCCGCACCGAGGCTGTCGAAAGGTGCAGGTACGACATGTCGAACCGCCCGTCGGCGGTTCGCACGGAGACCGTCAGGCCGGACGAGCCGACAAGGCCCGAGAAGCGGACGTGCCCAGCGACGGCAGCGGTCACCGGCGTCCCCACAGCCGCGGCCACGTCGATCCCACGGTGCTGACCATCCGCATACGGCCCACCGGCATTGGCGAAGGCAGTGAGGACATCACCACTTACCGGCCACCTCCACGTCTCCGCCCCAGCCGGAGCCGCGGCCCACGCCCACACCGCCACCGTCGCCGCCAGCGCGAGCCTGGCAGATCGCGGCCATATTGCGGCCGGAATCTGCCAGCGTCGCGGGTGGGCTGCCGATCGGGTGGGCATGCCGGCGACGGTAGACCGGCGACGGTCCGGCGTGGGACCACCGTCACTGCGCTGTTTCGACCGTGCGCAGGGGCTCGCGGCGAGTGCGCGGCTTGTTACTCGGTGAGTGCCGAATAGAGGCGGTTAGCGCTGCCGCCGGTCAGCTCGGCGACGACCTGCGCGGCGACGCGGGGCTTGGCGCCGGCGTCGACGAGCTTGCGCACCTGGTCGAGCCCGGCGGGCGGCCCCTCGTCCTCAGCCTTGCTCGGCGGGCCGAAGACGAGCACGACCTCGCCGCGGGGCGGCGCGTCCTCGTATCGGGTGGCCAACTCGGCGGCGCTGCCGCGAACGACCTCCTCGTGCGCCTTGGTCAGCTCACGGCAGACGGCGGCCTGGCGCTCGGGATCGATCTCGGCCGCCAGCGCCAGCGTCGCCGGCACCCGCTTCGGCGACTCGAAGGCGATCAGCGTCCCGCCCGGCTCCTCCAGCACCTTGCGCAGCTCCCCAGCCTTGCGCGGCAGGAAGCCGGCGAAGCGCCAGCGGTCGGCGGGCAGCGCCGAGGCGACGAGCGCGGCGAGCGCCGCCGACGGGCCCGGCAGCACCTCGACCGGCAGCCCGGCAGCGACGCACGCGCCCACCAGGACGTAGCCAGGGTCGGAGACGAGCGGCATTCCGGCGTCGGAGACCAGCGCCACCTTCATGCCTCCACGCATCTTCTCCACGAGCTCCGCGGAGCGCTGCTCCTCGTTGTGCTCGTGGTAGCTGACGAGCTTCGCGTTGACGCCGTAGCGGTCGAGCAACGTGCGCGTCCGGCGGGTGTCCTCGCAGGCGACGACATCGGCGTCACGCAGCGCCGACAGCACGCGCAACGTCACATCCTCGAGATTCCCGATCGGCGTCGGGCAGACGGTCAGGCCCATGGCGGGATCCTGGTGGGGGCGGGCGACGAATGCCCGATCCGCTTGGGAACCGCTGCTCGGGCATTCGTCGCCCGCCACGTGCGCCGGTTCATTGCGATTCTCCTTCGAGGGCGAGCAAAGCAGCACCCAGCATGCCGGACTCGCTGCCGAAGCGGGCTGGGACGATCGGCGGAGGCGTCCCGCCGGGCGGGAGGGCGCGTTCGGCGAGTGCCGCGCGTGCGGGGTCTAGAAGCAGGTCACCGGCGGCGACGGCGCCGCCGCCGATCACGATCACATTCGGGTCTAGTGCGTTGACGAGTCCGGCGATGCCGATTCCGAGCCGCTGGCCGACGAGGGTCAGGACGCTGCGGGCCTGCTCGTCGCCGTCGTGGGCGAGCTCGGTGACCAGGCCGCCGCGGATCTCTCGTCCCTCCGCGGCGAGTTTGCCGAAGGTCGAATCGGGCTGAGCCTGGGCCAGTCGTCGGGCGGCGACGCCGATCGCCCGGCCGGACACGACGGTCTCGAAGCAGCCCTTGCCCGGGCAGTCGCCGGGACAGTCCTCGCCGTGCAGGTCGATCGTCATGTGACCGAGCTCGCCAGCGAAGCCGCGCGCGCCGTGATGGACGCGGCCGCCGATCACGAGCCCGCCGCCGATCCCGGTCCCGAGCGCGAGCATCACCGCGTGCTCCGCGCCCGCGGCCGCGCCGTGACGGTGCTCGGCGAGGATCGCCGCGTTGGTGTCGTTGTCTACGAAGACCGGCAGTCCGAGCCGCTCGCTCATCAGGTCGCGGAACGGCACGTCGTCGATCGGCAGGTGGTTGGACCAGACCGACACCCCGCGCCCGTGGTCGACAAGCGACGGGATGCCGAAGCCGACGGCGGTCACGTCGGGAGCGGCCGCACGGATCTCCTCGACGGCCACGACGAAGATCTCCAGCGTCTCGGCGCGATCGGCTCCCCGCCAGGTGCGGTGGACGCGGTTGTGGACCGCAAGCTGTTCGTCGACGACCCCTCCGAGCAGCTTGGTGCCCCCCGCGTCGATCCCGATGACGCGTCGTGGCGGCATGGCCGGACGATATACAGAGGGTGGTGAACGACTCCGGCCACGGCGACGACCGGCCCGACTACAAGGTCTACCGGTCGCGCAAGAGCCCGCTCAGCTCGCTCCGCCGCTCCGACGACCTCGACGGGTTCAAGGATCGCTCGCGGCCGCGCGATCCGCAACGCCGTGAGCCGCGCCGGCCGCGGACCCCACGCGCACCCGGGACGCGCAAGCCGGTCACCGTCAAGCGAGTCTTCAAGTGGATTGCGCTCGCGATCGCCGGCTGGCTGGCGCTGTCGTTCGTGCTGTTCATGGTCAGCGCGCAGCTCGAGGGCGGCGTCTCCGACGATGCCAAGGACGCCCTCTCCGGCAACGGCAACTTCATCACCGGGGCGACGATCCTGGTGCTCGGCTCCGACGAGCGCAAGGGCGACTCGATCGACGCCGGCGACAGCGGCCCGGGCCGCGCCGACTCGATCATGCTCGTCCACGCTTCGCTCGGCCGCGTCTCGAAGCTCTCGATCCCGCGCGACACCGAGGCCGACATCCCCGGCCACGGCCGGACGAAGATCAACGCCGCCTACGCGATCGGCGGTCCCGCGCTGATGATCGAGACCGTCGAGGGCTACATGGGCAACGGGCTCGAGATCAACCACCTGATCGAGGTCGACTTCGAGGACTTCCCGAAGTTCATCGACGCGCTCGGCGGCATCACGGTGAACAACAAGAGCCGGATCTGCGCGCCGGAGTTCGACAACTTCTGGCGCGGCTTCAACCTGCCGAAGGGCGAGCAGCAGCTGACCGGCCGCGAGGCGCTCGGCTTCGCCCGCGTGCGCAAGAACCCCTGCGCGCCGGCCGAGAACGACCTCGACCGCGCCGCCCGCCAGCAGGAGGTGCTGAGCGGCATCCGCGGCTCGCTGCTCTCGCCGGGCACGTTCTTCCGCCTGCCGTGGGTCAGCTGGCGCGCCCCGCAGACGATCCGCACCGACCTACGTGGCCCGGGCCTGCTCGCGCTCGCCGCGGACATCGCGACCGGCGGCTCCGGCGAGACCCGTGTGCTGGTCCCGTCCTGCCTCGGCTGCGGCGCCGACTTCAGCCTTCAGGTGCCGAAGGAGGAGCGGGCGAACGCCGTCGAGCAGCTGCTCGGCAAGTAGTTCAGTCGGACTTCGACGACGAGCTGGGCTTGGATTCCGACTTCTTGCTCGACGATCCGCTGTCCGAGCTGGAGCTCGACGATCCGTTCGAATCCGAGCTGTCCTTCTTCGAGTCGCTACTACTCGACGGAGCGCTGCTCTTGCTCTTACCGCCCTTGCCGTAATCGGTGTTGTAGAAGCCGGAGCCCTTGAAGTGGACGGCGGGCGCGTGCAGGACCTTCTGGACGGGGGCGCCACAGACCTCGCAGGCGGTGAGCGGATCGTCGCTCATGCTCTGCATGACGTCGAAGGTGTGGCCCTTGTCGCAGCGGTACTCGTAGATCGGCATGGGGCCGGCCAGTATACGAACGCCGCCTTGCAGGCCGCTGGCCTCGCTTCAGTTCCTCTAGGGTGGCGCCGATGTCAGCTGACGTGGTGACCATGGACAAGATCGTGTCGCTCTGCAAGCGGCGCGGCTTCATCTTCCAGTCGTCCGAGATCTACGGCGGCCTCGCGTCGACCTACGACTACGGCCATTACGGCGTGTTGTTGAAGTCGAACGTCAAGGCCGAGTGGTGGCGGACGGTGCTCCAGCAGCGCGACGACATGGTCGCGCTCGACGCGGCGATCCTGATGCACCCGCGCACCTGGGAGGCCTCGGGCCACCTCGCCGGCTTCACCGACCCGCTCGTCCAGTGCCTCGGCGACTGCAAGAAGCGCTGGCGCGAGGACCATCTGCTCGAGGCGCTCCAGGAGGAGGGTGTCGACACCTCGGCGCCGGACTTCGAGTTGCGCTGCCCGCAGTGCGGTGGCGAGCTGTCCGAGCCGCGCAACTTCAACCTGATGTTCGAGACCCACATGGGTCCGGTCCAGGACGAGGGATCGCGTGTCTTCCTGCGCCCGGAGACCGCACAGGGGATCTTCGTCAACTTCAAGAACGTCCTGCAGTTCGCGCGCAAGAAGCCGCCGTTCGGCATCGCCCAGGTCGGCAAGTCGTTCCG
>CAZVRI010000024.1:0-41403 GCA_964629855.1 uncultured Thermoleophilaceae bacterium
CCTCGACCTTCGGCACCATGATCGTCTCGAGCTTGTTGCCGATCGCGCCGACCAGCTCGGTCAGGTCGTCGAGCACCCACGGGCTCTCGAGCGAGTTGACGCGCACCCAGAGGGCGGTGTCGCCGAGCTCCATGTCGCGGCCGACGGTGATCAGGCCCTCGCGCGCGGCCTCCTTGCGATCGATCGGGATCGCGTCCTCGAGGTTGCCGAGCAGGATGTCGACCTGGCCCGCGATCGCGGGCGCCTTGGCGACCATCTTCTCGTTCGAGAAGTCGAGGAAGTGGATCATCCGCGACGGCTTGAAGGGGACCTCGGTGATCGGGTCCGGCGCGCCAACGGCGAGGGGCTTGAAGAAGTCACGTGGATTGCGCATGGACGCTGGAATCTACCGACGGTTACAGTTCTGCGCCGTCCGATTGACTGACGAATCAACCCCACCGAAGAGGAGCTCATGACCGTCGATACAGACCAGGCGACACGCGAGGCCTCCGGCGCCCGCCCCTACGGCCGCTACCTGGAGGACTTCGAGGTTGGCGCTGTCTACAAGCACTGGCCCGCGAAGACCGTGACCGAGGCAGACGACCACATGTTCTGCCTGATCACGATGAACCACCACCCGCTCCACATCAACGACGTCTACGCGAGCCAGTCGCAGCAGGGCCGCAACGTCGTCGTCGGACCGCTGGTCTACTCGCTGGCGCTCGGCATGTCGGTCGGCGACGTGTCCGGCAAGGCGATCGCCAACCTGGCGACCGAGGAGTTGTCGCACCCGGCGCCGGTCTTCCACGGCGACACCCTGTTCTGCGAGTCCGAGGTCCTCGAGGTCCGGCCGTCCGGCTCGAAGCCCGACCGCGGCGTCGTCCGCGTCCACACGCGCGTGCTCAACCAGGACGGCGTCCTGGTCGCCGAGTTCAAGCGGACCGTGCTGGTCCCGCGCAAGAACCCGGGCAGTTAGCGGAGGGTCGCAGGCGGACCGGTCCTACAGCCGGACCTCGCGCCCTCCACGGGAGCGAGGTCCGGCGAGCACCGCAGCAGAGTCAGTGGGCGCCGAAGTGGACGACCCACATGGTCGCCATCGAACGTCCGAAGCGGCCGCGTGCCAGTCCGGCGCCGACGTAGCGGAATGACGAGCTGAGCATCAGCGCACGGTGGCTCGAAGACCTGAGCCACATGCTGATCGCCCGCCGTGGCTTCCTCGACCAGCCACTGTTGTAGGCGAGGATCTCACCGGACCTGCGGAAACCCAGGTTGTGGAAGCTCGTGCCGTGACCGAAGGAGTCGGTCCGGATCAGGTGTCTGGCGTAGCCGCTGGAACTGCGGGCGAGCTTCGGCGCCTCGCGCAGCGGGCGCAGCCCACTGTCGCCTCGGACCGAGTTGATCGCGTCGATCATCCGGTCGGATGGGCTCTTGGCGGTCGCGGCTGGGGTAGGTGCGGCGACGGCAAACAGAATCGCGGCAAGGGCGATACTTCGCAGCGCTTTCATGCGGGCGAGTCCTCTCTTTCCTCGGCCTACGGGGTTAGCTGTCGGGCTCGCGCAGAAAGAGCAGCGCGTCGTGGGAGGCCTTTGGCCAGGGCCCACGATTAGCCCCAATGGAACGGTTCCCCCGTTCGTCCCTGCTCAGGGACGACTCGGCGTATGTAGTTGGCGCACCTTAGAACACCCGGTGGTCGGAATCGCCCGCGAAACTCCGCAAAGTGCGGCTTCTTCGTGCAAGTTCCGCTGTATGGCTAAGCCATATGTACATTGAAGGTGTCGGTTTCCCCTGCCGACAGGAAGCATCGAGCGTCTCCGCCTTGCGTCGTTCTAGCCCGACACCCCGATGCCGGAACCGATTGCGCCATGCAGTGGCGCTGCTGATCGCCGTTCTCGGCTGTGCCGCCGCGGCGCCCGGAGTGGCCCAGGCGGCGCTCGCGTACCCGGACCTCAGGACGCTCCCGCCGCGCGACCTGCGTTTCGACCGCGCCGACGTCAGCTACGACGGCAGCGGCCAGTTCCACAACGTGCTGCGCTTCACCAACACGGTTTGGAACGCCGGGCCGGGCCGGCTGGAGACGCGCGGCGACATCGACTGGGACACCCGCTCGGGCCCCGCGTACCAGCGGGTCTACGACGACGGAGGTGGCGGCTTCACTGAGTTCGCGGCCGGATCGTTCTACTGGCACGCCCAGAACCACCAGCACTTCCACTACGACGACTGGGGCCGCTACGAGCTCTGGCACCGGCCCGACTACGACGCCTGGATCGCCAGCGGGAGGACGGAGGGCGAGGCTGACCTGCGCGGCACCAAGACGACGAGCTGCGTGATGGACGAGGAGTTCGTCACCCAGCTGGTGGGCACACCGTTCCCCGCCGTCTATCCGTCGAGCACCTGTCTTCCTAGCGTCGGCTCCGACCTCGTCCAGGGCCTGTCGGTGGGGTGGGGGGATACCTACGACTACTACCGCGACGAGCAGTGGATCGATCTCGATCAGGGGAGCTTGGCGAACGGCCAGTACGTGCTGCGTTCGGTGACCGACCCCAACAACAAGGTCTACGAGAGCCCGGGCAAGGCCAATGCGGAGCGCGAGAGCCAGGTGGTCAACGAGGGCGTTCTCTACTTCACGATCAACGCCGGAGCGATCGTCGACACCCACGCCCCGACGGGGACCGTCGCGATCAACAATGTCGATCCCTCGACCGCGAACAAGAAGGTCACCGTCAAGGTCACCGGCCGTGACGACGTCAGCGGCGTCGATCAGGTGCGGGTGTCGGCCGACGGAGTCAACTGGCGGACCCACAACTACTCGACCTCGGGATCGACGCCGACCTCGATCATCTGCGACCTGACCGACCCCGCGATCGGCGGCAGCGGATCGACCGGCACGCGCACCGTCTACGCCCAGTTCAAGGACCGCAGCGGCAAGTGGGGCGAGACCGAGAGCGACACGATCTCCTTCGACCCGGTGGAGGGCGGACCGTCGGCCTACTCGGACGCCGTGTTGTCCGACGACCCGGTCGGCTACTGGCGCCTCGGCGAGCCGAGCGGCACCACGGTCAATGACTCCGCCGGCGACAACCCCGGCACCTACGAGGGGGGCGCCCAGCTCGGCGCCGACAGCCTCGTGCCGGCGGATCCGGTCAACGCCGCGGTCCAGCTCGACGGCAGCAACGACCGGGTCTCGGTCGAGAACGCCCCCGAGCTGACGCCGACCGGTCAGGTGTCGGTCGAGGCCTGGATCAAGCCGGACCAGGTCCCCAGTTCAGGCTTCCGCGGGATCGTCGTCAAGCCCGAGACGTTCGCGCTCCAGTTCAACAACGGACGGCTCGAGTTCACAGTCGTGCAGAACGGCGTCCGGCGCCGCGCGCAGGCGCCGCCGGGAACGGTCGTCGCGGGCCAGACCTACCACGTGGTCGGCAGCTACGACGGCGCGCACGTCCGGATCTATCTCAACGGAGCGCCCGCTGGCAGCCTCGATCTCACCGGTGGAATTGGTCCGGACGCAGGCGGCGAGCTGAGCATCGGCTCGTGGGACGACAGGCAGGAGTTCGTCGACGGGACCGTCGACGAGGTGGCGCTCTACGACGAGGCGCTCAGCCCGGCCCGGATTGACGATCACTACGACGTCGGCAGCGAGCCGCCTGACGACTCGGTGGCGGCGCCTACCAACTTGAGCGCCATGACGGCATCCCAGACGCGCGTCGAGCTGCGCTGGGACGACAACGCCGACAACGAGACCGAGCACGTGATCGAGCGCGATACCGACGCATCCTTCGGCTCGCCCGACGAGATCCTCCAGGGCGAGGGCGCGACCGCCTACTCGGACACCGGCCTGACGCCGGGAACGCAGTACTTCTACCGCGTCAAGGCGCGCAACTCCGGCAGCGAGTCGGGCTGGTCGAACGTCGCGAACGCGACGACTTCATCGACGCCGCCGCCGGTCGGTGACGGCTACGCGCAGGTCGTGCTCGGCAGCGACCCGATCAGCTACTGGCGGCTCGGCGAGTCCGCCGGGACGACCGCGGTCGACCAGCGCGCGATCAATCCCGGCTCCTACACCAACGGGCCGGCGCTCGGCGTCCCCAGCCTGCTCCCGGAGGAGGACGCCAACACTGCCGTCGGCTTCGACGGGATCGACGACTACATGGTCGTCGCGAACTCCGCCTCCCTCGCGGTCTCGTCGCCCTTGACGCTCGAGGCCTGGATCGATCCGGCAGCGCTGCCCGCGGCTGGCGAGGTCGCCACCGTGCTCGGCAAGTCCGGCTCCTACGCGCTGCGCCTCAACGGCTCGCAGCTCGTCTTCGAGCTCGTCCAGCTCGGTGTCCCACAGACGCTGGCGGCGCCCGCGGGAGCGATCGTCGCCGGTAAGGCGCAGCACGTCGTCGCGACCTTCGACGGGGACGTCCGCCGGATCTACGTCGACGGCGACGAAGTTGCGCAGGCGACGCTGCCGGGCGGCGCCACGGCGAGCGCGGGAGGCCTGTTCGTCGGCTCGTCGGGCGGGCTGTCCAACTTCTTTGCCGGAACGGTCGACGAGGCCGCGATCTACTCGAACGCGCTCGGCGCCGATCGGGTCGAGGCGCACCACCAAGAGGGGGTCGGCGTTCCGAAGATCCCCGACGTCGGCGAGCCGCCGAAGCCACCCGTTGTGAATCCGCCGAAGGCGGGCCCGTCGGCAAAGGACTGTCGCTCGGCCAAGGCCAAGCAGAAGCGGTGGGCGACGCTGGTCAAGTCGACGCGCAAGCGGGTCCGGGCGGCGCGCCGCCCGGCGATCAAGCGCGCTCGCACCAAAGTCTTGAACCACCGCAAGGCGGCTCTGCGGCGCGCGACCGTGCGCGCCAAGCGCACCTGCTCCGCCGTCCGCTAGCGGCAGCGGTCCCGATCGCGTCCGCGACGGCGCGAATTCTTGACGGATGGCCGATCTCATGGCAGCTTGGAGTGTCGGCCCGAACCGGGTCGGCGACCCCCTGCCCGGTCCTGAGAAACGCTGAAACGGAGCTCGCTTGCGCCGCTGGTCGATCCCACTGCTCGCCGTCCTTGCACTTTCCTGCGCCGTCACCGGCGTGGCTCAGGCGGCGCCGCTGTACCCGGACCTCGGCACGCTTCCGCCGCGTGACCTGCGCTTCGACCGCAGCGACATCAGCTACGACGGCAGCGGCCAGTTCCACAACGTGCTGCGCTTCACCAACACGGTTTGGAACGGCGGCCCAGGCAAGATGGAGACGCGCGGCCAGATCGACCCGGTGACGCGCACCGGCCCGGCGTTCCAGCGCGTCTTCGACAGCAACGGCACATATGCCGAGTACGCGGTCGGCAACTTCTACTGGCACGGTCAGAACCACCAGCACTACCACTACGACGACTGGGGCCGTTACGAGCTCTGGGATCGGCCCGACTTCGACGCCTGGATCGCCAGTGGCCGCACGCAGGGCCAGGCTGACCTGCGCGGCACCAAGACGACGAGCTGCGTGATGGACGAGGAGTTCATCAAGACGCTGCCGGGCACCCCGTTCCCGGCCGTCTACCCGTCGGGCGGCTGCCTACCGAACAACCAGAACGTGCTCGTCCAGGGCCTGTCGGTGGGGTGGGGGGATACCTACGACTACTACCGCGATGAGCAGTGGATCGATCTCGATCAGGGGAGCTTGGCGAACGGCCAGTACGTGCTGCGTTCGGTGACCGACCCCAACAACAAGGTCTACGAGAGCGCCAACAAGGCCGATGCCAGCCGCGAGAGCCAGCAGGCCAACGAGGGGATCGTCTACTTCACCGTCCAGAACGGCCAGATCCTTGACACCACGGCGCCATCGGGCACGGTGACGATCAATGACGTCGACGAGACGACGACGTCCAAGAACGTCACGCTGAAGGTGACCGGCCGTGACGACGTCAGCGGCGTCGATCAGGTGCGGGTGTCGGCCGACGGCGTCAACTGGCGGACCCACAACTACACGACCTCGGGATCGACGCCGACGTCCATCCTCTGCGACCTGACCGACCCCGCGATCGGCGGCAGCGCGGCGACCGGCACGCGCACGCTCTACACACAGTTCAAGGATCGCAGCGGCAAGTGGGGCCAGACCGAGAGCGACTCGATCGTCTACGAGAGCGCGACCGGCACGCCGTCGGCCTACTCGACCGCCGTCCTAGCCGACAGCCCGGCCGGCTACTGGCGGCTTGGCGAGCCGAGCGGCTCGACGGTCAACGACTCGGCCGGCTCGAACACCGGCACCTACACCAACGGCCCACTGCTCGGCCAGGCGAGCCTGCTCAGCGGTGACAGCGCCAACAAGGCCGTCCGCTTCGACGGCTCCAACGACCACGCCCGCATCCCGCACGCGGCCGCGATCAGCCCGACCCAGCGGGTCACCGTCGAGGCTTGGATAAAGCCGGCGGTCGTCCCGACGTCCGGCTTCGCCTCGATCGCGACGAAGCCCGAGGCCTACTCGCTGCAGTTCAACGGCAACCGGCTCGAGTTCACGGTGATGCAGAACGGCACGCGGCGGCGGACCCAGGCGCCGGCCGGCGCGATCGTCGCCAACCAGACCTACCACGTGGTCGGCACCTACGACGGCTCGAACGCGCGGCTCTACGTCAACGGCAGCCAGGTCGCGACGACCGCGCTGACCGGCGCGATCAGCGCGCCGTCGAATGCGCTGACGATCGGCGCCTGGGACAGCTCCCAGGAGTTCCTCAACGGCACGATCGACGACGTCGCGGTCTACTCGACGGCGCTGACCGCCGCTCGCGTCGGCGCCCACTACACGGCGGGCACCGCCTCGACGCCGCCACCGGACCCGACGGTGACGGCCCCGAGCGACCTGAGCGCTATGGCCGCGTCACAGACTCAGGTCGAGCTGCGCTGGCACGACAACTCGAACAACGAGAGCGAGTTTGTGATCGAGCGCGCGACCAACAGCGCGTTCACGTCGCCGACGCAGCTCCTGGCCGGTGAGAACTCGACCGCGCTGACCGACACCGGCCTGTCGCCCAGCACGCAGTACTACTACCGCGTGCGCGCCCGCAACGTGGCGAACACCTCCGCCTGGTCGAACGTCGTCAGCGCGACGACCCCGGCGACGCCGCCACCGGTCGAGGACGGCTACGCCCAGACGGTGCTCACCGACGATCCGATCAGCTACTGGCGGCTCGGCGACAGCGGCGCTTCCGCGCTCGACCAGCGCGCGATCAACCCGGGTCTCTACGCCAATGGCGCGGTCCAGGGCGCGAACGGCCTACTCGACGGTGACACCAACAAGGCGGTCGCGCTAGACGGCATCAACGACCACGTCAGCGTCTCCGATTCGGCGTCGCTCGACGCGCTCACCGGACCGATCTCGCTCGAGGCTTGGATCAAGCCGACGGCGCTGCCAAACGTCGGCAGCTTCGCTTCGATCGCGACCAAGGCCGAGTCCTTCTCGCTGCAGTTCAACGGGCCGCAGCTGGAGTTCACGATCATGCAGTTCGGCGTCCGTCAGCGGTTGCAGGCTCCGGCCGGGGCGATCGTCGCGGGCCAGACCTACCACGTGGTCGGCAGCTTCGACGGCACGACTCGGCGGCTCTACGTCAACGGGGTCGAGCTGGTCAACGCGCCGCTGACCGGCGGAGCCACGGCCAGCGCGAGCGGCCTGTTCATGGGCTCGTGGGACGGCGGGCAGGAGTTCTTCGCCGGCACCCTCGACGACGTCGCCATCTACAACAAGGCGCTCGCCGCCGCACGGGTAACCGCGCACTACGAGGACGGGGCTGGAACCACGCCGCCGCCTCCGCCGCCCGTTGCCACGCCCAGCGGTCTGACCGCGACGGCGGCCTCGACGTCGCAGATCAACCTCCAGTGGACCGACAACGCGACCAACGAGAGCGAGTACGTGGTTCAGCGCGACACCACGTCCGCTTTCTCCTCGCCGGTCAGCGTGACCCTGCCGTCGAACAGCCAGAGCTACCAGAGCACCGGCCTGACGGCGAGCACGCAGTACTTCTACCGCGTGCGGGCGCGTAACGCGACGACCGACTCGGCGTGGTCGGCGACGGCCAACGCGACCACGCAGGCGACGCCTCCGCCGCCTGTGGCGGCACCGACGGGCCTAACCGCCGCGGCGATCTCGACCTCGCAGATCAACCTCCAGTGGGCCAACCCGGCGACCAACGAGACCGAGGTCGTCGTCCAGCGCGACACGACCAGTGCGTTCGCGGCACCAGTGAGCGCCACGCTGCCCGCCGACTCGACGAGCTACTCGAGCACCGGCCTCGCGGCAGGGACGCAGTACTTCTACCGCGTGCGGGCGCGTAACGCGACGACCGACTCGGCGTGGTCGGCGACCGCCAACGCAACCACGCAGACGACGCCTCCGCCGCCCTCGAGCTACTCGAGCGCGGTGCTCGCCGACAGCCCGATCAGCTACTGGCGGCTCGGCGAGACGACCGGCGCCGCGGCCGACCAGCGCGGGGTCAACCCGGGCACCTACACGAACAGCCCGACGCGCGGGGCGGCCAGCTTGCTGCCGAGCGACACCGTCGACAAGGCGGTCTCGCTCGATGGCACCAACGACTACGTCAACGTCCCCAACTCGACTTCGCTGAACCTGTCGTCGCCGATCACGTTGGAGGCTTGGATCAAGCCGACGACGGTGCCGACGGCGGGGAATTTCGCCTCGATCCTCAGCAAGTCCGAGTCTTACTCGCTGCAGTTCAACGGGCCTCGTCTGGAGTTCACGATCATCCAGTTCGGCGTCCGTCAGCGGGTACAGGCGCCGGTGGGCGCGATCGTGGCCGGCCAGACCTACCACGTGGTCGGAACCTACGACGGGACCACGCGGCGGCTGTACGTCAATGGCACTCAGGTCGCCACGGGCGCGTTGACCGGTGGTGCCACATCGACGACCAACAGTCTCCGGATGGGCTCCTGGAGCGGCAACGAGTATCTGCGCGGCATCCTCGACGAGACCGCGATCTACTCGACGGCGCTCAGCGCGGCCCGCGTTCAGGCCCACTACGACGCTCGATAATAGGATGGCGGGCTTGCAGCCCGACCTCCCCAAGGCGGTACTCCTCGGCCCGTACAACGGCGGACTCGCGGTCGCGCGGTCGCTCGTGCGCCGCGGGGTGCCGGTTACGGTGCTCACTGGGCCCGCCGACGCGTTCACGACCAAGACGCGTGGCGTCACCGGCGAAGTGCTGCCACGGCTCGACGACGGCCCCGAGCTGTGGCTGGAGCGGGTGCGCGCCGAGGGTGATTGCGTCGTGCTGACGGGCGCGGACAACGTCAGTGAGCTGCTCGCCCGCGAGCGCGCTGCGCTGCCGCAGGCACGGACCTTCGAGGCCCTCGACGACGCCCACCTACCGCTGATGAGCAAGGCGTCGATGAACGAGATTGCCGATCGTGCTGGCGTCCGGCGACCGCGCGGGTTCACTGTCTCGACCCAGGAGGCGCTGGAAAGCGCCGCCGGTGAGTTGACCTACCCGGCGATCCTCAAGCCGACGCTGTCGCACCTCTGGCGTGGCCTGTTCGGCGATGACCGCGTGGTGCTCGCCGACTCGCGCGAGGAGCTCGTCGACGCCGGTCGCGAGGCGATCGAAGCCGGCCTCGAGTTGATCGTCGGCGAGTACGTGCCGGGCGGCGACGACATGGTCGAGGAGGCGATCCTGGTGCGCGACGAGGAGGGCGGCTACCCGGTCGCTATCGGCTGCCGCAAGCTGCGCCAGTTCCCGGCCGGCTTCGGCGCCGCGTCGTTGTGCGAGACGGCGCCGATCCCGGAGTCGATGGAGCTTGCCAAGCGTCTGCTCGACGAAGCCGGCTACGTCGGCGTCGCTGGTGTCGAGACCAAGCGCCACGCCGAGACCGGCGAGGCGTACCTGCTCGAGGTCAACGTACGTGTCCCGACGCAATGGGGACTCGGCGACGCGGCCGGAGGCGACTGCTCATGGCGCCTCTACGCGACGCTGGCCGGCATTCCGCTCGACGACCCGCCGCCTCCAGTCGAGGCAGGCGTCAAGCTCGTCTTCCCGGAGCTCGAGTTGCGTGCCGCGCTGCGGGCGCTGCGTGCCCGCGACAAGACAGGTCCCGGGCTCTTCGCCCGCCTGCGCAGCTGGCGCGGCGCCGGCGACATGGGGATCTTCGACGTCCGCGACCCGGGACCGGTAGTCGAGCGGGCGCGGACGGCCGCGGCGGTCAGGATCCGGCGCGCACGGTGACGCGATGGCGTTGACGGCCAAGCTGATCACCGACGCGCGGGCGCTCGAGCCGCTGCGTACGGCGTGGGACGCGCTCGCAGCAGATGCCGGCCGGCCCTACAGCGGACCGGATTGGATGCTGGCCTGGTGGGAGCATCTGCGCCCTGACGGCGCCGAGTTGCGGACCGTCGTCGTGACCGACGGCGACGAGCTGGTCGGAATCGCGCCCTTCTGTGCCGTCGGGCGCGACTATTCACTGCTCGCCGGGCAGCTCGCGTCGAACGTGGAGCCGCTGGCGACGGCTGGGCGCGAACGCGACGTGGCCGCCGCGATCGCGGCGGCGTTGGCCGCGACGGATCCGGCGCCGCGGACGCTCGACCTCCATCTGCAAGGCGACCGGCCGAGCTGGCCCGACCTGCTCGAGGGCGGTTGGCCGGGCCGCCGCCGGCCGTGGCGGGCTACCTCGACAGCGAAGACCGCTCTGCTGGTGACCGTCGACGGCGTCGACTTCGAGACCTGGCTGCAGAGCAAGAGCTCGAAGTTCCGCTACTGGGTACGGCAGGGACGTCGCAAGCTGGAGGCGGCAGGGGCCGAGTTCGCGCTCGCCACGCATGACAGCCTCGAGCGTGACGTCGCCGACCTGGTTCGGCTGCACCATCAGCGGCGCGCGGAGATCGGCAGCGACCTGTCTCGCGACGGCAGCCTGGAGCGCATGCTGGTCGCCGCCGGCGGGCGGCTGTTGGACTCCGACCGCTTCCGGCTCGTCAGTGTGACCATCGACGGCAAGGCGATCGCCGTCCAGCTGATGGTCGCAGCGGGCGGTCAGGTGGCCGGCTGGAACAGCGGCTTCGATGAGGCCTACGCGAAGCTCTCGCCGGCGACGCACGCGGTCATTCACGGCATCTCGGTCGCCGCCGAGCTGGGGGACCGCCAGGTCGACCTCGGGCCTGGCGGGCAGCCGTACAAGCAGCGTCTCGCCGACGACGAGCGATCGCTGACCTCCGCGACCGCGGTCACGCCGGGGCCAGGCTACGCGGCTACTAGGGCCCGGCTGGCGCTGCGCGGCGCTCCCGCTGCTGTCGGGCGCCGCCTTCCGCCCGGGGCCAGGGAACGTATCCAGCGAATGCGGGGCCGCTGACTGTGACGGTGACGTCTTTTCGTACCCTGTTCAGGTGCTGCACCTCTCGGACCGATAAGGAACGGCATGACAGTGCTATCTAGCGCGAGTAGGCCGGCGTGAGGCTGATCGTCGAGTGGATCACCGATCCGGTGCGGTTTGCCGCGCTACAGGCTTCATGGGACCTGCTGGCCGCCCGCGACGGGTCGCCCTTCGCGCAGCACCGCTGGAGCGAGATCTGGTGGGAGTCGTTCGGGTCTGGCTTGCGGCTCGAGGTGCCGACGGTCTGGGAAGGCGACCGCTTAGTCGCCGCCGCTCCGCTCGTCTGCGTCGGCAGGGAGCTGCGGCTGATGGCGAACATCGACGCCCCATTGTCGCGGCTGGTCTACGAGGACGACGCCGCGCTCGACGCTCTCGGAGCTGCGATTGCGGCGCACCGGGGCCCGGTGCACTTCGAGCACCTCCCGACAGGAGGCGGCAGCGCGGGACGGCTTGCGGCGGCGATGCGCGCAAACGGCAAGCTGGTCATCTCGGAGCCCGCTGCCGGATCGCCGATGATCGACCTCGATGGCACCTGGGACGAGTATCAGGGCAGGATGAAGAGCCGCTGGAGCTCGGCGGCGCGGAAGGCGCGCAAGATGGCGCGCGAGCACGACGCGGTCTTCACGCTGCTTTCCGGGCCCGCGGACCTGGACACGGCGCTGAAGCGCGGCCTCGAGCTCGAGGCGAGCGGGTGGAAGGGGCGGAGCGGCACCGCGATCCTCTCTAACCCCGTCACGGAGCGGTACATACGCAGCATCGCCGAGGCCTTCAACGCCCGGGGGCAGCTCGCGATCTCCGAGATATCTCTCGACGGTCGCTGCGTCGCTTTCGACCTGGGACTGATCACCGATACCCGGCTGTACTGCCTCAAGACCGCCTATGACGAGCGGATCGGGTCGCTCTCACCGGGGCTGGTGTTGCGCACGCTGATCGTCGAGCGCAGTTTCGAGCTGGGGCTTGAGGTCTACGAGCTGCTCGGTTCCGACTCCGACTGGAAGCGGCGGTTCGCGAATGGCATGGACGAGCACGTCAACCTGTGGGCGCGGCGCCACACGCCGGCGGGCCTTTCACGCCACGCCTCGCGCCGCATGGTGCTTCCGGTCGTCCGATCGGTGCGGGACTCGCTGCGGGACTTCAGTCCGGCGTCGCGCCGACCGATACGGGGCCGACATGGCAGCGATCATCGTTAGATCAGGGCCCCGCCTGTGAACGACATCGTCGTTCTTTGCTACCACGGCATCAGCCCCACCTGGCCCGCCGCCACCTCCGTCACGCCCGAGGATTTCGACTCTCAGCTGACGGCGTTTGCCGAGCGCGGCTACAGGGGCGCGACGCTGCGCGACGCGCTGACGACTCCGCCCGACGGGCCGGTCGTGGTCGTGACCTTCGACGACGCCCACAGCTCGGTGCTGAGCTTCGCGGCGCCGACGATGGCGCGGCTCGGTATCCCTGGAACGATCTTCGTTCCGACGGACTATCCAGGCACCGGCGTGCCGATGGCCTGGGACGGGTACGACGAGTGGATGGACACCGAGCATCGTCACGAGCTGGACTGCATGAGCTGGGACGACCTGCGGGGTCTCGCCGCGACGGGCTGGGAGATCGGCTCGCACACGAAGTCCCACCCGCGGCTGTCGCAACTCGATGACGCCGCGATCCTGGCCGAGTTGACTGAGTCGCGTGCCGAGTGCGAGGCCCAGATGGGATCTTCCTGCTGGTCGTTCGCCTACCCGTACAGCGACTTCGATGACCGCGCCGTGCAGGCCGCGGCCCAGGCCGGCTACCGGTTTGCCGTTACCGTCCCGCGAGCGCCCGCCGCCGCGCTGCCGCTCCAATGGCCGCGTGTCGGTGTCTACAACGGCGAGCGCGCCAAGCGCGTGCTGACGCGGACGGCCGCTCGCCGGCTGCGTCCGGGGCCGATTGCGCGTACTGCGCTGGCTCTGCGCCGAAGGGTCTCGTAACGGTTTCCTATGGGTATTCTGGAAGGCATATTGATTACGGCGTCGAAAGGCCGCTCGTGACGACCTCGCCGCCGCCAACTTCGTGGAACGAAGGCGCCCTCGAGCAGGCGATGCGCATCGTGCGCCGCCGCAAGTGGGTGGTTCTGCAGGCGCTGATCGTCGTCCCTCTGATCGCGCTCGGCCTGACGCTGACACAGGAGAACGAGTACGAGGCCACGGCAACGCTGCTCTTCCGTCAGGCGCCCGAGGGCCTGCTCTCCGAGGGCGGGACCAACAGCTTCGTCGACCCCGCGCGGGAGTCGGCCACCAACGACGAGCTGGTCACGCTGCCGGTCGTCGCCGATCGGGCGGCGAAGATGCTCGACGGCGTCCCGGGTGCTCAGGTGCTCGGAAGCGTGAGCGTGGACTCCGGCGGCGCGGCGGACATCGCGCGGATCACCGCGACGACAGGCTCACCGAAGCTGTCGGCCGACATGGCCAACGCCTATGGCGAGGCCTACATCGCCTTCCGCCGGACCGCCGACCAGGCACAGGTCGACAGCGCCATCGAGCGGGTGAACGAGAGCCTCGCCGCGCTCTCGCCAGCCCAGCAGACGAGTCCGCGCGCAGTCGCTCTCAACGACCGGATCGAGCAGCTCGAGCTGGTCCGGGACCTCCAGACCGGCAAGGCCGAGCTGGTCCAGCCCGCGACTCCGCCCACGGAGCGCTCGTCGCCGAAGCCGGTACTCAACGTCGCGGTCGGGATCCTGCTCGGTGCGCTGCTCGGATTTGCGCTGGCGGCGCTGCTCGAGCGCTTCGATCGGCGGGTGAGGCTGGTCGAGGAGCTGGAGGAGCTGTTCGGGCTCCCGATCCTCGCCCGCATTCCGCGGGTCCGCGCTCTGGCGAGCTCCAACTCTTCCGATTCGACGGCCGCGACCGCCGAGGGCGAGGCCTTCCGTACCTTGCGGACCAATCTGCGCTTCTTCAATGTCGACCGCGAGCTGCGCTCGATCCTGATCGCCAGCCCGGAGGCGGGTGACGGCAAGTCGACGGTCGCCCGCAATCTGGCCTCGACGATGGCCGAGATGGGCGATCGCGTCGTGCTCGTAGAGGCGGACCTGCACAAGCCCGGGTCGTTCCAGGGCATCGTCTCGGGGAGCGAGGAGGTGGGTCTGTCCTCCGTCCTGTCGGGGACCCCGCTCGATCGCGCGCTGATCGACATTCCGTCCGGCTCCTCGGAGGAGCAGCGGGCGCTCACGGTCCTGCCGAGTGGCCCGATCCCCCCGAACCCGTCCGAGCTGCTGGAGAGCGCCAGCATGCGTGCCCTGCTCGAGGAGCTCCGGAAGCGCTACGACGTCGTGATCATCGACAGCCCGGCGGTTGGCGCCGTCAGCGACGCGCTGGCGCTGATCCCGGAGGTCGATGGAGTAGTCGTCGTCAGCGCGATCGGCAAGACGACGCGCGACGCGGCACGTAACTTCAACAAGCAGCTGTCGCTGATCGACACCCGCCCGATCGGCGTCGTGGCGAATCTGACGGAGCTTCCGCGTGGCAACTCGTACTACTACCGCCGACCGCGTCAGACTGCGCGAAGTCGCTAGCCGGATCCCGGCTGCGGTGAAGATCGCCGCCTTCGCGGGCGCGATCTTCGTCACCGAGCTCCTGCTTGCCGCGAGCATCGTCAAGGACGGCCGTGCCGCGCTCCTGATGTTGATGTTCATCGCGGCGATCGCCCTGGCGGCGGTCTTCCGCTTCCCGATGGCGACCGCGCTGGTCTTCCTCGGGTTCACCGACTTCATCTTCCACGCCGGGTTCTTCCCGGAGGCCGGGGTTGGGCCGACGACGCTGAGCGGCTACGAGTTCGTCCTCGGCTGCCTGCTCGTGGTGGCGGTGGTCCGGCCGCGGCGCAGGACATGGGGCGGGGTCGCCGGGATCGCGCTGGCGGTCTTCCTGGGATTCGTGGTGTTGGCGTCGATCGTGGGGATCGCGAGCGGCAGGATGGTTGCCGGCGACGCCTTCAACTGGGGGCGGTCGCTCGGGCTGCTGACGATCTTCTACGTGGTCGTGCGGGTCTTTCCCGACGCCGAGCAACGCCGGACTCTGCTGATCGGCGCGGTGACGCTTGCCGCGATCACCGGCGTCGTCGCGCTCGCTGTCGCGCTCGGGTCGGGAATCGGCGACGTCATCAAGGGGTCCGGCTCGCAGATCGTCCGCGAGGAGGAGGGGGTGGGGAGCATCCAGCGCGTGCGGCTGGCCGGACTCTCCGCCGGGTACGCGCTCTTCTGGTACGTCGTGACTCAGATCATCGCGAGCCGGGGGGCGGGCCGGTTCGGCTGGTCACTGGCTCTGGCGGGCATCGCGATCGACATCCTCGTCAGCTTCAACCGCAACATGTGGTCCGGGCTGGTCCTCGGGCTGGCGATGATGATGGTCTTCGGCGGGCCGCTGTTACGCAGCCGGCTGGTCGTCGGGATTCTCGTCGGTGCGGTCGGCATCGCGCTCATCTCCGCGGTTTCCCCCTCGGGCCAGGACCGCCTGATCGACCCTGTCGTCAAGCGCGGAGCGACGATCATCAACCCCAGCGAGGTATCGAGCGAGGGGTCCTATCGCGATCGCGAGGCAGAGACCCGGGCCGCGTGGGCGACCGCCCGTGACAACCCGCTGTTCGGGGTCGGGGCCGGCGCGCCGTTCGGGGTCTGGGTCGAGCAGTCGATCGCCCCCAACAGCTTCATCAGGGGCCCACAGCTGTTCCTCCACAACCAGTACCTCTACCTGCTCCTGGTGGGCGGCGTGCCGGCGCTGCTCGCGTTCCTGGTCTTCCTCTGCGCCCCGATCGTGCAGGCGCTGCGGCGGCGGCCCCACGACCTGCCGATCGTCGCCTGCGCGGTCGGCATCGTGTCGATCATGATCAGCGCCGCTGTCGCGATCTACTTCACGGTCCCCGACATGGCGGTGATGCTCGGCCTGCTCGCCGGTGTGATCGTCGCCGACGCCGGCGGGCCTGCCGGCGCGGACGAGACGTCTGGGCTCAGCGGATGACGGCCCGTCGGCCTGGCCCGCCGCGGGTTCTGCTCGCCTGCGACTTCATGCTCCGCTACACGGCGGCACTCGCCGGCGGCCTCCACCGGGCCGGGGCCGAAGTGACGCTGTTGACCAGGGACCACGACCTCGAGTTCGGTGGGCAGCCCGGTGCCGCGCACGCTTTCATCGAGCGGATGGCCGGAGGGGTTGAGCATGTACAGCTCACGGGACGTGTGCGCTCGCCCGCCGGCTTGGCGGAGACGGTCCGGCTCAGGCGGAGGTTGCGCCCGTTCGCGCCGGACGTCGTACATGTCCAGCAGTCGATCGTCAGCGATGTGCGGCTGCTCGTGGCGGCCGGAGTCCGCCGCGGCCGTTTCGCGGTGACCTACCACGACCCGTCGATCCATCCTGGTGATGACGACGTCAGATGGATCGACGACCTCGCCAACCGCATGCTCGCGGGGTCGGCGGGGCTGATCTTCGTCCACGGCGAGGCGCTCGCCGAGGAGCTCGGCGAGACCGTCGCCCCGCGCGCTCCGGTGGTGGTCGTCCCGCACGGGGTCGACCCGGCTCCGGTGGAGCCGCTGCCCGACCATCCGGCGCTGCTGTTCTTCGGCCGGATCTCCTACTACAAGGGCATCGACACCCTGCTCGACGCGATGGGGGCGGTCTGGGACCGCTGCCCGGACGCGACCCTGACGATTGCCGGAGATGGCGCCCTCGACGACCATCCCGCGCTCGCCGACCCGCGCGTCACGGTCCGGGCCGAGCACGTCCCCGACAGCGAGGTGCCGGGCCTGATCGGTGAGTCGACATGTGTCGTCCTGCCTTACCGGCAGGCGAGTCAGAGTGGGGTCGGGTCGCTGGTCAAGCCTTACGGAAGGCCGCTGGTGGCGACGTCGGTCGGAGGGCTTCCCGAGCTGCTGTCCGACGGCTCCGGGCTACTTGTTCCACCCGAGGACCCAGCGGCTCTCGCGACGGCTCTCGTCTCGGTCCTCACCGACCGCGAGCTAGCGCTCGGGCTTGCTGCGGCGGGAGTGCGCACTGCCAGCTCGGATGGCAGCTGGGAGGCGGTCGGCGAGCAGACCCTGGATGCCTACACGCGCTACCTGGACAGCCCGGCCATGCGCCGGGCGACATGACCTCGCGGCTGTCGGGCGGCTTGCGCGGCGACGAGGAGCTCGGAGTAGCGCGCCGCCATGGTCACAGCGTCGAACTCGCTCGACCGGGCGCGACCGGCCGCGCCGGTGGCGGCGCGCAGCTCGTCGTCCTCGAGCAGCCTCGCGCACGCCTGCGCGAACGCCTCGGGGTCGCCCGCGGGCACGCAGATTCCCGCGCTTTCGCCGAGCGTCTCGCGGACGTCGCCGACGTCCGTCGCCACGATCGGGACGCCGAGGGCCATCGCCTCGAGCACGGTCATCGGCATCGCGTCGGAGATCGACGGCAGGATCATCAGATCGGCGAGCGCCAGCAGACCAGGCACGTCGTCGCGGAAGCCGAGGAAGTGGGCCCAGTCGCCGCCCAGCTCGGCAGCGCGGCGCTCGACCTGCTCGCGCAGGCGGCCGTTGCCGACGAAGACCAGGTGGATCCGGTCGTCGCGCTCGTGGAGCGGTGCCAGAGCGTCGAGCGCGCCGAGCTGATTCTTCTCGTGCCGGAAGACCCCGACCTGCATGACGACCTTCGCGTCGTCGGGGATGCCGAGGTCGGCCCGGGTCGGTCCGTCGACCGCGTCCCGCCGTGTCTGGTCCATCGGTATGCCGTTGACGATGTGGACGATCTTCTCGGGAGCGACGCCCTCGTCCACGAGCACGGGGTACTGGGTCGACGCGCACGCGACCGTGGCGTAGGTGAAGCGGTCGAGCAGCCGGTTGTGGCGCGCGATCCACGCGCCGCGCCCGACTCCCCCGGTCGAGATCTGGATCGAGCGGTCGGTGGCGTGATCGGCGATGACGACCGGGCGACGCGCGAGGATGGCACCGAGCCGGCCCCACAGGCTGGCATCCCACATCGTGCAGTGGACGACGTCGAAGCGCCGCGCAAGCCTGGCGATCCGGGGGATCGCCAGAGCGCGCGAAATGCGCTTCTGGGCGTGCAGGCAAACGACCTCGACTCCGGCCCGCTCGCACGATTGAAGGTCGACTACGGATCTGTCGATGCAACAGATGGTGACCCGATGACCGAGCTCCGAAAGCCCAATCGCGAGATGCATCAGCTGACTCTCGGCACCGCCGAAATCGAGTCGGTTTATGACCAGCAGGACGCTTGGCAGCGAGGGTTCGGGCGCGTGCACCGTGCCAGAATACGGCGGCAGACGGTCTGCTAGGGCATCCACGTGCTGTTCAAGAACACCCTCGCTCAGTCGTCGAGCCTCTTCGTCGGCTACATCTTCAGCTTCCTGCTGGCGCCGATCATGATCGCCCGGCTGGGGCTCGACGCGTTCGGGGTCTGGGCGGTCACCGGGGCCTTTGCGACCTACGCCGGGCTGCTCGATCTGGGGATCGGCCGCTCGCTCGCCCGCTTCATCGCGGTGTTCGATGCCGATGGCGACGACAGGCGCATCCGCGAATGCGTCGGGCTCGGACTGCTGGCGGTGACGTTCGTCGGCGTGCTCGCGCTGCTCGTCGCGGCCGCTCTGGCGCCGGTGCTGAGCGACAAGCTCGGTGTCTTCGACACGGAGGAGATGCGGATCATCGCGCTCTCGTCGGCGGCGATCTGGACGTTCAACGGCTTCGACAGCGCGCTCGGGGCCGTCGGCCTCGGCAAGCGGCGGATGATCCCGCCGAACGTCGCGGTGACGGCGGCCCTGACGATCAACTTCTGCTTCAGCATCGCCGCTCTCGCCATCAGCTCGAGCTTGGTCGTCTACTCGGTGGCGAATGCGGCCGCCGCGCTCGTCGGGATCGTGCCGACCTACTTCGCGATGCGCTACGTCTGGCACAGCCCCTTCGTGGCGTTGCCGTCGCGGACCCTCGTCAAGGAGGTGCTCTCGTTCAGCATCAAGAACCAGATCGGCTGGATCGCCGACCTCGTCAACTTCCAGACCGACAAGGTGATCATCGCGATGGTCGTGGACATCCGCGCGGCGGCGGTCTATGAGGTCGCATCGCGGGTCGTCATCTCGGTCCGCGGGGCGGCGCTGATGACGCTCTCGGCGATGGTGCCGACTTCCGCGGCGGCGATCGTGAGCGAGGGCAAGGCCGTCATCCACGGTCTCTTCAGCCGCTTCCTGGTGCGGTCCTGCGCGCTCGCGTTCCCCTTGTTCATGGTCGTAGCCGTCAGCTCGCCGTTCCTCCTGATCGCATGGCTCGGCGAGGCGCCCGGCGACGCGGAGCTGCTCGTAACGGTGCTGACGATCGGCTACCTGATCAACCTGACTACCGGTGCGGGCTCGACGATCGCGATGGGCGCGGGCCTTCCCGGCATGGTCTCGGCAAACTCCGCGCTGGTCGCGGGGCTCAACCTCGTCCTGACGCTCGCTCTGTCGCAGGTGTTCGGGCTCTGGGGGATCGTCGCCGGCACGGTGATCTCCGTGGTGTTCGGAGCGATCCTGTTCAACGTCCGCTTCCTGAAGCGGTTCGAGCTGCGCTGGCGCGACTTCTACGAGGGCGTTGCGCTGCCGGGCCTGCTCGCAATCGGACTAGCCATCCTGCCGGCGATCTTCACGCTGCTCGTCGGGACTCCCGACGGCCGCCCGGCCGCCATTGTCGGCCTCGCGGCGATCGTGCTCGCCTACGGGCTGCCTTACTGGGTGATTGCGACCCGCAAGGACCTCCTACCCGAGAAGCTCCGCTTCCCGTTCCCGCGCGACCGCCAGCCGGCAACGCCGGCGGTCTGAGGCCGCATGATGACCGCTGAGCTGATCGAAGGGGGAGTCGCCGGTCTCGATGCCGAGTCGGTCGATGCCTGGCGGTCGATCGCGGAGCTGCGCGCCAATCCCTTCCTTACTCCGGAGTGGTTCGAGGCTTGTCGCGCGACCAACACCGCCGAGCGCCCGTTCCTGCTCTGTTGGCGCGTCGACGGCCGGTTGCGCGGCGTGCTGCCGCTGGTGGTCGCCTCCCAGGGACCGCTGCGAACGCTGCAGTTCGCGGGCGCGCGGCGCGGCGACTGGTTCACGCCGGTCTGCCGCCCTGAGGACGAGTGGGCGATGGCGGCCGCTTGCGCTGAGGCGCTGCGGTGCGAGCGCCACCGCTGGCAGCTGCTGCGTCTCGACCGGATCGACGCCGGCAGCGCCTGGCCAGTGGCGCTCTGGAGGTCGGCTGCCGCACCCCTGGCGCGCACGGGCGCGCGCCGCACCGACGTCCTGCCGTACATCGCCTTCGGCGACGAGGGCTACGCCGGATACCTGGCGGGCCGCAGCCGCAACTTCCGCAGCCAGCTCGGGCGGCGCCGGCGCAAGCTGGAGCGCGACCACGGCCTGACGTTCCGCCTCACCTCGGATCCGGCCGAGCTCGGCAACGACATGGAGACCTTCTTCCGCCTGCACGAGGAGCGGTGGACCGACCGGGGCGGCTCGTCGTCGGGGTCGGACGAGGCCAAGGATCTCCAGCGCCGGTTCGCCGCCGCGGCGCTCGAGCGCGGCTGGCTGCGGCTCTGGATTGCCGAAGCCGACGGTCAGCCGGCGGCCGCCTGGTACGGGTGGCGGATCGGCGAGCGCTACTGCTACGCGCTGTCGGGACTGAGCGAGAGCTATGAGCGGCTCGCGCTCGGGACCGTGCTGCTCGCCCACACGATCGAGTCGGCCGCCGACGAGGGCGCCGCAATCTACGACCTGATGTGGGGCGACGAGGGGTACAAGCAGCGGTTCGAGACCGGCCGGCGCCAGGCCGCCACCTGGGTTGTCGGACGCCGCCACCACCCGGTCCAGGTCGCCGCGGCTCTGCGAACCGTGCTGGAGCCGCGTGCGCGGGCGATCAAGCAGGCGCGGGACGCGCGCACGGCCGCGCGGGCGGAGGAGGGCAAATGACCGGTGCTGTGCGTGTGGTGGTCCTGACCTACGGGCGTGGTGGCGAGCACGTTCCCCTGCTGCAGTCGCTGCTCGACGAGGGCCTCGCGCCCGCCGACGTGCTCATCGTTCACAACGCCGCCGCGCCTGACGAGCCCGACCCCGACGTCCCGGAGGGGTTCGAGATCCTGCGCACCGGCGGCAATCTCGGCTATGCGGGCGGGATGAACCGCGGGATCGAGCGCGAGCTCGCCGGGGAGGCCGAGCTGTTGCTGCTGCTCACGCATGACGCGCGGCTGCGGCCGGGCGCGCTGGCGCGGATGCTCGAAGCCGCCGCCCAACGCACCGACGTCGGCGTCTTCGGGCCGGCGCTGATGGTGACCGGGACCGACGAGGTGTTCTCCTACGGCGGCAGCACCGACGACGTGGGCGCCAACCGGCATATCGTCGAGCTCCCCGCCGCTGCCGGGGCCGTAGCCGAGTGCGAATGGGTTGACGGCGGGACGATGCTGATCCGCGCCGAGGCGCTCAGGCGCGCGGGCGGCTTCGACGAGCGGTTCTGGGGCTACTACGAGGAGACCGACCTCTGCCTGCGCATCCGAACGGCCGGCTACCGCGTCGCGGTCGTCACGGCGGCATTCGCCGACCAGGACCCCGGCGGCGGCAAGCGTCCGGGGGCCTGGGCCTATCTGATGGCACGGAACGGGATCGAATACGCCCGGCGCGCCGCTGGGCGGCGGGGCCTCTTCGCGGCTGTGCGGAGGCTGAGCTGGCTGGTCGTCCTCTACAGCGCGCGCGCGTTGGTCCGGGCGATCGGGATACGTCCGGGGGACCACCGCGAGATGGTCGCGCTCGCGATCGGCACGGTCCGCGGTGAGATCGACTTCGCTCGCGGCCGGTGGGGCCCGCCGCCGGCCGGGCTGCCGGGGATCGGCGATGTCGGCAACGCCTGAGCGGCCGCGGGTCCTCCAGGTCGGTCCGGACGCAGGGATCGGCGGGGGGATGGCCGCCGTCATCCGAGGCCTGGTCGACTCTCCGCTGGCGGACAGCTACCGGCTCGACACGCTCTCCACATACGTCGGCACCGCGCCGCTGCGGCGCCTGCTGGTGTTCTGCCGGGCGCTCGTCGAGCTGACGATCTGGAGCCTGCGCGGCAGAGGGCGGATCGTGCATGTCCATGCGACGGTCCGCGGCAGCGCGTACCGCAAGTCGGTCTGCGTCCTGTTGGCAAAGACATTGCGGCGACGGGTCGTGCTGCACGTCCACTCAGGGCCGGGTGACGTCGCGAACTTCAGGGAGCGGCTCGGCCGGCCGAGCGTGGCGCTGTTCCGCTCCGCGTTCAAGGCGGCAGACGTGGTTATCGCCGTCTCATCGGCGAGCGCGCGGGCGCTCGAGCACGCCTACGGGCTGACCGACGTTGCGGTGCTTCCCAACGCAGCGCCGCCGGGTCCGGCTGAACGGCGCCCAGATGAGGAGCAGGGCGCGCCCGTCGAGGCGATCTACCTGGGCGGGTTCGCCAACGCCGCCAAGGCGGGGGACACGCTGCTCGAGGCACTCCCGACGGTCCTCGAGCGGGCGCCAGAGCTGCGCGTGATGCTCGCCGGGCCGGGGGAGCTTCCGGAGGCGGGCGCCGCGCTGCTCGAGCGCTTCCCGCAGCTGTCGTGGATCGGATGGATGGACCACGCGGCTAAGGACGACGCGCTGCGGCGTGCGCGGATCTTCGTCCTGTCGTCGCGGTCGGAGGGCCTGCCGATCGCCCTGCTCGAGGCGATGGCCTACGAGATGGCGATCGTCTCGACGACGGTCGGCGGAGTCCCGGAGGTCGTCGAGGACGGTCGTGAGGCGCTGCTCGTCCCGATCGACGACCCAAGCGCGCTCGCCGACGCGCTAGTTCGGGTTGCGGAGGACGCGACGCTGCGCGCCGCACTCGCCACGGCCGCACGCGAGCGGGTGGAGGACTTCTCCCCGAGCGCGATCGCCGCCCGGCTCGACGCGATCTACACGGAGCTGCTCTAGGCGCGCGGAGCGCCGAGCAGCGCGGCGCGGACCGCGCCACAGAGCTGCGGGTCACTCGGCTCGCTGGAAGGACCGCGGGGCGGGGCGCTGGCGAGTGCCGTCGAGAGCTCGCCGACGTCCCAGACCGGGATCACAGCTCCACGGGCCTCGAGTGAGCGGGTCAGCTCGGCCTGGTGGTCGTCGACGTGCTCGCCGAGGTCGTGGCGACGTGGGACCACGAGCGGCAGATGCCCCGCGCGCCTGGCGCAGATGATGCTGCCAACGCCGGCATGGGTGATCACCCGGTCGGCACGGCCGAGCAGGTCGATGATCCGGTCGAAGGGCATGAACGCCTCGGCGTGCGCCGCGTTCGCGGGCGCCTTGCCCGGGCCGTGCTGGACGATCAGCTCCTCGCCGTCGAGGGTCTCGAGCGCCTCGAGCAGCCGGTCGAACGGCTGCTGGTGGGTTCCGACGGTCACGAAGATCACAGGATGCTTCCCTCGTACTCAGCGCGTCGTCGCTTTGAGGCGACGGTCGGCCACTGGACGAAGAACCGCCGCGCCAGCGGGTAGACGAGCCGTCCGCTGAGCGAGAGCGTCTCGCTGCGCGTGACGCTCTCGACGTAGACCAGCCGGATTCCGAGCGCCTTCCCGATCAGGAAGAAGGGGACGGCCAGGCCGGCGCCGGTCGAGAGGATCGCGTCGGGCCGCTCGGTGCGGAGCGTTTTCCACGCGAAGGCGACGTTGCGCACCAGGTTGGTCAGGCTGCGGTTGGTCGGGCCGTGCCCGAGGTGGACACGCTCGTCGGCGAGCAGAACGCCGACGTCGGCGCCCGTCAGGGTGACCCAGGAGCGGTCGAAGTCGTCCCAGGCGGGCCGCAGCGCCAGCATCTGTTGGAGATGCCCGCCGGGCGAGCAGACCAGGAGGACCTTGGTCATTGGCCAGCCGGGGGCTCGAGGCCGAGTGCGGTCACGATCCGTTCGGCGGTCTTCGGCCAGGTATACCACTCACCGCGCTGGCGAGCCGCTGCTCCGAGGCGGGAGGCCGTCGCCCCGTCCGCCAGTTCAAGCATCGCGCTCAACAGGGCGTCGGGGTCGTGCGGGTCGACGAGCCTGCCACTGTCGCCGACAAGGTCGCTGACGCCGCCGACGGCTGTTCCGATGCTCGGGACGCCTGCCGCGGCGGCCTCGAGATGCACGATCGCCGACGGCTCGATCAGCGACGGCAGCACGAGACAGGTGGCGGATTCGAACAGCTGCTCCATCTGCTTGCGCTGGTGGGGGTGGTTGAGGAACAGCGGCTCGTGCACCCGTACGCCCGGCGCATCGACCGGCGGGCAGTTGCCGAGTAGCGTCAGGGTCGCGTCGGGCACGCTCTTGCGCAGCTCGCCGAAGGCATGGACCACGGCGGCGCCGTTCTTGCGGGGCCAGTCCTGACCGACGAAGAGGAAGCGTGGCTGCGACCAGTCCCGCTCGACTGGCTTGGGGTCGAGATTGCGCCCGAGCCCGACGACGTGGATCTTCGACGGGTCGATCCCGTAGTCCGCGACGATCGAGTCGCGCACCCAGGCGGTCGTCACGCAGCAGGCCTCGGCGCGCTCGTACGCCTGGCGCTGGCGCTCAACCCACTCGTCGAGGTGGTCGGTCGGGATGTCGGCCAGCAGCGGGTGATCCAAGGCGCGTGCTTGGGCCACGGTCATATCCTCGAAGGTCGCCAGCGGAGTGCCCGCGGGGACCAAGTACTCCGTGCCGATCTGGACGATGCCGTCGAGTGGGGCCTCGCGCTTCAGCCGGCGTCCCAGCGCCTTGCCCGCTCGCTCGGCGTCGTCGACGCGCAGCTGGCGCTTCGCGTCCAGGCGGTGACGCAGGCGGCCGGGGAGCGGCAGCTGCCGCGGAACGGCGCTGACGTGCGACAGGTCGAATCCAAGTCCCTCGATCGCGTCGGCGAGGCTGCGCGGGGTTCCCGACCAGGCAGAGCGGCGGCTCGAGTCGCCGTAGAAAGTCATCGCGACCTTCATCAGGACCTCCGCAGCACGCGCCGCAGGCGAGTCTTCAGCGGCGACAGCAGCAGGCGCCTGCCCTGCGGCTGGAGCTTCAGCTCGAAGCGCCAGCGGCTGTCGCGCTGGTCGACCGCGATTCGCGGAAGCGTCATCGGGGTCGTGTCGCGCTGCGACTCGTACGGCAGCGTGAAAGCCCACTCGTATCCCGTGTCCGCCGCGGCCTCGGCGACCCGCCGGTCCCACTCGCCGAACGGATAGACGAACAGGGGGCAGGGCTTGCCCAGCCGCTCCTCCATCTGCCGCTTGGAATCCGCCAGCTCGTCGCGCAGGTCGGCGTCCGACAGGTCGGGCAGGTGGCGGTGGGTGAGCCCGTGGCTGCCGAACTCGCAGCCTGCCTCGGCCATCTCGCCAGCCTGCGACCAGTCCATCGAGCGCATCACGTCGGGATGTTGCAGCTGACGGTCGGCCACCTCCGGCCAGTCGAACGGGGCGCCGGAATCGACGTAGGGGGGCAGCAGGAAGACGATGCCCCGGAATCCGTACTCGCGCAGCAGGGGGAGTGCGGTCGTGTAGTTGTCGACGTAGCCGTCGTCGAAGGTCAGCAGGGCGCGGCGGGCGTCGAGGCGACCGCCGGCGGCCATGCCAGCGAGATGCTCGGTCCCCGCCGCCCGGTAGCCGCGACGTCGCAAGGCGTCGAGCTGGCGCTCGAACAGGTCCGGCGGGACCGAGGTCCAGTCCGGCCCGGGCGCGGCGATCGAGTGGTAACAGAGGCCGATCGCGTCCCGCGAGCGGTTCTCCAGCGCGCCCGCGAGGGGGCGCAAGCCGTTTGCGGTCACGGCCTCAGTATGCGCCGCGGCCGGACAGCACGACCGGGAAGGTCGCGAGCAGGATCTCGAAGTCGCGTGCGAGCGACCAGCCGGCGACGTACTGGTAGTCGAAGCGGACCATCTCCTGGAACGGGAGGTCGGAGCGCCCAGAGACCTGCCACAGCCCGGTCATCCCGGGACGGAGGTCGAGCCGACGGGCATGCCAGGTCTGCGCGGCGTGCTTGGACTCGCTGAGGATCAGCGGCCGCGGTCCGACGAGGCTCATGTCGCCGCGCAGCACGTTGATCAGCTGGGGCAGCTCGTCGATCGACGTACGGCGCAGCACGCGGCCGACCCGGGTGATGCGCGGATCGCGCTTGATCTTGAACATCACGCCGTCGTCGGCCTCGTTCTGCTGCTCGTACTGGGCCTTGCGCTCCTCGGCGTCGCGGTACATCGAGCGGAACTTGAGCAGCTTGAACGGCGTTGCCCCGCGGCCGGCGCGCACTTGCGTGAAGAACACCGGTCCGCGCGAGTTGATCTTGATCAGGACCGCGACTGTCAGCAGCAGCGGGCTGAGGAAGAGCAACGCGAGCGCGGAGATCGCGATGTCGAGCCCGCGCTTGGCGGCGCGGGAGAAGGCGCTCAGCGGCGGTGCGCCGATCGAAAGCATCGGCAGGCCGCCGATCTGGCTCAGCGAACGCGCTCCGTCGAGCAGCTCGAACAGGCGCGGCACCACGTCGACGGCAACCCTGTGGTCGCGGCAGACGCGGATGCAGCTGAGCAGCTGGTCGTGGCTGGCACGCGAGAAGGCGATGATCACGCGGTCGACGTCGTAGGCGTCGAGCACGGCGTGCAGCTGGTCGAGCGAGCCGAGCTTCGGCAGGTCGACGCCGTGCAGCGCATGCACCTCGTCGTCGACGAGGCCGATCGCCTCGAGGCCGAACTCGTCGTGGCGCTCCAGGCGCTCGACGATCTTTTCGGCGACCATGCCGGACCCGACGATCACCGTCCGCTGCCGCAGTGGCGTCACGCGGTGCACCCAGCCGCGGCTCAGGGAGCGCGCCAGGCTGTCGATGCTCGCGGTCGCCGTCGTAGCGACGAGGGCGACCACGGCGGCATGCTCGAGGTTCGCCAGCGCGGCGACGCCGAAGATCGGCCAGGAGAGCAGCAGTGCCGCGACGAGCATCCGCGGGGCGTCCGAGAGCCCACTGGCCCAGCCACGCAGGCCGCCGTCGTTGTAGAGACCGAAGAAGAAGCCGAGCGTCACCGATCCGGCCATCACGGCGGCGGTGAGCATCAGGCCGGTGGACAGGCCGAGCCCGAAGATGAGTGTGGTCAGGAGACCGCCAAGGGCGGCGGAGACGACGTCGGCGAGCAGCAGCAGGCGACGCAGGACGGTCGAGCGCTCCCGCGCTGCCGATCGGCCGGTGCCGGCGCGAGCGGTCTCAAGCTGCGTCGGCAGATCGAGCGAAGCGGTGGACTCGTAGGCGAAGCTGTCCATGATCGTGTGTATTCCTGTCGGCACGATGCGCTCGCGACTTGAGACCAGATCAGGCATGTTTGTCGATTCGATTGAAGGCCAAGAGGGCCAGGCTCCTGGGGCGCAGAGAGTTTTCTATTCAGGACTGCTTCTATCGCCCTCGGAATGTCTTGTTCTGAGGGCTTAGCGCAAGACCACAACGACCATAACCCGGAAATGGTGAAATCGCCATCGAGCTAACGGCCCCTGAACAATCGCGCCCCGTCGAAGCACCGGCGCGCTCACGCTGGGACGCCTGGGGCGGGCCTGCGATAGCGGTCCTGATCGGCGGTCTGACGGTCTTCCTGGGTTTCAGCGGCGGGGGCTTCTTCCCGGCTGCGACGGCCTTCGCGGCGCTCGTGCTCTGCGCGGCACTGGTGTTGAGGATCACTCTCGCGCGCTACCCGTTCGCGGGCGTCGGGACGGCCGTGGGTCTGCCGCTGGCGCTGCTGGTCGCATTTGCCGTCTGGACGCTGGCCTCGGCCGGATGGTCGGACGCGTCGGCGCGGGCGCTGCTGGAGTTCGACCGGGCGCTGCTCTACGTCCTCACGCTGGGCTTCTTCGCGACGCTCGCCTCGGACCCGCGCCGGGTCGGGTGGGGAATTCGCGGCTTGGCGGGCGCTGCGGCGATCATCTGCATTAGCGGCCTGATAACGCGGGTGGCGCCGGACCTCTGGCCGATCGCCGCCAACGTCCACGATGACCGGCTGAGCTTCCCGGTCACCTACTGGAACGCGCTGGGCCTTCTCGCGGCCCTCGGGATCGTCGCCTGCGCCCACCTCACCACCAGCGAGCGTGAGCACCGCGTCGTACGGGTGCTCGCCGCGGCCGCGGTGCCCTTGCTGGCCGCGACGCTGCTGCTGACCTTCTCGCGCGCCTCGCTCGCGCTTGCTGTCGTCGGCGTGCTGATCTACCTGGTCGTCGCGCGGCCACGGGCCGTGATCGGCGGCCTGATCGCGACGGTTCCGCCGACCGCGGTCGCGCTCGTCTTCGCCTATCGCGCCGATCTGCTCGCCTCCGAGCGCTTCGACAGCCCGGCTGCCATCGCGCAAGGCCACGATCTCGCCTGGGTTCTGGTGATCTGCGCACTCGTGGCGGCGGGCGTCCGCGCCGCCACGGGCAGACTCGACCGGTGGCTGATCGACCGGCCTGCCCGCCGGATCGGCACTACCACGCGCAACGCGATCATCGTCACGGGCATCGTGGGCGTTCTGCTGGCGGCGGTCGCCGTCGACGCCCCGGGGCGGGTCGACCGCCAGTGGGATCGCTTCGTCTCGGGCGATGTGGTCGACGATCGCGGCGACACCCGGTCGCGGCTGACGAATCTCGGCAACAACGGCCGGATCGACCACTGGCGGGTCGCCCTCGACGGCTTCCGCGACGAGCCGCTCGCTGGGAACGGCGCGGGGACCTACCAACTCCTCTGGGCTCGCGACAGGCCATACGCGTTCACCGTCAACGACGGCCACTCGCTCTACCTGGAGGTCATGTCGGAGCTTGGCCTGGTGGGCCTGATCCTGATTGTGGGGACCCTCCTCGCGCTACTGGTCGGCGCCGCGCTGCGTGCACGCGGGCCGAACCGCAACGTGTACGCCGCGGTGCTCGCGATGACGGCGATCTGGGCCGTCCACGCGGGGATCGACTGGGACTGGGAGATGCCGGCGGTGACGCTATGGCTCTTCGCGCTGGGCGGATTGGCGCTCTCGCGCTCCGGAGCGGAACCGTCCGGCGCGGGACCGAGTCAGATCGTCCGGATCGTCGCGGCGCTCGGCGTGTTGATCCTCGCGGTGACGCCGGCTGCGACCGTGATCTCGCAGGGGCATCTGGACAAGGCGGTGGCCGCGTTCAAGCAGGGCGACTGCAATACCGCCATCAACTCGGCGCTGGACTCCCTCGACGCCGTCAGCGTCCGCCCGGAGCCGTTCGAGATCCTCGGGTTCTGCGACGTCCGGCAGGGGCAGACGCAACTGGCGCTGCAGGCGATGGACAACGCGGTCGCGCGCGACCCGAACAGCTGGGAGACGCACTATGGGCTCGCGATCGTGCGTGCCGCCGCCGGCCTCGATCCGCGTCGCCAGCTCGCGATCGCTCGGCGGCTCAACCCGCTCGAGCCGCGCCCGCAAGAGGCGGCCGAGCTTCTACGCGGCAATGACCCCCAGAAATGGAAGAGGCGGGCCCAAAGGGCCCGCCTCCCAATCCAGTAGCGGCGGCTGTCGCCGGCCGCTTACAGGCTGCGACTACGCCGGAGCGTTGTCGTCCCTACCGCTGCGACGACGCAGGACAGCACCGGTCGTCAGGAGCGCGACACCGCCGAGCAGCACCGGGATGGCCAGGAAGCCGGTGAAGGGCAGCGTGTCGCCACCGCCGCTGTTGCTGACCTGGCGGGTCGGCTGGACCTCGACTGCGGGGCTCGCGGCCGGAGTGCCGGTGTCGCCCTCGTCGAGCACGTCAGCCGCCGGCTGCTGGTCCGGGTACTGGACCGAGGCGGCGCTGCCGCTGGAGGAGATGCCGGAGACGGCCAGCGTCGCGCCGGTACCGCTCATGAGCAGACCAAGCGCCAGCATCATCGTTACTGCGAGCCTTGACTTCATCAAGAATCCCTTCTGTCTAGAGAAAAGCGACGGTTGCTTCCGTGTCGCCGACGTCATGGCTCGCCGCTTGATCGCGTCGAGCTCCAGCGCGGTTAGCTCCGGCCTACTGCTGCTCAGTCGGTGCTCGACCTCGCGAAGCTCGGCGGAAAACGGATTGCGGTCGCTGTCGTTCATCGCTCCTTATACGAAGCAGGAAGCCGATTCCTGACAGGGAGGATCGAATTCAGTGGCGAAGAGGAACAGCCGATGCGAGTAGAGGACTTCGAGCAGCTATACGCAGAGCACGCGCAGCCGCTGTTCGGCTTCCTCGCGTATCGCACCGGTGACCGGGCGCTGGCCGAGGACCTGCTCGCCGATACCTTCGAGCGCGCCCTGCGCGCGCGGCGCCGCTACGACCCGCGCAAAGCGAAGGCAAAGACCTGGCTCTACACGATCGCGCTCAACTGCCTGCGCGACAGCGCGCGCAGGTCGGAGGCCGAGTCGCGCGCGGTCGATCGCCTCGGTGGGACGGTGGCCGCGTCGGCGCCCGAATCCGAGCTCGACCGCATCGAGGGCCGCGACGAGGTCGCCCGGGCGATGAGCCAGCTCAGCGGCGAGGAGCGCGAGACCGTCGCGCTGCGCTACGGCGGCGACCTCACCGCCCCGGAGATCGCGAACCTTCTCGGCGAGAAGCTCACGACCGTCGAGGGGCGCCTGTACCGCGGGCTACGCAAGCTGCGGGCGGACCTCGACAGCACCGACGGGGAATAGGATCGCGCCGGTGATCCTGAAGATCATTTACTGGCTCGCGGTCGTCGCGATCTCGCTGGTGCTGGTAATCGGCCTGATCCTCTTCCTCGAGGCCCGCGACCAGTCGTCCGTCGAGGGCGCGACGCTGCTCGCCCCGCTGATCAGCCGGTGACCGAGGCCTGCGTGGTGCCGAGCCGCGCCGCGTCGAGGCGGATGTCCGACGTGCCGGGGATCTCGTCGCCGTTGCGGTAGAGACCGGTCTTGATGTAGCCGCCGTCGCGGTCGGAACGGATCACGTTGACACCGTCGCGTGAGTCGACGAGCTGACCGTCGAGGTACACGCGGTAGAAGCCGCCGGTCGACGAGGCCTTGAAGTGGATCAGGACGTCGTGCCACTGGTCGTGGGCCAACGGGGCGAGGTAGCGATCGCCGCCCATCGCGCCGCCGTGTGACCAGAGGCCGCGCTTGCCCTGGTAGTCCCAGAGTTGGAGGCCGAAGTTGGGGCTGCCCTCGCCGTTGCTCTTGAGCTGGGTGATCAGGTTGTGGGCGCCGGGCCTGCCGTAGACCATCTGCCGAACGTTGATCGAGAAGGCGTAGAACCGCTCGTCACCATCGTGCAGCTCGACGGTTCCATCGGTCGAGCCGTTGCCGTTGCCGCCGAGGATCAGCTCGGAGCGGTCCTGGCCGCCGGTCAGCGTGACCCTGGCCGAGCGGGCGCCACTGCGGACGACATCGCTGCCGACCGAGGGGACGACATCGCCGACGCCGGCCGTGTTCCAGTTGCTCAGACCGTCCTCGAAGCCGGCGTCGAGCAGGAGGCCGTTGGCCCCCGCGGGCGTGGCCGAGGGTGCGGCCTGGCGCTTTTGAACGTTCGTCGGTCGTGCCACGCGGACGACCCGGGTGGCACGGGCCACGCGCGAGCCGCGAACGCCGCGGACCGTCAGACGGTGGCGTCCCGGACGCAGATGACGCGTGTGGAGAACGCCGGCGTGGCCGAAGCGGCCCTTGGTCGCCCGGCGCCAGCGGCGCTTGCCGTCGACGTAGAGCGCCACCGCGCGGACACCTGAGGCCCGGACCTTGAAGTGGGCGTTGGCCGGCGCCGCGATCTTCGCCGGGGCCGCGATCGAGACGCGCCCGGTGGCGGCTTGGGAGGTGGCCGGCAGCAGGGCGAGCAGGGCGACGATCGCAATCGTGGTCGCCGCTATCGCGGCGCGAAGCCAGAGGCGGTGCGCGGCGGTGTGCGGGGCTGCCATGCAACCCCTGCTCGTCCGATCGCCGGCCGGGCAGCATCGAGCCCGACCCGATTGGACGGACGTTCGATGTCTCGATGGTCAGCGGCGCTTTAGTGGCGCTCGACGCGGGATGGGCCGCGCGAGACCTGCCGCGCGAACACGATCACGCGCTGCGCTGCGCTGTACAGCGGGTGGCAGGCGCTCAGAATGAGCCGCCGATAGCCGACCGGCAGCAGGACGGAGAAGTCGGAGTCGTCGACGATCTTCGTGCGCTCCACCCGGTAGACGTAGCGGTGGTCGGGCATGTCGACGACGATCTTGTCGCCGTACTTCAGTTCGTCAATGCGACGGAACGGGGCGCCATAGGTTGTGCGGTGTCCGGCGATTGCGCTGGTTCCGCGACCGCCCGGCAGCGGGGTGTCTGGATAGTGGCCCGGGCCCTTGCGCAGATTGTCCACGTCGGTCCCCTCCACGACGTACTCGGAGACGCCGATCGCCGGTATCTCGATCTTGCCGATCGCGTCGCCGGGCAGCGGCTTGCGCTCGATCACGCGCCGCGGAGGGGTCTTGAGCGCCTCCTTGAGCTCCGACTGCTGACGCTGAGCAACGAGCGCCGAGACCGGCTCCTGCCAGAGCAGAGTGGTGACGGCGTCGGCGATCAGCAACGCTCCGCTGACCACCATCACGGCGGCCACGAAGCGCACGACCGCGCGCAGCGGGCTGGAGAACCGTCGCCGAGTCACGATGCGCGCAGTTTAGGGACGGCGGAGTGACTCCCGCCGCGCCTCTCGCCCTAGCTGGCGGGTGTCACCGACGCCTGGGTGGTGCCGAGCCGCGCCGCATCGAGACGGATGTCCGACGTTCCGGGGATGTTGCCGCCGTTGCGGTAGATCCCGTTCTTGATGTACGCGTAGCTGCGGCCGGCGAGGATCATGCTGACGTTGTCGCGCGAGTCGATCAGCTTGCCGTTGAGGTAGAGCCGGTAGAAGCCGTTGCCGGTCGACGAGGCCTTGAAGTGGATCAGGACGTCGTGCCACTGGTTGTGGGCGAGTGGGGCGAGGTAGCGGTCGCCGCCCATCGCGCTGCTGTGCGACCAGAGGCCCCGCTTGCCCTGGTAGTCCCAGAGCTGAAGACCGAAGGCGGGGCTGCCGGTCCCGTCGCTCTTGAACTGCATGAACAGGTTGTGGGCGCCGGGCTTGCCGTAGACCATCTGCTGGACATTGATCGAGAAGGCGTAGTAGCGCTCGACACCCTCGCGGAACTCGACGGTGCCGTTCGTCGATCCGTTGCCGTTGCCGCCGAGGATCAACTCGGAGCGGTTCTGGCTGCCGGTGAGGGCGACCTTGACGGACTTCGTGCCACTGCGGACGAGGTCAGTGGCGACCGTCGGGTTGACGTCGCCGACGCCGGCGAGGTTCCAGTTCGCCAGGCCATTCTCGAAGCTGGCGTCGAGCAGCGGCGCGACGATCGGAGCGGGGCTCGGGGCCGGGGTGGGGGCGGGCGTCGGCTCAGGGGTCGGGGTGGGCGTGGGCGTGGGCTCCGGCGTAGGAGTCGGGGTGGGCGCCGGGGTCGGCTCGGGCGGGGCCGGGGCCGGGGTCGGGGCCGGGGCTGGAGCTGGAGCGGGGGCCGGCTTGGGCTGCGGCTTCGGCTTCGGGGCCTGCCGGCGGCGGCTGCTCGACTTGCGCGACTTTCGCACATGCACGACGCGGCTGGCCTGGGCCACGGCGCCGGTCGAGCTCTTGGCCTCGACCGTGACGCGGTGACGGCCGGGACCGGCGTTCAGGCGGCCGGAGCGGCCAAAGCGATGTCCGGTCGCGCTGTCGACCCAGCGGCGCTTGCCGTCGACGTAGAGGGCGATCCGGTCGGCGCGGGCGGCGCGCACGGTGAAGGCGATCTTGCCGGCCGAGTCGGCGCTGGCGGCGGCCGCGACGGTGACGTTCTCGTGGGCGGCGGCGGGCGCGACGGGCAGCAGCAGTGCCGCGGCCGACAGCGCGCCAACCAGCACGCGAGCGCTCAGGAGACGGGAGACAGTGGAGGCCGGCCGCGAGTTCGTCATGCGAACCTGGCTCGTCGCCAGGTGCGCGGAGCGGGAGCTTCAGTGGCCTCGGTTGGACATACGTCCCGTGGACGGACGTATGACGATCAGATGCTCAGCGGATGCTGGCTTCGGCCCAGGTGGTGCCGAGCCGTGCTGCATCGAGACGGATGTCCGACGTTCCGGGGACCGTCGCGCCGTTGCGATAGAGCCCGTTCTTGATGTAGGCGGTGGTGCGTCCAGGAACGATCGTGCTGACGCCGCTGCGGGCATCGATCAGCTGCCCGTTCAGGTAGAGCTCGTAGAGGCCGGCGCCCTGACTCGATGCCTTGAAGCGGACGACGATGTCTTGCCAGGCGCCGTGAGCGATCGGGGCGAGGTAGCGGTCGCCGCCCATCGCGCCTCCGTGTGACCAGAGGCCGCGCTTGCCCTGGTAGTCCCAGAGCTGGAGACCGAACGCCGGGCTGCCTTCGCCGTCGCTCTTGAGTTGCATGACCAGGTTGTGGCCGCCGGGCTTGCCGTAGACCATCTCGCGCACGTTGAACGAGAAGCCGTAGAAGCTCTCGTCTCCCTCGGAGAAGCTGATCGTCCCGCTGTTCCCGCCATTGCCGCCGAGGATCAGCTCCGAGCGGCTCTGGGCGCCGGTTAGCACCACGGCCGCGGCCCGCGAGCCCTCGCGGACGACGTCGCTGACCACTGTCGGTACCACGTCGCCGACTCCCGCGGTGTTCCAGTTGCGCAAGCCGTTCTCGAAACCAGCGTCGACCACCGGGCGGACGCTCGACGGCGGTGGCGGCAACTCCGCCGGCGGAGCGGGTGGGGGAACAGGCGCTGGCGGCGGCGGCTCGGGTGTCGGAGCGGGCGCTGGGTCTACGGGAACGGGTGGCGGGAGTGTCTCCCCCGCTGGTGGCGGGTCCTCCTCGGCCGGCGAAGGGTCCGGCTCAGGCGCAGGCTCGGCTGGAGTCGGCTCCAGGGGCGGGAACGGGGGGAAGGGGTCGATCGGCGGGATTTCGATCGGAGGGGTCTCGACTGGCGGACTCTCGACCGGGGGAGCTGGATCGGGCTGCGGGTCAGGCTCTGGGGTTGGGTCGGGCTCCGGGGTCGGGTCGGGCTCCGGCTCAGGCGTCGGATCCGGCTCAGGCTCCGGGGCCGGAGCTGTAGCCGGTGGGGGCACCGGAGTTGGGACGGGCGCGGGCGGGCGGGGTACCGGCACCGGGGGAGCAGGTGCGGAAGGATGCACCGGCGCCGCTGGCGGTGGTACCGGCGTCGGGGCGGGAGCGGGTGGGGCTTGAGCTGGCGGCGGAGTCGACACCGGTCCGGGAGTCGCTATGTCTGGAAACGTGACCGCGGGCGGGTCAAACAGCGTGAGCGGCAGGCTGCCCATCTCTACCGGGCCGCTCCAGCGGCGGCGCGTGGCATCGGATTTGCGCTTCCACTTGCGCCACGCGCGCTCGCGCCTGTTGAGCAGCGCGCGCCGCCGTGTCTTCCCGCGTGGCCGCTTTGCGGTCCGTCGCGCCCGCTTCCCGCTGGCTCCGCGCCTCGCAGCCGGCTTCTGGCTACGTGCTTGGAACGGATTGCCGATCGAGCGGCTGTCGCTTGATTCGCGCGATGGGGCAAATCCGCCGCTGGCCTGCGTTTCGACTGAGGAGATGGCGAGCGCGAGGAACGCGAAGCACGCGCAGGCACACGCGACGACCAACCGACTGAGGCAGCGGCTAACGGCAGTACGCGCTTTGAGCAGGTTCTCCATACAAACTTGAAGGAATCCTGCCCATCCTTGTCGAAACCATGTACCCCGCGCAAGGGGGGTCAGCCGATAATTCGCAGAATCGGCGTACTAATGCCCGTCGTCGTCCACCGCGGCGGGCGGACGCGACTCCTCGGCCAGCGACGTGATCGCGAGGCCGCCACGTGCGGCGCCCTCGAGGACGTCGGTCGCCTCCTCGGCCGAGCGGGCGTAGAGCTCGACCAGCATGTGGACGACGATCTGGCCGTCCTCCTCGTGCTTGTGGAAGCGGACGTGGGTGAAGAACTCGCGCGTGCCGTGGTCTCCGAAGGCAGCGAAGGCGAGCGAGTCGGCGGCCTCGGGGCCGGAGCAGCTCTCGACCTGGTCGCCCTCGACGGTGACGGTGCAGGAGGCGACCCAGGGGGTGCCGGTGACCATCCGCTCCCAGCGGTCGTCGACGGCCTCGATGCGGCTGATCCGGCGGCCGTCCTCCTCGTAGAAGGCGAGGCTCAGGTGCGGCTGGTCGTGCATGCAGTCGAGGCACTGGACGACGGCCTCCTGGACCTCCTCGACCGGCTCGACGGCCTCGGCGGTGTCGGTGTCGACCTTGAGGATCCCTTCGTAGTGGACCTGTACCTCGAGGTTCTGCGACCAGCAGCGGTAGCAGCGCAGCCAGCTGGAGCGCGTTCCGACGGAGTCTGGGGCTGAGCCCTCCATGTCGCCCATTATGACCGCCCGTCGCGTTAGCGCTTGAGCAGCAGCCAGACGAGCACGATCGCGAAGGCGATCTGACCGATTCCCATCGCGGTGCCGAGGTTGGCGGCGCCGGCCGCGAGCGCGACCGCGGTGGTCGCGGCGAAGACGCCGAGCAGCACGGCCGCCTGGACGGGAAGGGTCATCGCGGCGCATCCTCGCCGGTCTGCGCTAGCGGCGCGTCGACGGTCCTGTCGCGCAGCGCCGCCACGAGCTCCTGGACGTCGAGCGCCGGGTCCTGCGTGGCCAGTAGGCGCTCCGCCTCACGACGGCCGCCGAGCGCACGCAGCGCCGATTCGCCGTGCTCCGCCACGAGCTCGCGCAGCGCCGTCATCCGGCGGGAGCGCAGGCGGCGGGCGGCCAGGTCGACCTCCGCGCGGTGGGCGGCAAGCGCGTCGGCCAGCTCGGAGATGCCGGAGGGGGGAGGGACCGAGGAGACCGCGACGACCGGAATCTCGCGCGAGCCGAGCGCGCGTGCGGCCTGGCTGAGGTCGCGGCGGCTGCGCAGCGCGACGTCGCCGAGGTCGGCCTTCGTCACGACCAGGACGTCTGGCACCTCCATGATCCCCGCCTTGAGGAACTGCAACGTGTCGCCAGATCCCGGCTGCACGACGACCGCGACCGTGTCGCAGACCTCCTCGACGTCGGTCTCCGACTGGCCGACGCCGACCGTCTCGATCACCACGACGTCGAAGGCCGCGGCGAGCGCCTGGGCCGCCTCGCGGGTCGGGGCGGCAAGCCCGCCGAGCCGGCCGCCGGCTGCCGTCGAGCGGATCAGGATGCCGTCGTCGCGCGGGTCGTGCTCGATCCGCGCGCGGTCGCCGAGCAGCGAGCCGCCGGAGCGGCGCGACGACGGGTCGACCGCCAGCACCGCGACCGTCTGGTCGCGCGCCCGCCACTCGTGGACCAGCGCGCTCAGCAGCGTCGACTTGCCCGCCCCGGGCGGACCCGTCAGCCCGATCAGGTGCGCCGGCGCCTCGCCGCCCAGCGCCGCGGGAGACACCTCCCGCAACAGCGCCGCCGTCTGCTCCCGGCCCTTGGCGGACCGATCCTCGATCAGATTCAGCGCCGCCGGTGCCGCACCGCGCTCACGTGCGCGCAGCCGCTCGCCGAGCTGCTGTCCATCCGCTGCCACGGCCGGCACGCTAGCCGAGCCGGCGATCTAGGCCGTGGCCGTGATGCTGTTGCGCTCGGCGACGAGGTCGACGATGTCGCCCATGATCCGGGAGACCTCGAAGTCCTTCGGCGTGTAGACGCGGGCGACGCCGGCGGCCAGCATCTCCTCCTCGTCGACCTTCGGGATGATCCCGCCGACGACGACGGGGACGTCCGCGCCGGCGGCGCGGAGCTCCTCGAGCACCTGGGGGATCAGCTCGCGGTGCGATCCGGAGAGGATCGACAGGCCGACGACGTGGACGCCCTCCTGAACCGCCGCCTGGGCGATCCGGGTCGGGGTCAGTCGGATGCCCTCGTAGACGACGTCCATGCCGGCGTCGCGCGCACGCACGGCGATCTGCTCGGCGCCGTTGGAGTGGCCGTCGAGGCCCGGCTTGCCGACGAGGATCTTGATCCGCCGACCGAGGCCCTCGGAGACCGCCTCGACGCGGTCACGCAGCTCGTCGAGCGCCTCGTCGCCGGGTGCCGCCGCGGCGTCGGCGACACCGGTCGGTGCGCGGTACTCGCCGAAGACGTCGCGCAGCGCGATCGCCCACTCGCCGGTGGTGACGCCGGCCTTGGCGGCCGCCAAGGTGGGCGGCATGATGTTCGAGCCGGGGTCGGCGGCTGCCTTGCGCAGATCCTCCAGCGCGGCCTGCGCCGCGGCGTCGTCGCGCTCGCCGCGCCACTGCTCGATCGCGGCGATCTGGTTCTGCTCGACCGCAGGATCGACGGTCATGATGCCGCCGTCCTCGCCCTGCTGGAGCGGCGAGGGCTCGGTCGAGGTGAAGCTGTTCTGGCCGATCACCTTCTGCTCGCCGGTCTCAATCGCGTTGACGCGCGAGCGGTGCGACTCGACGAGCTGGGTCTTCATGTAGTTGACCGCCGCGACGGCGCCACCGTGCTCGGCGACGACCGCCATCTCGGCACGCGCGCCGTCGACCATCTCGCCGACCAGGCCGTCCATCACCTTCGAGCCCTCGAAGATGTCGGGGTAGTCGAGGATGTCGGTCTCGTGGGCGAGGATCTGCTGCATCCGCAGCGACCACTGCTGGTCCCACGGTCGCGGCAGGCCGAGTGCCTCGTTCCAGGCGGGAAGCTGGAGCGCCCGGGCGCGGGCGTCGCGGCCGAGCGTGACGGCCAGCGCCTCGAGCACGATCCGGATCACGTTGTTCTCGGGCTGGGCCTCGGTCAGGCCGAGCGAGTTGACCTGGACGCCGTAGCGCATGCGCAGGAACTTCTCGTCGGTTACGCCATAGCGCTCGCGGCCGATCTCCTCCCAGAGCTGGCCCATCGCGCGCAGCTTCGCGTGCTCCTCGATGAAGCGGATGCCGGCGTTGACGAAGAACGAGATCCGGCCGAAGACGCGCGGGAAGGTCTCCTCGGGCACGCGCGGACGCGCCTCGTCGAGCACGGCGATCGCGGTGCTCAGCGCGTAGGCGATCTCCTGGACCGGCGTCGCGCCCGCCTCCTGGAGGTGGTAGCTGCAGATGTTGATCGGGTTCCACTTCGGAACCTCGTCGACGGTGAAGGCGATCATGTCGGCGATCAGCCGCAGCGACGGCTCGGGCGGGAAGGCGTAGGTCCCGCGCGACAGGAACTCCTTGACGATGTCGTTCTGGGTCGTGCCCTGGAGCAGCTTGCGGTCGACGCCGTTCTCCTCGGCGACCGTCATGTAGAGCGCCAGCAGCCAGGCGGCGGTCGCGTTGATCGTCATCGACGTGTTCATCTCGCCGAGCGGGATGCCCTCGAGCAGCGCGTGCATGTCGCCCTTGTGCGCGACCGAGACGCCGACCTTGCCGACCTCGCCGCGCGAGAGCTCGTGGTCAGGGTCGTAGCCGGTCTGCGTCGGCAGGTCGAAGGCGATCGAGAGGCCGGTCTGGCCCTTCTCCAGGTTGCGCCGATAGAGCGCGTTGGAGTCCTTGGCCGTGGAATGGCCGGCGTAGGTGCGCATCACCCACGGGCGATCGCGCTCTGGAAGACGGTGTGCGGGCTGGTCGCTCATTGCCGGGGATTCTACGATGGACCTGCCCGGCCCGGCGAATCGCTGGCCCGTTGTTATCGTCCCCCTTTCGCCATGGCACGGGCCATCGACGTCGAACACCTCGGGCGCGACCGCGTCATCTGCGCCTATGAGACGGCTGGCCTGATCGTCGATCCGGGGCCGACGTCGTCGCTCGACACCCTGCTCGACAACCTCGAGGAGGAGCCGCAGGCGCTGCTCCTGACGCACATCCACCTCGATCACGCGGGCGCCACCGGGGTGCTGTGCCGCAAGTTCCCGCACCTGAAGGTCTACGTCCACGAGCGCGGAGCGCGCCATCTCGCCGACCCGTCGCGGCTGCTCGCGAGTGCCGAACGGATCTACGGCGACCAGATGGACCACCTCTGGGGCGAGTTCGCGCCAGTGCCCGAGGAGCGGATCGTCGCGCTCCAGGGCGGCGAGCGGATCGAGGGCGGCTTCCAGGTCGAGTACACGCCCGGCCATGCCTCCCACCACGTCAGCTACTTCGACGAGGTCACCGGCGACGCGTTCGTCGGCGACGTCTGCGGCGTGCGGATCCCGCCCCACGAGTACGTGATCCCGCCAACGCCGCCGCCGGACATCGACGTCGAGGCGTGGCTGCGCTCGCTCGACATCGTCGCCAGCCACCGTCCGCGCGCGCTCTGCCTGACCCACTTCGGCCGTTACGAGAACGTCGGCGAGCACATCGACCGGCTGCGCGAGGAGCTGACGCTGCGCGCCGAGAAGGCCCGCACGCTCGACTCCGACGCCTTCGAGGAGTGGATCCTCGCCGAGGCGCGCCGCGCCGTCGACGCCGGTTCGGTCGACTCGCTGTTCCAAGCCTCGGTGCCGAGCGACATGTACGACGGCCTGCGCCGCTACTGGGACAAGCGCGCCGAGCGCGAGGCGGGGGCAACCGCCTGATGAGCGCCACCGTCGAGCTCCCGCGCACCTCCGGCCCCGACGGCGCCCTCGGCGGCAACTGGCGCGTGATCGTCCTCAACGACAACCACAACACCTTCGAGGGAGTCGCCGCGGCGCTCGCCCGCTACGTCCCCGGCATCACGCTCGACAAGGGCCACGCGATCGCTGACCAGATCCACCGCACCGGCCAGGCCATCGTCTGGACCGGCCACCGCGAGATCGCCGAGCACTACTGGGAGCAGCTCCGCGACGCCGGCCTCACGATGGCGCCGCTCGAGCGCGACTGACCCCTACGCGCCGATCTCGGCGTAGATCGCGCCGGGCCCCTCCGCGGTCTTTCCGAGACCCTCGGACTCGGCTCCGACGAGGATCGAGATCTTGCCGAGGTGCTTGTTGTCGCGCATCAGCTGGTGCGCTTCGCCGACGCCGTCGAAGTCGAACGTCTTCCACAGGACCGGTCGGATCTGACCGGACTCGATCAGGGCGTTGGCCTTGTTGCACTGCCAGGCGTTGGCGAAGTGCGAGCCGATGATCTGCTTCTGCTTCATCCAGAGGTAGCGGACGTCGAAGTCGAGGTTGAAGCCGGTGGTGCCGGCGCAGATGACGACCTTGCCGAATGGCTTGACCGTCAAGACGGAGGTTGGGAACGTCGCCGCGCCGACGTGTTCGAACACGATGTTCGGGGCGTCGCCGAGGATCTCCTGGACGGCCTTGCCGAAGC
>CAZVRI010000025.1:0-40921 GCA_964629855.1 uncultured Thermoleophilaceae bacterium
GTCTACGACCACGTTGGCGAGGACACCTGGCTGTTCTCGACCTCGGGCGGCACCGACGTCTGCACCGCCTTCGTCGGCGGCTGCGTGCTGCTGCCGGTCCATCTCGGCGAGCTGCAGGCGCGCTCGCTCGGTGCCGACCTGCACTCCTTCGACGAGGAGGGCAACGCGCTCGTCGGCGAGGTCGGCGAGCTCGTGATCACCCAGCCGATGCCGTCAATGCCGATCTTCTTCTGGAACGACCCCGACGGCGAGCGGCTGCACGACAGCTACTACTCGATGTATCCGGGCGTCTGGCGCCACGGCGACTGGATCGAGATCACCGACCGTGGCACCGCGATCATCTACGGCCGCTCCGACTCGACGATCAACCGCGGCGGCATCCGGATGGGCACCAGCGAGATCTACCGCGCCGTGCTCGAGGTCGACGCGATCGTCGACGCGCTCGTCGTCGACGTGCCCGCCAGCCAGTCCGGCGCCGCGCGCGCGGCCGGCGTCGCCGACCACGACAGTTGGATGCCGCTGTTCGTCGTGCTGCGCGACGGCGCCGAGCTCGACGACGACCTCACGCGCGAGATCGCCCGCCACGTGCGCGCCGAGTGTTCGCCGCGCCACGTTCCGAACAACGTCTACGCGATCGCCGAAATCCCGCGCACCCTGTCGGGCAAGGTGCTCGAGGTTCCCGTCAAGCGGATCCTGATGGGCACTCCGCCCGAGCAGGCCGCCTCGCGCGACTCGCTGCAGAACCCCGCCGCGCTCGACTGGTTCGTCGAGCTGGCCGGGCGCGCCTAGCCGGCCAGCCGCTCGGCGAGCCGGTTCATCCCGAGCTCGCGCGCGGCCGCCGATCCGCCGGCGCGGTCGGTCGTTGTGTCGGCGGGCCGCTCGACGTCGACCGGGCGCAGCGCGGCGATCTCGCGGAAGGCGCGCAGCTCGTCGGCCTGGCGGGCGAGCGAGTTGACCTCGGGCCCGTCGCTCTCGGCCTCGGCCAGCGCGGCCTCGAGCGTGCCGTGGCGGCGCAGGATGTCCGCCGCCCGCTTCTCGCCGATCCCCTTGGCGCCCGGCAGCCCGTCGGAGGGATCGCCGCGCAGGGCGATGAAGTCGGGCACCTGCTCGGGTTCGACGCCGTAGCGCTCGCGGACCTCGGCCGGCCCGATCTCCTCCGGGCCCTTCTTGCCGCGCCCGCCGAGCAGCAGCACGCGCGTCGCGTCGGTCGCGCACTGGAAGAGGTCGCGGTCGCCGGTCAGGATCAGCGCCTCGCCGCCCCCCTTCTCCTCCACGCGCGCGTGGGCGCCGAGCAGGTCGTCGGCCTCCAGCTCGTCGGTGTCGGCGATCAGCCAGCCGAGCGACGCGTAGAGATCGGGCGCTTGCGCCCACTGGTGGGCGAGGTCGTCTGGCATCGGCGGGCGGTGGGCGTGGTAGCCCGGATAGAGCTCGACGCGGTAGGTCGCGGCGTCCGGGCCGAAGCAGCAGACGACCGCTCGCGCTCCCCGCTCGTCGGCCTGCGCGAGGATCGAGTTGACGCTGCCGAGCAGCGCGTTGACGGGTCGTCCGTCGGCTCCCTTGATCTTGTCGGGCAGTCCGAAGAAGGCCCGGTAGAGGAGATAGGGAGCATCCACGAGTAGCAATGGGTCGGTCATCGGTGCTAGCTTGACGGGTCGTAAGGCCGGAAAGTCCGGCGAAAGTAGTGCCAGCGCTCGCAGTCGTTGCTCAATTCAGCATCCTCCGCGTGTACGCAGCACAAAGAAAGATCGTGGAGGAATTCCATGCCAGGCGGAACCGTGAAGTGGTTCAGCGACGAGAAGGGCTTCGGCTTCATTACCCCCGACGACGGTGGTAAGGATCTCTTCGTGCACCACAGCGGCATCAGCGGTGACGGCTTCAAGTCGCTCACCGAGGGCGCCCGCGTGACATACGACGCAGAGCAGGGCGACAAGGGCCCGAAGGCGGTCAACGTCATTCAGGCCTAGCTCGGCACTACGCCAAGCTTCGCAAAGGGCCCCGCTTCGGCGGGGCCCTTTCTCTTTCTGGGGGCTGGCTGAGCTAGGCTCCAAAGATGGCCTCCCTTCAGCTTGCGTCCGGCGAGAACGCGGTCTTCGAGGGGCACCCCTCATGGCGCGCGACGCTCGCCTTCTACATCAAGGGCCTGCTGGGGGCCGTCGTGCTGCTCGCGGCCCTGGCTGGCATCACGAGCCTGTTCGGCAACGGGATCGCGACGTCGCTGCTGGTCGCGATCGGGATCGTCGAGGTCGTGCTCGTCATCGTCGGCGGCTACGTCTGGCGGATGGCGACGATCTACACGATCACCAACCGCCGCCTGCACATCAAGCGCGGCATCGTCGCCCGCAAGACGCAGGAGGCGCGGCTCGAGCGCGTCCAGAACGTCAACACCGAGCAGTCGGTGATCGAGCGGCTGCTGCGCGTCGGCACCGTCGACTTCGACACCGCCGGCGCCGACTCCGACGGCTTCCGCTTCGAGGGTGTCGCCGACCCGCTCCAGGTCGTCCAGTCCGTCGACCGCGCCCAGCGCGAGTTCGCCGAGGCCCAGGCCCGCCAGACGGCTGGCTACAGCCAGCCTGGCGCGGCGGTCCAGCAGCCGCCGATCGACCCGGGCCTCTAGGGCCCCACCCACGACGTCAGGGGGCAGGCGTGCGCCTGTCCGTCCCTGTACGTCCATGACCGCTTTGTCGGTACCCGCTGCCCCGAGTAGTATGGGCACCCATATGAAGACAACCATCGATATTGCCGATGCTCTGCTGTCTGAGGCGAAGGCAGTAGCCAGGAAGGAGGGGGTGACCTTGAGAGCACTAGTCGAGGAGGGATTGCGCGACGTCCTGCGTCGGCGCGGCACGGCGGCGGCGCCCAAGCGGCTGGTGTTGCCGACGACCGGCGACCCGACGCGGCCGGATGACCCGGCCGAGATCGCGGCCGCGTTGCGGGCAGCTCGCGCCGGCCGCGTGCTGTTCGACGATCGATGATCGCCGTCGACACCAACATCCTCGTGTACGCGAACCGGCGCACCACGCCCGACTGGCACGAGCCGGCCAAGGCGAGCCTCGAGCGGCTCGCCAACGGTCGTGCGCCGTGGGGGCTGCCGTGGTCGGTGGTGCACGAGTTCGTCGCGGTCGTGACGCGGCTGAGGCACAGCCCGGCCACGCTCGACGAGGCTTTCGACTTCGTCGAGCGGCTGACTAGCTCCGACAGCTGCGTCACCCTCGCCGAGCCGGTCGACTACCTGCCGACCCTCAGGGACCTCGCCACCGCCGGTCGCGCCACGGGTCCGCTCGTATTCGACGCCAGGATCGCGGCGACGTGCCTGACACACGGCGTGCGCGAGCTGTGGACCGCCGATCGCGACTTCGGGCGCTTCCCGGCGCTGCGCACGCGCAACCCGCTGGTTGGCTGAGGGGCGCCCGTCAGGCGTTGAAGACGGTGGGCTGGCGCGGTAGGGCGGCTGGGTCGAAGCCGGCGATCAGGTCGGCCGCGACCGGCCGATCGGCCGGCTCGGCGAGGCCGACGCTCGAAGCCATCCAGGCGAGCGCGTCGGCGGGGGACTCGCCGAGCGCGGCGCGGTCGGCGAGCGTGACGGCCCCGTGGCGCTTGGCGAGCCGCTCGCCGTTCGGGGCGAGGACGAGCGGGACGTGGGCATAGGAGGGGGTGGGGAGGCCGAGCAGCCGCTGGAGCAGGATCTGGCGCGCGGTGGTGTCGACCAGGTCGTCGCCGCGGACGACCTCGCCGACGGACTGGTCGGCGTCGTCGACGACCACGGCGAGGTTGTAGGCCGGGGTGTCGTCCCAGCGCCAGAGGACGAAGTCGTCGACGGCGCCCTCGACGGGGCCATGGAGACGGTCGGTGAAGGTCAGTGTCTCGCCGGCGGCGTCGAGTCGCAGTGACGGCGGCCGTCCCGCCGCCCGCTCGCGCCACGAGCGCTCGGAGTCGCTCAGCCGCCGGCAGGTTCCCGGGTAGGCGCCATCAGGCAGCGGGCCGTGCGGGGCGTCGGCCGCCGCGCGGATCTCGGCGCGCGTGCACCAGCAGGGGTAGACGCGTCCGGTCGCCTCGAGGCGACGCAGCGCCTCGCGGTAGAGCACGGTCCGCTCGGACTGACGCACCACCGCGCCGTCCCAGTCGATCCCGATCGCGCGCATGTCGGCCAGCTGCCCGGCCTCATGCTCAGGCCGCGACCGCGCCGGGTCGAGATCCTCGATCCGCACCAGGAACCGCGAATCGGCGGAGCGGGCGAACAGCCACGCCAGCAGCGCCGTGCGCAGGTTGCCCAGGTGCAGAGAGCCGCTGGGACTGGGGGCGAAGCGGCCGGTTGCCATCGGCCAGCGAGCTTAGAGCCTTGCCGGCCAACTAGATCCACGTTTGTAGGGGTTCTGGCCCATACAAACGTGGAGCTAGCTCGACTGGGCCTAGAAGCCGGCGGGGTGGCGGGCGACGTAGCCGGCCGAGGAGCGCATCTCGTTCGACCAGCGCGAGCCGGTCTCGGAGCGGGCGCTGGTGTCGAAGCGGCGGCCCTTGATGACCATGTAGGCGTGGCCTGCGTTCGCGTAGATCGTGATGTGGCGGCCGGGGCCGGGGCGGCCGTAGCTCATGAAGCCGGTCGAGTCGAGCGGGCTGCGCAGCAGACCGCCGCCGTGGAGCGCGTAGGAGATCGAGCCGGAGCAGTCGTAGCCGGACGAGCTGAACGATCCGTGACCGCCGCCGTAGACGTACGGGGTGGTGGCGATGCGGTTGCCGGCGCGGATGATCGCGTTGAGGATCCGCGACTTGCGACCGCCGCCGCCGCCCGATCCGCCGCGGCTGCCCTTGCGCTTCAGGACCTGGCCGGGGCCGATGCCGAGCGCGGAGCGCGTCTGGGGACCGACGACCCCGTCGGCGGTCAGCCCACGGCCGCGCTGGAAGCGCTTGACCGCCCGCTGGGTGCCGGGGCCGAAGACGCCGTCGGCGGAGACCCCGAGCGCGCGCTGCAGCTCGCGCACGCCGCCGCCGCGCGAGCTGACGCGGCGCGGCTTGTGGCGGCGCCCGGAGGAGCGAGAGCTGACGCCGAGGCTGGCGAGCGTCTGCGCTCCGGCGATGCCGTCGACGAACAGGCCGTGGCGGCGCTGGTAGCGCTTGACGGCGCGCTTGGTGCCCTTGCCGAAGATCCCGTCGGCCGGAATCCCGAGTGCGCGCTGGAGCTGGCGGACCCGCTTGCCGCGGGCGCCCTTCTTGAGCGACTTCGCCGCCGCGCTGGCGGTCGGCCCCTGTTGTGCCGACGCGGTCTCGACCGGCAGCCCAGCGAACGGCAGCGCAAGCGCGGCCATCAGGACGGCGGGGAGGACAGCACGGCGAACGACATCCATCGGCTCAGGGCGCAACGGCAACGGGGCGATACCTCTCTATTCGAATTTCGCTTTGCGCCTACGAGGTCAGCTGACGGGCTCGCGCTGTCGCGCTACGCCTGCGATGCCCTACCGGCAGTCAGGCGATTCGCCCCCGTGGCCGTGGCCACAATGGGTCCCCCGATCGCGTTGGACGGGCCAGCGCGATTCGGCACGGCCGTCGTTGTATCACGGAAACCTCCTGCTAGTTGCAGGATTTGTTGCAGGAGGTCTAGGCGGGTCCGGCCGTGCAGCCGCGCTGCTCGATGTCGAAACGCAACTCCGGGGCGCCGGCTGCGTCCATCGCGGCTCGCGTCGCCTCGGGGTCGTCGCTGTGGACGAGCAGGAAGCCGCCGCCGCCCGCGCCGCCGAGAACCGCTCCGCGGGCGCGGCCCGGGCCGACGGCCGCCGCGTGCAGCTCGGCGATCCGTTCGGTGATCGCGTCGGGCGTCCGTTCGAGCTTGAGCTCCCACTGCTCGTTCATCAGGTCGCCGACGGTGACGAGGTCGCCGGCCTCCAGCGACGTCGCGACTTCCCGCGCGATCTCCGCCGTCCGCTCGAGATTGCGCCGCATCGGCGCTTCGCCGCCCCGCTCGATCAGAGGCGACAGCATCGATTGCGAAGCCGACCGCCGCTCGCCCGCGAAGAAGAGCAGCAGACGATCCCGCATCGCGGTGAGCGTCAGGTTCGGCACGTCGAGCTGGCGAACCGCGATCTCCACGTCGCTGCCGCCCAGCGTCACCGCCGTGACTCCGCCGACCGCGATCGCGTACTGGTCACGCACGCCGACGCTCTGGCTGAGGTGCTCGATCTCCAGCCGGCAGGCGCGCGCCGCGAGCTCCTGCGCGCCGAGCCGCTCGCCGCGTGCCGTTGCCAGCGCGCGCAGCACACCCACGGTGTAGGCGCTCGACGAGCCGAGCCCCGTTCCCGGCGGCACATCGCCAACCGAGGCGAGCTCGAACGGCGTGCCGTCCCAGTGGTGCTCGACCGCCGCATGCAGAATCGGGTGGCGGATCTCCTCCGGTCGCTCGACCTCCTCCCACTCGAGGTGCTTGAGCCGGAATCGCCGTGCGAGCGCCGTCGACAGCATCACGTGGATATGCCGGTCGATCGTCGCCGAGACCGCGAAGCCGCCGTGCTCGCGGTAGTGAGAGGGGAGGTCGGTGCCACCGCCGCCGAGCGGGATGCGCAGCGGCGCTCTAGCTACGACGGCCTGATCCACCCGTCCATGATCGAGCATTGGCCGGCTGGCCGGATCGCGGCGTCGCCAGCCGGCCCCCGTTTCGGCATTCGGGCGACGCGGTACCCTGGATACACCGGTGAATCGCTCAAGACGCAACAGCGATCGTGGGCCGGGTTCTCGCCCGCCGTCGCGTCGCGCGCTGGTCGGGAGATCCGACGAGCAGCTTGTCGAGTGCGTACTCGATGGAAGCAACGACGCATTCGAGGTGCTGTTCGAGCGCCATGTCGCCGATGCGCTCTGGTACGCCCGAGAGGTGCTGGGCTCGTGGGGCGATGCGGAGGAGGCGGTGCGCCATTCGTTCGCCGCCGCGCATGCCTACCTAGAGACGCGCGGACGTGAAACCGAGTTCGCGCCCTGGTTGCACACGATCCTTGGGAACCACTGTCTGTCGATGCTGCAGGCTCGAACGCCGGGCCCCAAGCAGCGGGTGGACGACGCCAACGTCGTGGACCTCGGCGAGTGGCGTCTCCGGCGCAAGCTGTTCGGCGTCGCGCTGCCGATCGCGCCGAGCGCCGCCCTGCGCGACAGCGTCATGGCGGCCTGTGGAATCGGAGCTGGCGCCGGAGCCGGAGCCGCGACGACCGCCGGAGTGCCGCTCTTGGGCGGCGCGCTGGCGAATCTCGCGGTCGTGGCGGTTCTCGCCGGCGGCGTGGGCGTGACGGGGCACGTGGCAGCGGATCGGGTGGCAGCGGTCGACGCCGGTAGTCGGGCACCGGTCGAGCGGGTCGCGACGGTGCCGGGCGAGTCGCGCGGAAGCAGCCGGGACGACAGCGGTTCCCCACGCGAGGCCGCCGGTCGCTTCCAGCGTTCGCCAGTCGCGCGCCTGCGCGAGGTCAAGGCGCGACGGCATGAGCTTCGCAAGCGGTCCGCGCCGCGGGATCGCGTCCAAGCCGAGCAGTCTCCGGGCAAGGTGTTGCCCGCGACACCGGTCGGGGCTTCGCCGGGGCTGGCGCCGGCCCCCGATCCCGCGGCTGTAGGCGCGCCGGTCGTGGCGCCGCCGCCCCTTGGGTCGACCCTGCGGCGTGTGGTCGATGTCGTCAAGGCGACTCTCCCGGCGACTGGTGGTGTCACGGAGGTCCGGCTGCCGGATGCGGTCGACCTGCCGCAGATCGTGGATGATCTGGGCGTGACGCCCGCCGAGTCCCCGGTCGACGTTGGCGCCCTGCTCACGCAGGGGACCGACACCCCGCCGAATTGACGGACGCGCCGGCGGTCGACGAGATCGTCGTCGCCGCTGAGGGCTCGGCCTGGGGCGCTGCCGGCTTCGCTGTCGGCGAGGGCGATCGGGTGCACGTGGGATCGGTCGCGTTGCGGCTCGCCGGGGCGGCGGCCGGCCGGCGAATCGTCCGCTGCGTTCTGCGCGGCATCCGCTCGGAGGACTTCGACGGCCTGCCGATCGTGCGCTCCGAAGGGCTGGGGGCCGCGAACGGGTCGCCGCCCGCACATCCCAACGGAGTGACCGGGATCGATCACGTCGTCGCCTTCACGCCCGACCTCGACCGCACCGTCGCCGCCGGCGAGGCACTGGGCCTCGACCTGCGCCGGATCCGCGACGAGCCGGCCCCGGCTGGCTCGCCGCGCCAGGCGTTCTTCCGCATCGGTGAGCTGCTGCTCGAGGTAGCCCAGGCGCCGCCCGGCTCGCCGCTGAAACCCGACAGCCCGGCGCGCTTCTACGGCCTCGCCTTCGTCGTCGACGACATCGACGCCACCGCCGCCTCACTCGGCGACCTCTGCGGCGACCCTCGCGACGCCGTCCAGCCAGGCCGCCGGATCGCCACAGTCCGCAAGGACGCCGGCCTCGGCCTCCCGGTCGCCTTCATGACGCCGCGGCCGGCCTAACGCAACGCGAACCGCAGCTCGCGGCGGACAGCGCGAAGAGCGCCGTCGAAATGGGGTACGTCGCCACTGGCGTACTCAGCAAGCTCGCTGTCCCAGCGACGCGCCCATTCCGCTTCGCGGCCGAGGAAGCGTTCGGCGAACCGAGCGGGATTGACACCGCTTCGTCTGGCTTTCCGTTCGAAGAGCGGCCAGATCTCCACCGCATGAACTTGGTGCACGGCGAGCAGCTCGTACAGGTCGTGGAGGTCTCGGCACTGAAGCCGCTGGATGACGCAGCGCAACTTCTCGGCGGCGATCTCCTCGAGGGTGTAGACGAGACATCGGCTCGGTCGCTGGTCTGGGTAGCGTTGAATGATCGGTAGACGGGTGGTGTTCTCGACCAGCTCGTTGTCGGCGAGGTCGAGCTTGATCGTTCGCGGCCGTGAACCGAGCGGGCCCACGTACTCGATACGCGGCGGCTCTTTGCCCGACAGGCGCAGGGTTGGGAACTCCACAAGCTTGCGGCACTCGGTCAACGCCTCGTCGATGAGCGTTCGAGCATCTGGGATGTCCATGTCGCCCGTGACGCTGAAGTCGAGGTCAGCTGAGTAGCGGTAGGTACTGAAGTGGCACAGCCTGAGCGCGGTGCCGCCCTTGAACACGATTGCCTCCTGGTCGTCGCGTTCAGCGATGGCGGCCAGGATGTGATTGAGGACGTAGTCCCGTTCGACTGTGGCGGCGGTAAGGCGATCTCGATCGGCCTGTCGCATCAGGACGTTGGGATGGATCACTGAGCAAGCTCCTCCGCTACTCGGGCGGGATCTACTGGCCAGCGCATTCGCCACTTGCGATCACGAAAGGCGGTGTCGAGGTGCTTGAGGCCTGGGTCTAGGTCGAGGTCGAATACCGGTGGGTGTTCGGGATGGATCTGGCCGGCTAGGCCCGGCAGGGCAAGCCGATCGGCAAGCGACCCAATTCGGCGCCGGGCTGCGCTGGCGCCGAGCGCATTCGCGAGGTCGAGCAACTGCTCTGAGTCGGGTTGGCTCCTGGCAAGCGCTTCGGCCAGCGGAAGATAGCCCCCAACGAGATCCGGGCGACTGGCGGCATCCAGCAACGCCCGCTCCAGGCCCGAGACTCGCGCACCATGCCCCGCTGGTTCGCTGCCCAGCCGCACCGTGCCCTCACTCTCGCGCACTATCCTGAGCGGCAGGTCGCCGCTGATCACGGTGCCGTTGAAAGGCCGTGGCGATGCGATCTGGATCGTGCGGACGGGTCGGACGAGCAGCCCGTGGAAGTCCAGCGCGGAGTGGTAGGCAATGCGATGCGCCCCGCCGCCGATCAGCGCGGCGACGGCCAGCGCTACGTCCTCTGAAGCGGCTCGGGTACCGAGCAGCCCGATCTGCCGGATCGCGTAGCGGCCCCTCGCCACCCGGTCGACCAGCCCCTCACGGCGCCACCGCGCCAGCAAGTTGGATGCGGACTGCCCGGAGATTCCCAGCTCACTGCGCAGCTCATGGCTCGCGAAAGTCGGGCTGCCCTTCGCCAGGCGCGTGTCAAGGAAGTCGATCCCGTATCGGGGCATGGTGTTCGAATCAGTGTAGTACATCTAAAACGTGAAGTTCACGAGGCCTGTCACTCGTCTGCGTGGGGCTGCGGTGCCGGGTTCCTTGACCACCCGCTAGGACCGTGGCTAATCGGCTTGATCGAGGCGAATCCAGCACTCCTCTGGGGACCAACTGGCCCAAACCTCTTCCAGCTCGTCTAGGAACCGATCCGCTTCCGCGTCTCCCCATGCTCCGCGTGCCTTCGCAAAGCCATGCTCATCGGCTGGCAGCATTTCTGACCCGTGCTTGGCAAGGAAGTGCAGCCACTCGTCCGCGGTGAGGCTGCGGGCTTCGACCTCCTCGCGAAGCTGGGCCGCTGACACGTCTGGCTCGGGCGTAGCCTCCACGACGGCACACAGTATATCTGCTCTGGGACCGCTCAGAGAGAAGCGTCGAGCCCCCGGCGCCGCGGCTGGCCGCTGTCGTTGGCGACCGCGCAGGCGTCGGCCGCGCCGACGAACGGGGCTAGGGCGAGGTAGGTGGCAGTGGGGGCGACGGCGCGGACCTTGGGCCCGCCGCCGGCGCGGATCGCGTCATAGAGGAGGGTGTCGATCGCGAAGCCGATTGCCTCGGAGGCGACCGGGGGCGTGTCCGGCGCCAGCTCGTAGCCCGGCTCGAGCAGTCGGCCGATCGCCGCGACCGACTCCTCGTGGCGGCGCAGCGCCTGCTCGCCGGCGGCGTGGACCTCGACGATCACGGCTTCGGCGAGCGGCGGCTCGGCGGCGAAGTAGCCGCATAGCGCGCCGAGTCCGCTGCGTACGGCGTGCGGCCAGTCGGGCGCGCGGCGGCTGGCGGCGAGCACCGCGGCGTAGCTCTGGACCTGGGCGAGGTCGACCGCGTCGACGAACGCCTCCTCCTTGCTCTCGTAGTGGGCGTAGAAGGTGCGGATCGAGGTAGCGGCGCGCGCGGCGACGTCGGCGAGCGTCGTCGCCGTGTAGCCTTTGTCGTAGACGGCGTCGCACACCCCGAGCAGGATCCGCTCCGCCTGGTCGCGCGGGGCGACCCGGGCGTCGGCGCCGGGGGCGGCCTGGGCGCGCGGCCTGCGCAGCGGGGTGGGGGGAGCCTCGTAGCCGGCGATCCAGGCGGCGAGCGAGCGGCCGAGCGCGGGCAGTTCCTCCTCGTGGCGGCGGCGCAGGCGGGTGGCGATCGCGCGGTGGACGGCGCCGGTCAGCGGCCGTGCGAGCTCGGGCGGCAGCTCCGTCGCCTGCTCGACAAGATCGCGCACGCCGTCCAGCGGGCGCTCCGCCGCCTCGATTGCCGCCGGTCCCGCCCCGTAGGCGTCGACCAGCCACAGCCGCGCCGCCGCCGGCTGGGCGACGGCGAAGCCGATCAGCCCCTCGACGGTGGCGCGGACGCGCACCTCCGGCGACCCGCCGCGCTTGAACGCGGTCTCCGCGTCGCGCAGGCCCAGCGCCCCGATCTCGGCCACGGTCGCGAGCAGCAGATCGTCGCGGCCGCGGAACTGCTCGTAAAACGCCCCACGCGCGATGCCGGCCAGCGCGATCAGGTCCTCGACGCGCAGCGACTGGTACCCGCGCTGGTCCGCCAGCACCGTCAAGGCGACCATCAACCGCTCGCGCTGATCGGCCGCCACGGCCTCGCGCGGAACCCCCGGTCCGGGACGAAGGCGGCGGGCGAGCACCGTATCTGCTTCCCCCCAGGGGGTCGGCGGCATAGGAAACGAGGATAGAACCGCCGTGGAATCTGAAGCCGCCTCATGTCCCATTCGTACAACGACGGTAACAGAGCAGTTTCTATCTATCTAGGGCCGGCAGGCAGCTTCCCGACCGCTCTCCCGCCCGTCCCCGAGACGCCACGTTCCCAGGTTATTTCTAGGAAATCCGAAGTGTCTGAAGCGGTTTTCCAGGCACCGAGGCCGTTCCTGACCCATCTGGTCGAGGGTTAGGGGGTTGACAGCTTCGGTCAGCTCCTGTTCTCATAGATCCAGATACCCGAGGGTTTCTCGAATGAGGCGCTCGGAACCTGATGAGGAGAGGAACGCAAGGGATGAGGACGGTCATAGGGGACGTGGACAGGTCGGTGGGGTGGCGCGGTAGCGGCGGGGAGGGAGGTTCCGCACGGGGTACCCGCAGGACGTCGAGTCTGGCGGCAAGCTGGATCGCGTCCGCGCTGGTGCTTCTCGCGGCTCTGTTCGCGCCCCAGGCGGCGAACGCCGACGACTGCTCGAACGCCGAGATCCGCGCGGCGCAGGGCGCCGACCTGCCCGACTGCCGGGCCTACGAGATGGTGAGCCCGGTGACCAAGCCCTTCGCCTACCAGGTCAATGGCTTCGGCGGGATCGTCTCCGACGACGGCAATCGGATCCCGCTCCAGACGGTCTTCCTCGAGGAGGACGAGCCGGACTCGCTGATGGCTCCGATCAACATCTACTTCGCGGAGCGCGATCCGGTGGATGGGTGGAAGCGCACGGCGATGAACCCGCCGCTGGACGGGACCTATGGTGGGCAGTCCGGCTTGGACTACACCTCCTCTCTGTCGGACCTCATGTGGTTTGCTCAGTCGCCGTCGCAGTACGGCCGTGCCGAGGGCCGGCTGTTCGTGCGCGGACTGGACGGATCATGGACGGCCGCTTCGCCGCTGATCAAGCCACTCAGCGGACTCTTCGGCGAGAACCACATTTGGACTCACGAGGGAGGATCGTCGGACCTGTCCCACGTCGTGCTCGGACGGGCGACATTGGGCGTGACCCGGGTGCTCCCGGACGACCCGGCTCCAGTCGGAGGTTCCACCGGGTATGGCCATCGCTGGGAGCTGGTCGATGTCGGCACCCCGAACGCGAGGTTGAGGGCGATCGCGCGGGAGAGCAACGATCCGGTAACCGATGCCGTCGGCGCGCCGATCGGCGGGGGCTGCGGAATGCTCATCGGCAGCGCTCGCGGTCCGTCGGGTCAGAGCGCTTCGGCGAGTCACGCGATCTCGGATGACGGGTCGATGATCTACTTCACGGCGCGGCCGGGTGCTGTCTCGACCTGCTCGACGGCGGCGGCTCCGGCGCGGATCTTCGCGCGGCACGCTGGTAGGACGACGGTGCAGGTGTCGCAGTCGCAGTGCGCGCGGGTCGCTCCCGCCCCGGCGTGTACGACCACTCCGGCGGCTGACGATCGCTTCGAGGCGGCTTCGGCGGATGGGCGTCGGGTGTTCTTCACGACGGTGCGTCAGCTGACCGACAGCGATACCGACGCGACGCGTGATCTGTATGTGTACGACTTCAACCCGCCGGCGGGCGAGCCGCGGCTGGCGCAAGTCAGCTTCGGCGACGGCGAGGATGGCTCGACCAACGGCGCCGGCGCGAACGTGCCGGGCGTGGTGCGGTTCTCCGACGACGGCTCGCGGGCGTATTTCGTCGCGACCGGCAAGCTGACGTCGGTGCCCAACGCGCGCGGCCAGGTCGCCGCAGCAGCGTCGAACAACCTCTACGTCTGGCAGCGCGACGGCCAGAACCCCGACGGCCGGGTGGCGTTCATCGCGACCCTGCCCGCGGGCGATTCGGCGCTGTGGGCGGTGCTCGACCGGTTTCGGCGCGCCCAGGTCGCGCCGAAGCTCGGCACCGACCTCGCCGGCCGGTCGGTCGGTGGCGATGGTCACGTCCTGGCGTTCTCGTCCAGCGGGGCGCTCACCGCCGACGCTCCGGGCGGCGCCCAGGACGTCTTCCGCTACGACGACAGCGTCAGCCCGGGCACCCTCGAGCTGGTCTCCCGGCGCGCCCCGGGATCGCCCGGCAGCGCGACCGCCGCGGTGACGCTGGAAACCCCGGAGGGCCAGAACTCCTCATGGGCAGCCGCGGAGAGCCGGCAGCGGGCGATAAGCGAGGACGGCGAGCTCGTCGTCTTCATGACTGCGCGGGCGTTGGTGCCCGAGGACACCAACGGGCTTGGGGACGTGTATCAGTGGCGAGACGGGCCAGATGGCGGCACGGTGAGTCTGCTCAGCGACGGTGTCTCGGCTGAGGAGGCCGCCTTCACCAGTGGCATGTCGCCGGACGGCCAGACCATCTCGATCATCACCGCGCAGCAGCTGGTGGTCGAGGACGTCGACGACACCTATGACACCTATGCCGTGCGCACTGGTGGCGGCTTCGTCTCGAAGTCCGAGCCGCCTGAGCCGACGCGTTGCAGTGGCGACGAGTGTCAGGGCGCTGAGTCGGAGCGGCCGTCGTTCGCTGGGCCGACGACGACTGGGCCCCAGGATCCGGGGACGGTGCCCGAGCGGTCCAGGATGACCGTCGGCAAGATCCCCGCCTCGGCGCTGACCAAGGTGGCAAGGACGGGGCGCCTCGCACTCAACGTCCAGGTCAGCACACCCGGGACCGTGACCGCGACCGCGACCGCGCGGCTGCGGCGCGCCGGGTCGCGCAAGACCACGTTGCGCCAGATCGCTCACACACGGGTCACGACCACTAAGGCCGGGAACGTGCGGGCAGTGCTCAGGCTCTCGCGCGCGGCACATAAGCAGCTGAAGGGCCGCGGCCGTCTGGCCGTGTCGGTGCGGGTGCGGTTCTCGAAGGCCAGTGCGCCGAAGACGGTGCGTCTGGTTCTCAAGACGACGAAGGGCAAGGCATGAATCAGGGAGCGCAGATGACACACACGGACCACGGCAGGCGCCGCCAGCTCGGCGCCGTGCTCGTCCTCGCCATCGCGGCGATGCTGGTCTGGTCGACGCCCGCGTCGGCGGCGGCCACCTGGGGGATCACCAACGTCGCCAGCCCCACGACCGTGAAGCGCGGTGATGAGGGAGTGACGTTCCTCGTGATCGCCGGGAACGCCAACCAGGCAGGCGGCGACCCGACAAGCGGGGCCTACTCCGTCACGCTCGACGTGCCCTCCAGCCTTGACGTGCACGACATCGTGGCGGGCGCCGGGTGGTCCTGCGACGTCCCGACGCGGACCTGCACTCGCAGCACCGCTATCGCGGCCAACGGCTCTGCTCCGGCGCTCACGGTCTTCGCAAGCGTGGACGACCACGCGCCCGACGAGGCGACGGTGACGGCCACCGTCTCAGGTGGTGGCGCGGTGTCGTCGGCCTCGGCCGACGCGACGATCGCGATCGACGACGCGCTGCCGTTCGGTCTGTCGTCCTTCGCGACGAAGCTGGCCGACCAGACCGGCGCCGACTATCCGCAGGCCGGAGGCCACGGATTCAGCGGAAACGCCCACTTCCGCTTCAACACCTATCTGAGCCCTGTCGGGCACTCCATTCCTGTCGAGAACGTGCGCAGGTTGGAGACCCACCTGCCGGCTGGCTTCGTAGCCAATCCGCTCGCTCCGAAGGCCACGTGCACGATGCGCAAGGCCGCTCAGCAGGCATGCCCGGATTCGAGCATCGTTGGCTGGGCGACCTTCATCATCAAGTCGACGCCGGCCGCTCCCGGGTGGTCTACTCCCTCGCTGGTCTTCAACGTCAAGCCGCGGAAGGGATCGCCAGGGGCCCTAACCTTCTCGGTCGTCGGTACTCCGATCCTGATCGAGGCCGAGCTGCGATCGGACTCCGATTACGGGATCACCGCCGTCGTGGCCAACAACCCGTCCAACCCGGCGGTGATCGAGTTCGCGATGACGCTGTGCGGCCGCGAGGTCCAGTACACCGGCATCCAGTTCTCCCCGCAGAACCCCCGCTGTGAGTCGGGCGCGGTCGACGGCCCGAGGACGTTCAACAAGCCGTTCCTGACGAACCCAGCGACGCTGTGCCCGGCTGCTCCACCGACGACCAAGCAGGTCGTCGCGAGTTGGCAGAACCCGTCGGTGAAGAAGGAGTACTTCGCAGATTCGCCGCCGATCACCGGCTGCGAGCTGCTCACGTTCGAGCCGAGCGCCTCGATTCAGCCGACGGTCACCGAGCCCGACTCGCCGACCGGCCTTGAGGTCGACCTCGACTTCCCGACCGAGGACAACGAATACGACCTCGCACCGCCAGCGTTGAAGAAGGCTGTCGTGAAGCTGCCCGAGGGGATGACGATCAACCCGTCGGCCGCCGACGGACTGCGGGCCTGCACGGATGAGCAGCTGCGGTTGAAGTCCAAGCAGCCGGTCCGTTGCCCGGACTCGTCGAAGATCGGCACGGTTACCGCCAAGACCCCGCTGCTCGAGGAGGAAGTCTCGGGCGGGGTATTCATCCGTTCGCAGAACTCCAGCGACCCTGAGTCGGGCGAGCTGTTCCGCCTCGCGCTGGTGCTCGAGAACGCTGAGCGTGGCATCTCGATCCGCCTGCCGGGTTCGGTTCGCGCCGACGCTAAGACCGGCCAGCTGACCACCACGTTCGACAACAACCCTGAGCTGCCGGTGTCGGAGATCGACCTGCAGCTCAAGAGCGGCCCGCGCGCACCGCTGGCCACTCCGGCCGACTGTGGCGAGAAGACGATCGAGATCGAGCTGTCCTCCTGGGGTGGCCAAACGGTCGAGCGTCAGTCGACATTCACTGTCGACTGCCCGGCCGGGCTGGGCGGCTTCGCGCCGAGCTTCACCGCCGGATCACTCGTCCCGACCGCGGGCGCGTTCTCGCCCTTCCTGGTGCGGATCGAGCGCCCCGACGGCCAGCAGAACCTGGAGCACCTGTCGATCGACATGCCCAAGGGCCTGCTCGCGAAGGTCGCGGGTGTGCCGCTGTGCGGCGATGCCGACGCGAACGCCGGCAGCTGTGCCGAGGGATCGCGGGTCGGTACCGCGACCGTCGGTGCGGGCACAGGCTCGAATCCGTTCTACCTCGAGGGCGGCGCCTACCTCACCGGTCCATACAAGGGCGCTCCGTACGGGCTCGCGGTCAGCGTGAGGGTGGTGGCTGGTCCGTTCGATCTCGGGACGGTCGTCGTCCGCCAAGCTCTGCACGTCGATCGTTCGACGGCGCAGGTCACGGTGGTCTCCGACGCGCTGCCGACGATCGTCAAGGGCGTTCCGGCCCGGCTGCGTTCGATCGCAGCCGACATCGATCGCCCCGGCTTCACCCGCAACGGCACCAACTGCTCCGAGCAGCAGGTGCGGGCGACGCTCGGTTCCCAACAGGGTTCTACCCATCCCGTGACCTCCCGCTACCAGGCCGGCAACTGTGCGGCCCTGCCGTTCAAGCCGAAGCTTGCGATGCGGCTGACCGGCAAGAAGCAGGTCACGACCGGCAAGCACCCGGGTGTCAAGGCCGTCGTGCGCCAAGCCGGTCTCGGCGAGGCCGGCATCCAGAAGGCCGTGGTTCGTCTGCCGAAGTCGCTGGCTTTGGATCCGGAGAACGCTCAGGCGCTGTGTGAGTTCGAGGCGGGCACCAAGCCCGACCTCGAGAACCACTGCCCCGCGGGTTCGATCGTGGGTCGGGCAAGGGCGAAGACGCCGTTGCTCGAGCGTGATCTGGTCGGCAACGTGTACTTCGTCAAGAACGTCCGCACCGACGCCAAGACGGGCAACACGATCCGCACCCTGCCAATGCTGATCGTCGCGCTCCGCGGCGAGATCGCGGTCAACCTCAAGGGTGAGAGCTCAACGACCAAGGGTGGAAAGCTCGTCAACACATTCGCCAACGTGCCAGACGCGCCAATCACCAAGTTCAACCTCAACATCAAGGGTGGCAAGAACGGCATCCTCGCGGTTACCAGGACCAGGAAGTCGAAGATCAACGTCTGCGCTTCGCGCCAGATCGCGGAGACCGACATGGACGGCCAGAACGGCCGCGTCCGCGACTTCAACGTGCGGCTCAAGACCCCGTGCGCGAAGTCCAAGAAGGGGAAGTCCAAGAAGGCCGGGGGCAAGAGCCGCAACCGGTAATGACCGCCCAGGCCACCCACCTATCGGCCGCGATGCCGCCGTCCGGACTCAGCGGGAATCCCCCGCCCGGGCGGCGGCGCGCGGACCAGATCCAGGGTGGCCATCACGGGCTGACGCGCGACGAGGTCGAAAACTCACAGCGTGGCCGGATCGTCGCGGCGATGATCCGTCTGGTCGGCAAGCGGCCGTTCCACGAGGTGGGGGTGGCCGATCTGGTCACCACCGCCGGCGTGTCGCGCAAGACCTTCTACCAGCAGTTCCACAACAAGGAGGAGGTCTTCGCCGACGCCTACGACCAGGCGCTCGGCGACCTGCTCGACATGATGCGCGACGCCGCCGAGACCTCCCAGGGCCGGCGTGACCGGCTCGCGGTGCGCGTCACCACCCTGCTCACGCTCCTCGCGCGCGACGAGGCGGTCGGGCGCGTCTGCTTCGTCGAGGTGGCCGCCGCCGGCCCGCTCGCCCTCGAGCGCCGCCGCCACGGCACCGCCGCCCTCGCCAGCGCCCTGCTCGGCTTCGACGAAGGCGGCGAAGTCCCGATCACCGCCCTCGCCGCCGCCGGCGGCCTCAGCGAGGTCATCCACCACGAGATCGTCGCCGGCCGCTCCGCCCGCCTCGTCTCCCTCGCCCCCGACATGGTCGAGACAGTCCTCTCACCAATCTGGGCCGAAGCCGGCTGGCAATAGCTCATCGGCGTCACGCGTCTGTCGCAAAGCCGTAGCACTACGGCTGTCACCTGTAGCGGAGTCCCTGGCAGCCTAGGCAGATGGCTGTCGAAGATCACCGGGTCGACCTGCTGGAACGGCGGACCGTTGCGCGAGGAGCCGTCTGTCTTGTCCTCTTGGCTATCGGCGTTACGTTCTTCGCCAGCCTCGTCGGTGAGATCCCTCGGCAGCTTCCAGGAATTGCACTGGCGTCGCCGTTCCTGCTTCACCTGGGGCGCGCGATTGGCGTAGGCGCTGTGACGGTGGTTCTGCTGATCTTCGTAGCGCGCGGATGGGCGGGAAGCTTCCCCTCGAAGATCTCGACCGCAGGCATGGAGTACCTGGCGCAGTCGGCGGCCAACGAGGCGATCGGGCACGGTGATCGCTCCAGGGACTTGATCGAAGATCTCGAGGCGAAGCAGCTAGAACTCGCTGCATCGTTGAGGGAAGAGATGCAGGCCCTGGAGAATCGACTGACACGGCAGATATGATGGGTGCTATGGAGCGACAAGAGTTGAGTCCGCTGGACAAGTGGTTGGCTGACGCGCGACAGGACCGCTCGGTTGACAGGTACATCGAGCAGACGCAGGAGAGCAACAACAGGCTCCGTCGGCTGCTGGGAGTCCCTGAGCGTGTCTACCCGCCGCGCCGTCGCCGTGATCGCCTGTCCAGCTAGCCACCTGGACGAAAATTCGTTGCATCGTCTCGCCGTGCCGCGTAGGTTGCCCGCAGGGCAAGGTAACGGCGAGAGATGGGAGGCCCGATGGGGCTCTTCAAGAAGGCGAAGGATCAGATGGCGCAGGCTCAGGATGCGATGAGCCAGGCGGCTGGGGCGCAGCAGATGGCCAATGACGCGATGGCGCAGGCGGGGATGGCCGGTCAGAGCGTGAACATGGGCAACGCTGCCGAGATGACCCAGCAGATGGGCGCGGCACGCGGTGCGCTGGAGGAGCAGGCGCATGAGCAGAACCGGATCCTCGGGATCGGGTCGCCCGGCGTGGCGACGATCAAGGGCCACATCGACACCGGCGAGCAGGTGGCCGGCAACCCGGTCTGGGTGCTCGAGGTCGAGATCGCCCCTGAGGGCGGGGCGCCCTACACGGTCCAGAAGCGGGAGATCATCTCCTCGGTCGCGATGAGCGGCTACGCGGACGGGACCACGATGCCCTGCCGGATCGACCCGGCGGACCCCAACACGTTCGCCTTCGGCGAGAAACCGTTCATGTAGCTCCGGCGCCCGCGTAATTCCAGCGGCGGACGGCCGTTGGTCTTGCGTAGGCAGCTACCAAGGAGCAGAACGATGGGCTGGTGGACGAAGACATTGGTGGGCGCGGTGCTGGTGCTCGGAGGCATCGGCGGCGCGACCTACTGCATCGTCGAGTTGACCCAGATCGGCACCTGCGCGTCTGGCGGGCCGTACGTCTCCAGGCGCGAGTGTCCACCGGGAACCGAGCTCTACATCCTCGGGATCTTCCCCGGCGTAATTTCGGCGCTGGTCGGCGGTTGGCTGCTTGCGACACGCGGACGGAGGCGGGCAGTGAAGCCCGGCCTGCCGCCCGATCCAACACGACCGTAAGGAGCAGCAATGGGGATGTTCAAGGACATGAAGGACATGATGGGCGTGGTGCGCAGCGACGAGCTCAAGGAGCTCAAGAAGAAGGCCGACGCACAGCCGAAGGTGTCGATGCTCGACGGCGTCAAGATGGCCAACCAGGCGATGGACCAGGCCCAGGAGATGCAGGCCGCGATGGCCTCGCAGGGCCTCAGCGCGAACCCGATGGCGAACATGGCCGCGATGTCGCAGGGCATCCAGGGCAACGCCACCGTCAAGGGCACGACCGACACCGGCCAGAAGCTCGCCGACGCGTCCGTCTACGACGTCGAGCTCGAGGTCCAGATCCCGAACGAGGAGCCGTACACCGTCGTCCACCGCCAGGCGATCGCGCTCGCGGCGCTGGGCAACTGGCAGGCCGGCAAGATCTGGCCGGTCCGCGTCGACCCGAGCGACCGCTCGAAAGTGATCATCGGCTGATGCGCTTCATGGTCTACAGCGGCTATCTGATGATCGTCGTCGGCGTCCTGATGGCCGTCGGCGGCGTGATCGGCGCCATGGCGGGCGGGCCCGCCGCGGCCGGGCTGTTGCTCGGCGTCGGTGGAGGCGGTCTCGGCGTTCTCGCCGGCGGCGCGTTCATGGTCTGGCTCGGCCGCGGCTGGGACACGCCGCTCGACAGCGCGGCCGACCTCTACAAGTACGGCCGCCCGGCGAACGCCGAGGTGCTGTCGGTCGACGGTGCCCAGCTCGACGCCGCCGGCACCCGCACCGCGAAGCTGTCGCTGCGCGTCAGCCCCGTCAACGAGAGCCAGTTCAAGACCACCCGCACCGTCGCGATCCCCGGCGGGCGCGTCCCAAGTGTGGGCGAGACCGTGACCGTGAAGTTCGACCCGAACAGCCGCAAGGACTTCGTGCTGCTCGAGCAGAGCTTCGAGGTCAAGGACCACGTCAACCAGGCCGCCGACGCCTACTTCGGCGGCCTCCAGAAGAGCTGAGCGGGCCGGCCGGGCACGACGCGGACACTGTCCGCGTGTCCGGCCGGTAGCCTGCCCGGGAACATGGACCCAGCCGCACTGCGCAACCGTTTGCTCGTCGTCACCGGCATGTGGCGCGACGCCACCGAGGAGCCGCTACCGAAGCTGCCCCCCGGCGACCCGATCGCCCAGATCGAGGCGTTCGAGCTGCAAGTCGTGGACCGGATGTTCGCCGACGCGACTCCTGAGACGGCAAGACGGGTAGCAGACAGGACATGGGATCTCGTGCACGATCGTCCAGACGACGATCCGGTGAAGAAACGCGTCGTGGAGGGGCACGAGCAGTTGGCCAAGCTCTCCGCCGGGGGCCTTACGGCTCCGGAGTAGCGCTCGTGGCGGATTCGCCCGAGCTCTTCAGCCGCGCATTGATGGCGCGGTGGATGGCCTATCTCTTCACGGGGGGCGCATTCGTCGGCTGTCTGACCCTCGCCTTCCCGCACGACCCGGGCGTCGAGGACGGCCCGCTCTACGCGCTCGCGGCGCTCGCAGTCGCGATCGGCCTGTTCGTCCTGTGGAAGGCGGAATCGATCCCGAGTTGGGGGATGCACGTCGCGCTCGCGACCGGCAGCGTGATCCTCGCGGCCGGCAACTACTTCGTCGGCCCGAGCGGCCTCTACCTGATCATCTTCACCTGGACCGGGCTCTACGCCTTCTACTTCTACAAGCCGAAGGTGGCGCTGATCCACCTCGGCATCATCGGCCTGGCCTACTTCGTCGTGCTGGTCCTCCAGGACCCGCCGAGCCCGATCGTCCGCTGGGTGCTGGCGATCGGCACGCCCGGGATCGCCGGCCTGATGATCTCGACGCTGCTCGACCGGGTGCGTAACGAGGCCGCCCAGAGCGCGCGCCAGGAGCAGGGATTGCGCGAGAGCGAGGCGCGCACGCGCGCGATCGTCGACAGCGCGCCGGAGCCGTTCCTCGGCGTCTCCGAGGACGGCACCGTCGTCTCCTGGAACCCGGCCGCGGCCCGGGTCTTCGGCTGGAGCTCGGAGGAGGCTGTCGGGCAGCCGATCCGCGAGCTGATCGTCGTGCCCGAAAACTACGAGGACCACCTGCAGCGGCGGGAGGAGGAGTTCACCCGCGCCGACGGCGAGACGCGACCCTCCAAGCGCGAGGTCGAGCTGCTGCGCAAGGGCGGCGACCGCTTCCTAGCCGAGGTCACCTACTCACGCGTGCGCGCGGGGGACCGGCCGATGCTCGCCTGCTTCATCCGCGACGTCAGCGACCGCGAGCAGCGCGAGCGCGAGCGCGAGGAGCTCTACCGCGAGCAGGCGGCGCGCGAGGAGGCCGAGCAGATGGCCGGGATCGTCCACGGTCTGCAGATGCTGCTCGACGTCGCGCTCGCCCACCAGCGGCTCGACGAGATGCTGGAGGCGCTGCTGCCGCGCGTCTGCGAGGTCGTCAACGCCGAGGGGGCGGCGATCCTGCTCGCCGAGGAGGACGGCTCGCTGACGCTGCGGGCGTCGATGTTCGGGCCGACCGGCAGCGACGACCAGCCGCTGCGGATCGAGCTCGGTCAGGGAATCGCCGGCCGCGTCGCCCGCGACCGCCAGCCGCTGCTCGTCCAAGACCCAGATCCGTCCGAGGTCGCCGACCCGGCGCTGCACGGCGTCCACTCGATCCTCGGCGTGCCGCTGATGGCCGGGGGCGAGGTCACCGGCGTCCTGCAGGTCGGGGTCCCGTCGCCGCGCCGCTTCTCCGAGGACGACCTGATGCTGCTCGGCCTCGCCGCCGACCGCGTCGCGCTGGCGATCGACCACCTGCGCGTCTACGAGCGCGAGCACCGGATCGCCGAGACCCTGCAGCGCAGCCTGCTGCCGGAGCGGCTGCCGCGGCTGCCGGGACTCGACGTGGCCGCCCGCTACCAGCCGGCGGCGAGCGAGTCCGAGGTTGGCGGCGACTGGTACGACGTGATCGCGATGCCCGGCGGGCAGGTCGGCCTGGTGATGGGCGACGTCGCCGGTAAGGGCCTTGCCGCCGCGTCGATGGTCGGCCGGCTGCGCAGCGCGATGCGCGCCTACGCGCTCGAGGGCCACGCACCGGCCGATGTCGTCGACCGGCTCAACCAGCTCGTCTGGTCCGAAGTCGAGGACAGCCACATGACGACGATGGTCTACGTCGTGCTCGACCCGCTCGAGGGCCGTGTCACCTGGGTCAACGCCGGTCACCTGCCGCCGCTGGCCGTGACCAGCGACGGCATCGCGCGCTTCCTCGAGGGGCCGAGCTCGGTCCCGCTCGGGGTGATGTCGTATCCGGCGTACGAGGCGGCGGAGACCGAGATGCCGCTCGGTGGCACCGTCCTGCTCTACACCGACGGACTCGTGGAGCGGCCGGGGGAGCTGCTCGACGAGGGCCTCGACCGCCTGTCGGCTGCGGTCCGCGGCCAGCGGATCGGCCCCGAGGAGCTCTGCGACCACGTGCTCGAGCACCTGGTGCCGGTGGCCGGCGTGTCCGACGACGTCGCGCTGCTCGCCCTCTGCAGCCCACGGCTGTCTGACAGCTTCCGCCTCGAGCTCGGTTCCGAGCCGGGAGAGCTGGCTGCGCTGCGGGCGCTGTTGCGCCGCTGGCTGCGCATCGCGGACTGCGACGAGACCGAGATCGCCGAGATCCTGACCGCGGTCGGCGAGGCGGCCGCGAACGCGATCGAGCATGGCGGCTCGATCACTGGGGGGCCGCCGTTCGAGGTGGTCGGCGACTTCGACGGCGAGGAGATCGAGATCGTCATCGCCGACTCCGGCGGCTGGCGCGAGGGCCGGCGGTCCGAGGGCGGCCGCGGGCTGATGCTGATGCGCTCGCTGATGGACGCTGTCGACATCGAGCCGGGGACGGACGGGACGACCGTCAGGATGCGGCGCCGGGTCGGCGTCGAGTCAGTTGGCCAGCCAGCCAACGTTCGGTAGGCTCCGTTCGATGACCACTTCGAGTCGACGTGTATGCGTGATCGGCGCTGGCAGTTCCGGTATCGCTAGCTGCCAGGTGCTCAACGCCCGCGGCATCGACTTCGACTGTTACGAGAAAGGCTCTGGCGTCGGTGGCAACTGGCGCTATGGCAACGACAACGGCATGTCGTCGGCCTACGAATCGCTCTTCATCAACACTTCGCGCAGGATCATGGAGTACGCGACCTATCCGATGCCGAAGTCCTATCCGATCTACCCGCATCACTCCCAGCTTGCCGCCTACTTCGACGACTACGTCGACCACTTCGGCTTTCGCGACAAGATCGCCTTCCGCACCGAGGTGACGCGCGTCGAGCAGGCGCCCGAGGGCGGCTGGAACGTCACCGTGCGCGCGGTCGACGGCGGTGACGAGCGCACCGAGCGCTACGACGACGTGATGGTCGCCAACGGCCACCACTGGGACCCGCGCTGGCCGGAGCCCGACTTTCCCGGCGAGCTCGACGACTCGGTCGAGGTGACCCATGCCCACCACTACCGCAACTCCAAGGGCTACGAGGACAAGAACGTGCTCGTGCTCGGGTTCGGCAACTCCGCCTGCGACATCGCCGTCGAGACGTCGCGCGTGTCGAAGATGACCTACCTCGCGGTGCGGCGCGGCGCATGGGTGGTCCCGAAGTACCTCGGCTCCATCCCCACCGACGACGTGCTGCCCAGCTGGGCGTGGCGGCTGCCGTTCCCGATCGTGCGCCTGCTCGTCGCGATCGGCGCGCGTCGGGCGACCGGCAATCAGACCAGCTTCGGTCTGCCGAAGCCCGACCACAAGATCCTCGAGGCCCACCCGACTGTCTCGTCCGACCTGCTGCCAAGGATCGGCCACGGCCGGGTCAAGGTCAAGCCGAACATCCAGCGGCTCGAGGGCGATTCGGTCCGCTTCGTCGACGGGTCGGTCGAGAAGATCGACCGGATCGTCTACTGCACCGGCTACAAGATCAGCTTCCCGTTCTTCGACCATGAGCTGCTCGACCCGTCGGGCGACAACCGGATCGAGCTCTACCGCCGGGTCGTCCACCCCGATCTGCCCGGGCTCTGGTTCATCGCGCTGGTCCAGCCGCTGGGGGCGATGATGCCGATTGCCGAGCTGCAGTCGGAGTGGGTCGCCGACGTCTTCGAGGGCAAGGTGGCACTGCCGCCGCGGCCGGAGATGGTCGCTGACATCGCCGCCGACCAGGCCGCGATGCGCAAGCGCTACGTCGCTTCCAAGCGGCACACGATCCAGGTCGACTACTGGCCCTACCTGCGTCAGCTGCGCGAGGAGCGCAAGCGGAGGGCGCCGGCCCCACAATCCGGGACGCCCACCGGGCGCACCCCCAAGGAGGAGATTGCCGCATGACCGCCACCGTGCCCGACACAGCGACCGAGACGATCGAGGTCGAGAACCCGGCCACCGGCCAGATCGTCGGCCGTGTGCCGCGCCTGGGCGTCGAGGACGTCGCGCCGATGGTCGCGCGCGCCCGCGCGGTGCAGGCGGCGTGGTGGGGGCTCGGCTACGACGGCCGTGCGCAGATCCTCAAGCGCGCCCAGAAGTGGGTGCTCGACAACGCGGACCGCATCGTCGACACGATCGTCTCCGAGACCGGCAAGACGCGCGACGACGCCCAGCTCGCCGAGATCGGCTATGCCGCTGGCGCGTTCGGCTTCTGGGCCAAGAACGCCGAGAAGTTCCTCAGCGAGCGCAAGGTCCGCACCAGCTCGCCGATGCTGCTCGGCAAGAAGGCCGTCGTGCGCTACCGCCCGCGCGGCGTCGTCGGCGTGATCGGGCCGTGGAACTACCCGCTGACCAACTCCTTCGGCGACTGCATCCCGGCGCTAGCCGCCGGCAACGCGGTGATTCTCAAGCCGTCCGAGGTCACTCCGCTGACCTCGTTGCTGATGGCCGAGTGCTTCGCCGATTGCGGCGCCCCCGACGGCGTCTTCCAGGTCCTCACGGGCCTCGGCGACGTCGGCGCGGAGCTGATCGACCACGTCGACTTCGTGATGTTCACCGGCTCGACGGCAACCGGCAAGAAGGTCGCCGCGCGCGCCGCCGAGACGCTGACGCCGGTCGGGCTCGAGCTCGGCGGCAAGGACCCGATGATCGTGCTCGCCGACGCCGACGTCGAGCGCGCCGCGAACGCCGCGACCTTCTACTCGATGCAGAACGGCGGCCAGACCTGCATCTCGGTCGAGCGGGTCTACGTCGAGGAGCCGGTCTACGACGAGTTCGTCCAGAAGGTGACCGACAAGGTCTCCAAGCTCCGCCAGGGCGACCCCGCCAACGCGGGCGCCGTCGACGTCGGCGCGGTGACGTTCGCCAAGCAGGCGGAGATCGTCACCTCGCACGTCGAGGACGCGCGCGCAAAGGGCGCCAGGGTGGCGACCGGCGGCAAGCTCGCCGACGGCCCGGGCCGTTTCTTCGAGCCGACGGTGCTGCTCGACGTCGACCACTCGATGGACTGCATGACCAAGGAGACGTTCGGGCCGACGATCCCGATCATGAAGGTGCGCGACGCCGAGGAGGCGCTGCGCCTGGCCAACGACTCCGAGTACGGCCTCCAGGCGTCGGTCTGGACGCGTGACGTCGCGCGCGGCGAGCAGATCGCCAGCCGCATCGACGCCGGCGTCGCCAACGTCAATGAGCACCTCGTCAGCTACGCCGCGCTCGAGCTGCCGATGGGCGGCTGGAAGGACTCCGGCCTCGGCACCCGCCACGGCGCCGAGGGCATCCGCAAGTACGCGCGCCAGCAGTCGTCGGTCGTGACCCGCTTCGGGATGAAGCGGGAGATCTTCATGTTCCCGTACTCCAAGCGGTCAGCGGCGCTGATCAGGCGGTTCTTGAAGCTGGTCTACGGTCGCGGGCGGTAGCTGCCGATAAGAGGTGGGTGCCCGCCCGCCTCGTCGCGCTCGCCTGTCTCGTAATCGCCCTCGCCGCCGCGGCCGGCGCCGCTGAGGCGAGTGCCAGCTTCTGGCGCTAGGCTGCGCGCCGGATGTCAGACGAGCTGTCGCCCAAGAACAAGATCAGGATCACCGTCGATCGCGGGCTGTGCATCGGCTCCGGCGACTGCGTCGACAGCGCGCCGAAGGTCTTCGAGCTCGACTCCGAGGACAAGGCGCGCGTGATCGACCCGGACGGCGATCCGGTCGACATGGTCGTCGACGCGGGGATGAACTGCCCCGTCACCGCGATCTTCGTCGACGGCGAAGACGGCCCGATCTATCCGTAGTGCCTAGAGGTCGGCGTTGGCGCGCCGGTTGCGGCGGCGGCGCAGCAGGAGCAGCACGACGACGACCGCCAGCACGCCCGGGATCAGGCTGCGCGGGTCGATGAAGCCGTCGGCGTCGTGGTCGACACCGGCGCCCGGCACCGGGAACTCCTCGGCAGCCAGCACGTCGTGCGGCTCCTGGATGCCGGTCGGATCGGGCGGGATGTCGCCCGCCGAGCGGGTCGGCATCGCGAACTCCTCGGCAGCCAGCACGTCGTGCGGCTGCTCGATCCCGGTCGGGTCCTCGGGCAGATCGATCTCGCGACGGTCGCTCATAGGGACGATCCTCGCAGACAGCGCGCGGTCCGGGCAACGACGCTAGCTTGTGAGGGGTGCGAGCCCCGGCTACGACAGGCGCTCTGACGGCCGCTGCGCTCTGCGCGCTGGCGGTAGCGGGTTGCGGTGGCGGCGGCGGATCCGGCGAGGCCACCGCGGGCGAAGGAGCGGGCCCGACCGAGGTAGTGCTGACGCCCGACTCCGTCGACAAGGAGGCCGTGCGCCGAGCGGCCGCGGAGGGAGCGAAGGGCGGCGGCGGCAAGGCCGTCGAGCTGCGTGGCGCGGGCGCCGAACGTGCAACGTCGAGTGGCGGTGCCTCGCCGGCCGACGGCATCAGCCCCGGCGCTCCCAGCGACGACGAGGTGCGGGCCGAGCTGCGCCAGGCACGCGCCGAGCTGTCGAAGTTCAAGCGCTTCCTCGGGACCACTGCCTTCCTCCAGACCGGTCCGACGGCGCGCGTGCTGCCCGACGGCACCGCGGTCGCACCCGACGACGCGCCGGAGCCGGTCAAGCGCGTGATCCAAGCCGGCAACGCGATCGCCAAGTTCCCCTACAAGTGGGGCGGCGGCCACGGCGCCTGGCGCGACAACGGCTACGACTGCTCGGGGTCGGTCTCGTTCGCGCTCGCCGGCGCCGGGTTGCTGAAGGCGCCGATGACCTCGGGCGGCTTCATGGACTGGGGCGCATCGGGGCCCGGCGAGTGGATCACGATCTACGCCAACGCGGGCCACATCTTCATGATCGTGGCCGGTCTGCGGTTCGACACCAGCGGTCAGGGCCGGGCCGGCACGCGCTGGCAGCACGAGCCGCGCTCGACGTCCGGCTTCGCCGTTCGCAGCGTGCCGGGCCTCTAGCGCCGGTCGGCCTGCTACCTTCGCGCACGTGCACGACGAGCCGACACGCCAGATGCGGTCCGGTGGTAGCGGCGGTGGCCGCCGCCGTGGCCCCGACGACCACTCCGTCTACATGCGGCGCCGCCTGGTCGCGGCCGCAGCCGCGGCAATCGTCCTGATCATCGTGATCGCGCTCGTCGCCGGCGGTGGAAGCGACGACTCGAGCTCATCGGGCTCGCAGCTCGACCTGAGCATCCCGACGACGCCCGACAACCTCGACACGACGACGGGCACGACCACCGACGAGACCGACACCACGACGACGCCGACCCCGGCGCCCTCGACAGGTGGCACGACCGGCGGCGGCACCGTCGCACCGAACACCGGTGGCACCGTGACGCCCGACACCGGTGGCGGCACCTCCGGCGGTGGCGCCACGCCGACGCCGACCCCCGCGCCCGAGTCGGGCGGCGGTGGGGCTGTAGCTCCCAGTCCCTAGTCGTCGCGACTGGGGCGCTGGCGGTTGCGCTTTACGCCGCCGCGCTGCTTTTTCTTCGTCAGCCGGCGCTCGCGGGCGCCGCGTGACGGCTTGGTGTCGCGTCGCGCGCGCTGGGTCACGAGGGCGGCGGCGATCCGCTCGCGCAGCCGCTCGAGGGCGAGCTCGCGGTTGCGCAGCTGGCTGCGTGTGTCTTGGGCGATAGCGGTGACGCGCGGGCCGAGGCGCTTGAGGATCCGCTCGCGCTGGGAGTCGCTGAGGGACTCTGAGGCGGTGACGTCGAAGACGGCCTCGATCCGTGACGCGGTGACGTTCGCGTGCTGGCCGCCGGGGCCGGATGAGCGGCTGGCGCGGAGCTCGATCTCCGTGAGGGGGATCGTGAGGCTTGCGTTGATTCGGAGCGGGTCGTCGGTCGACATGCGGGTTCGACCGTATCGGGTGGGGTCGAGGGGAATCGTCCCCCCATCCGCTTAGGAACCGCTGCTGGGGGGACGATTCCCCTCGACTCGGGCGTTGGTGTGAGACTGCTGATTATGCGAGTGGGTGTGGTGGGGCATGTGGAGTGGATTGAGTTTGCGCGGGTGCCGGAGGTGCCGGCGGCTGGGGCGATCGTGCATGCGTCGGAGGTTTGGGAGGAGCCGGGCGGGGGTGGGGCGGTGGCTGCTGTGCAGCTTGCGAAGTTGGCGGGTGGTGGGCTGTTCGTGACTGCTCTTGGCGACGACGACTTGGGGCGCCATGCGGCGGCGACGCTTGGCGAGCTTGTGGGCGGGTTGCGGGTCGAGGCGGCGTGGCGGTCTGTGGCGCAGCGGCGTGGGTTCGTCCATGTCGATGCGCGGGGTGAGCGGACGATCACGGTGATCGGCGATCGGCTGGGTCCTCACGGTGGGGACGATCTGCCGTGGGATGAGCTGGCTGGGTGCGATGCGGTCTACATCACGGCTGGTGACGTGGCCGCCGTTCTGCGTGCGCGGGCGGCGAAGGTGCTGGTGGGGACGGCGCGGGCGCTGCCGGCGCTGGCTGAGGCGGGCGTTGCGCTGGACGCGCTCGTGGCCAGCGCCAACGACGTTGGCGAGGCATACGCGGCGGGCGATCTGCCGGTCGAGCCGGCGCTGGTCGTCCGGACGGCGGGTGCGGCGGGTGGGACTTGGGAGACGGCGGCGGGGGCGCGTGGCGAGTGGGCGGCGACGCCGCTGCCCGGTCCGGTCGAGGATGCGTACGGCTGTGGCGACTCGTTCGCCGCCGGGCTGACCTATGCGCTTGGCGCCGGGATGGCGCCGGCCGAGGCGGTCGAGCTTGCCGCGCGCTGCGGTGCGGCGTGCATGACCGGCCGTGGCCCCTACGCGGGCCAGCTGCTCAGCGTGGGTTAGTCAGCCCACCAGTCGCGCTCGCCGGTGACGTCGCCGCGCGGATCCTCGCCGAGGTTGGGTGCGCCGATGACGAGGATCTCCAGGCCCTCCGGGCCGGCCTCGTAGCCTCGCCAGGTGCCGGGGGAGACGCGCACCACGTCCCACTCGCCGAGCTCGACGATCTCGTCGTCGAGCTTCATCCGCCCGCTGCCGCGCAGGACGACGTACAGCTCCTCCTGCTTCTCGTGCGTGTGGCCGTACGGAAAGCGGTAGCCGGGCGGGATGCGCTGGTAGCCCAGGCCGGACTGCTCGAGCTCGAGTGCCTTGGTCGCCAGGCGGAACTCGAGGTCGGGTGAGCCGTCGAAGTTGGATCCGACGTCATCGAGGTCCTGCTTGATGTTCTTGAGCGTGAACGGCACCGCGCGACCCGTGGCTAGTGATCCGCGACCGTGCCGTCCTCGGGCACGATCGGCAGGCCCTGGGCGACCCAGGCGAGCAGGCCGCCGGTCAGGTTGAAGGCCTGGAAGCCACTGGCGCGGAACGCCTGCGTGGTCATCGCGGAGCGGGCGCCGGAGCGGCAGTAGAAGACGATCGGGCGCTCCTGGTCGAGCTGGGCGGCCGCAGCGGTCAGGTTCGGGATCTCGACGTGGATCGCGCCCTCGATCCGGCCGGCCTCGTGCTCGTAGGGCTCACGGACGTCGATCAGGTCGACGGCGCCCTCGTCGAGCAGGCGGCGGACCTCTTCGGGCGACACGTCCTCTTGCAGATGCTCTAGCGATGCCATGGCGGAAACCCTAGTGAGGTCGCGTCGAATGGCCCACTCTCCCGCTGGGTAGGCTCGCTGGATGGCGCCCTCCAACTGGCAGCTTCCAGGCAAGACGGTCCTGATCACCGGCGCGGCGCGCGGCATCGGCGCCGAGAGCGCCAGGCGGCTCGCGGCACGCGGGATGAAGGTCGCGCTGGTCGGCCTCGAGCCAGACGAGCTCGAGCAGGTCGCCGCCAGCTGCGGTCCCGACGCGATCTGGTTCGAGGCCGACGTCACCGACCGCGAGCAGCTCCGGGCGGCGGTCGACGGCACCGTCGAGCGGCTCGGCGGCATCGACGCGGTGATCGCCAACGCCGGTGTCGGGATGGGTGGACCGGTCCGCCTGATGGACCCGGACGCGTTCGAGCGCGTGATCGAATCAACCTGATCGGTGTCTACCGCACCGTCTACGCCTGCCTGCCGCAGATCGTCGAACGTCAGGGATACGTGTTGATCATCGCTTCGATAGCGGCGATCGTCCACGCGCCGGGCATGGCCGCCTACTCGGCGAGCAAGGCCGGGGTGGAGGCGCTCGGCAACAGTTTGCGCGGCGAGCTGGCCCACCACGGCGCGCGGGTCGGCGTCGGCTACTTCTCCTGGATCGACACCGAGATGGTCCGTGGCGCCGACCGCCACCCGGCGCTCGGGTCGATGCGCACGAAGCTGCCGGCGCCGGCACGCAAGGTCTACCCGGTCTCCGACGTGGGCGACGTCGTCGTAGAGGGCTTCCAGCGGCGTTCGAACTGGATCGGCGTCCCGAAGAGCCAGATCCGGATCGCACGTCGGCTGCGCGGCCTGCTGACGGAGCTCACAGAGCGGGGCGCGAAGAACTATCCGGAGTTCGAGGCCGCGTTCGCGCGGGACGTGGCCGAGCGTGGCGTCGAGACCGCATCCCGCCCCGATGGAGCGGGCGCGAAGGCCTTCGAGGTCTAGACCTCTTTGATCTCGGTGAGCACGTCGGCCACAGAGGCCTTCGCGTCGCCGAAGAGCAACGACGTGTTGTCGTTGTAGAAGAGCGGGTTGTCGATGCCGGCGAAGCCGGTGTTCATCGAGCGCTTGAGGACGATCACGGTGCCCGACTTGTCGACGTCGAGGATCGGCATGCCGTAGATCGGGCTGCCCTCGTCCGTGCGCGCGGCGGGGTTGGTCACGTCGTTCGCGCCGATGACGAGCGTCACGTCGACCTGTCCGAACTCCGGGTTGATCTCGTCCATCTCCTTGAGCTGCTCGTACGGGACGTCGGCCTCGGCAAGCAGGACGTTCATGTGGCCGGGCATGCGGCCGGCGACGGGGTGGATCGCGTAGAGGACCTCGACACCGCGCTTCTCGAGCTCGTCGGCGAGCTCGCGGACGGTGTGCTGGGCCTGGGCGACGGCCATGCCGTAGCCCGGTGCGACGACGACCTTGCTCGCGTAGGCGAGCTGGATCGCCACGTCGGCGGCGTCGGTCGACGTGTAGGACTTGGCCTCGCCGTCGTCACCGCTGCTGGAGATTGCGGTGGCACCGCCGAACCCGCCGGCGATGATGCTCGGGATCGAGCGGTTCATCGCCTCGGCCATCAGCTTGGTGAGGATCGTGCCCGAGGCGCCGACGATGATGCCGCCGACGATCAGCGCGGTGTTGTCGAGCGCGATGCCCGCTGCGGCCGCGGAGAGGCCGGTCAGCGCGTTGAGCAGCGAGATCACGACCGGCATGTCGGCGCCGCCGATCGGCAGCACGACCATGTTGCCGAGGATCGCGGCAGCGACGAGGATCAGGATGAACAGGCCCTCGGACTCGGAGCCGGTGGCGATCGCGATCGCGGCGGCCACCGCGGCGAGCAGCAGCAGGCCGTTGACGATCTGCTGGCCCGGGACGGTGATCGGCTTGCCGGGGATGATCTCCTGCAGCTTGCCGAAGGCGACGTTCGAGCCCCAGAAGGAGACGGAGCCGATGATCGCGGCGAAGAGGATCGGGATCAGCGTCTCGAGCGGCGGGTTGCCGCCGATGTCGAGGTAGTGGCGGTACTCGGCCCAGGAGATCAGGGCCACCGCGCCGCCGCCGACGCCGTTGAACAGCGCGACCATCTGCGGCATCGCGGTCATCTTGACCTGGCGTGCCGCTGGGACGCCGACGATCACACCGATCGCCACGCCGAGGGCGATCAGGCCGTAGTCGCCGGTGTCGGGGTCGAGCAGCGCGCCGAGCACCGCGAAGGCCATGCCGACCGCGGCGATCATGTTGCCGCGCCGCGCCGTCGACGGCTTCGTCAGCTGGCGCATGCCGACGATGAACAGCGTGAAGGCGACGATGTAGAGGACGTTGATGAAGTCCTCGTCCGTCAGGAAGCTGGCTACGGGAAGGATCACTTCGACGCCTCGGCCTTCTTGGGCTCAGGGCGCTTCTTGAACATCTCGAGCATCCGGTCGGTGACCAGGAAGCCGCCGACGACGTTGATCGTTCCGAAGGCGATCGCGATCACGAGGATGAACTTGCTGAAGAAGCCGTCAGCGGAGCCGATCACGAGGATGCCGCCGAGCACCACGATGCCGTGGATCGCGTTGGTCGCCGACATCAGCGGCGTGTGCAGCGTGTTCGGCACCTTCGAGATGACCTCGAAGCCGACGAACGCGGCCAGCACCAGGATGGTTATCTCGGTTATGAGATCCACTTCGTCTCCTTACGCGGCGGGCGTTCCGGCCGCGGCCTTGGCGCCCTCGTGCACGATCTCGCCGTCGCGCGTGATGCAGGCGCCGGCGATCACCTCGTCCTCGAAGTCGAGCTTGAAGTTGCCCTCCTCGTCGACCATCAGGCCGAGCAGCGCCTGGATGTTCTTCGAGTAGAGCTGGGAAGCGTGGTCGGGCATCGTCGCCGGAAGGTTCTCGGTGCCGACGATCTTCACGTCGTGGCGGACGACGGTCGTGGCGGGCTCGGTGAGCTCGCAGTTGCCGCCGGTCTCGGCCGCGAGGTCGACGATCACCGCGCCGGCGGGCATCCGCTTGACGGCGTCCTCGATGATCAGCAGCGGGGCCTTGCGACCCGGAACCGCGGCGGTCGAGATCACGATGTCCATCTGGGCGATGACGTCGGCGAGGGCCTCGCGCTGGCGCTGCTGCTCCTCGTCGGTGAGGGCGCGGGCGTAGCCGCCGGCGTCCTCGGCGTCCTCGAGGCCGATGTCGAGCTCGACGAAGCGGGCCCCGAGCGACTCGATCTGCTCCTTGACGGCGGAGCGGACGTCGAAGGCGGAGACGACGGCGCCGAGGCGGCGGGCCGTGGCGATCGCCTGCAGGCCGGCGACGCCGGCGCCGAGCACGAGCACCTTCGCCGGGCGGATCGTGCCGGCGGCGGTCGTGAGCATCGGCAGGAAGCGGCCGAGCTCCTGGGTCCCGATCAGCGCGGCGCGGTAGCCGGCGACGGTGGCCTGTGAAGAGAGTGCGTCCATCGACTGGGCGCGCGTGATGCGCGGGATGGCCTCCATCGCGAAGGAGGTCACGCCGGCGTCGGCGAGGCCCTTGGCGACGTCCCCGTTGGTCAGCGGCTGCAGGTAGGCGATCAGTGCCGATCCGCGCTGCAGGCGGCCGATCTCCTCGGCGCTCGGCGGCTGGACCTTGGCGACGACGTCACCGGAGAAGCCGGCGCCGGCCTCGAGCTTGGCGCCCGCGTCGGCAAGTGCCGAGTCGAGGATGTGTGCGGCCGCGCCGGCACCCGGCTCGATGACGACCTCGATCCCGCCGGCGGTCAGCTTCTTGACCACCTCGGGGACGATGGCGACACGTGTCTCGCCGGGGGCGGACTCCTTTGGAACTGAAAGCTTCATCGGGGCGGCGGAAGATTAATGCCTGTTAGGGAACCCTGCGGTGCGGTTGTGAAAGCCCTGCTCAGGGCTTTGATTTCGCGGCCATCCGTTCGGCCGAAGGGCGCTGGACGTCCCAGGCCAGGCCGACCTTCTCGAGGCCGCGGATGACCATCGCCGAGATGTCGATCTCCCACCAGCGCAGGCCGTGGTGGGCGGAGGTCGGGAAGGCGTGGTGGTTGTTGTGCCACGACTCGCCGAACGAGAGCGGGGCGAGCCAGGCGAGGTTGCGCGACTCGTCGTCGGTCGGGTAGTCGCGCCGGCCGAAGAAGTGGCAGAGCGAGTTGATGCTGTAGGTGACGTGGTGCAGGACGAGCATCCGCACCAGTCCGCCCCAGAGCAGGCCGGTCAGGCCGGCGAGCAGCGTGCCGCCGATCGCCCAGCCGAGCAGGAACGGGAGCGCCAGGCCGACCAGCACCCAGATGAAGAACGTGCGGTCGACGTAGGCGACGACCGGGTCCTTCATCAGGTCCGGCGCGTAGCGCTCCTTGTTCGCGCGGTCGGTGTGGATGAACAGCCAGCCGAGATGGGCGTGGAAGAGGCCGCGCAGCGCGCCCTTGAGGCCGTGGCCGTGGTCGACGTGCGGGCTGTGCGGGTCGCCGGGCTGGTCGGCGAAGGCGTGGTGCTTGCGGTGGTCGGCGACCCAGGAGATCACGGGCCCCTCGATCGCCATCGAGCCCATCGCGGCGAACGTGAAGCGCAGCCAGGGCTTCGTCTTGAAGGCGCGGTGGGTCAGCAGGCGGTGGAAGCCGACCGTGATCCCGAGCCCGCAGATCGGGTAGACGATCGCGAAGACGATGATGTCGCTCCAGTTCAGCGCGTCGTCCCAGAGCTGCCAGCCGACGAGGATCAGCCCGATGAACGGCAACACGGTGATCGTGCCGGTCAGGAAACGGTCGAGCGTCTCGTTCTCGGTCGGCTGGATGTCATCCGGGCCGGGAGCGGGGCGAGCCGGCTCAGTCTCCAAGGTCGCTCCGCTGGTCACGCGCGGGAGCGTATCGGGCGCGGTACCCTGCCGCTGATGCTGAAGCGCGTTGTAGCCCTATTGGCGCTGATCGTGAGCGCGGTGTTGCTGAGTGGCTGCGTGTCGATCCAGTCGATCACGAGCGAACAGCAGGACATCGTCGGGAAGCTGCGCGTGACGGTGACGATCTGCGCGTCGGGCGCCAACGACGGGCCAGAGCCGGGCGGGCCGAACGAGGACCATCCCGGCTGCGTCGACCTCGGCAACAGCGCGTCGGCCGCTGGAGCGGCCGGTGACCCGGTGGACTCCCAGCTGCTGTTCGGGATGCGCGTGCCGGTCGGTGCGTCGGTGCCGGACACCGCTTCCGGAACGCCGAAGCCGGCGCCCCCGGCGGCCGGGACGATCGTCTTCCGGCGCAGTCCCAGCTACGAGGCTCAGCTACAGGCCTTGGCGCCGGCATCGGCTGGGTCGCGGTGGGTCGGCTATCTCTCCGACACGTATTCGTTCAGCGACGGCGCGGACGACACGCCGTCACAGAGCGTTCCGGTGGCGGTGGACCTCGGGCTGCCACGTCCGAGCGACGGCGGGCCGTTCGTCGGCCCGTTCGCGCTGAGGGCGGTGGCCGGGGTCCGCATCGTGTCGAACGAGATGCCCGCCGGCAGGGCGGTGGACTGCGGCGCCGACCTCTATTCGCCCCAGCCGCCGGCGTCGTTCATCCCGTTCGTGGTGCCGCAGATCATCTGCATCGACTCGCCGACGGCGGCGCAGGTCACGACGAACTTCAACTTCCAGACGCGCGACTTCGGCGTGCTCGCTGGGAAGGCGACGGCGAGTCCGGGGCAGACGGTGACGCTGCCGTTCAACGTGCGTGGGGCGGGGGCGTTGCCGGCGGGGTTGACGGCGGCGCTGAGTGCATCGACGGCGCTGCCGGGTGCGGGCGCGGTGACGCCGAGCGTGGGCAGCGCGGCGCTGTCGAACGGGTCGGACACGCGCGTGACGGTGCCGGTGGCGATTCCGAAGAACGCCGGACCGGGAGTCTTCGACGTCACCGTGACCGCACGGCTGGACAACGGCCAGACGCGGACGGGCGTGGCGAAGCTGACGGTGCGCGACCGGCAGAAGCCGGTGCTGTCGAAGCTGAAGGCGAAGCCGAAGCGGTTCAAGGCGGCGACGAAGAAGAAGCCGAAGCGGGGCACGAACGTGGCGTTCACGCTCAGCGAGCCGGCGAGCGTGCGGCTGACGGTCGAGCGCTGCGCCAAGCGCAAGCGCGGCCGCTGCGTGCGCTGGAAGGCGCTCAAGGGCGGGCTGACGCAGGCGGGTGTGCAGGGCGCGAACAAGGTCCGCTTCAACGGCCGGCTGCGCGGCAAGGCGCTGAAGGCCGGCGGCTACCGGCTCGTCCTGACACCGAAGGACGGCGCCGCTAACGTCGGTAAGGCGGCCCGTGTCGCCTTCGCCGTCCGTCGATGACAGTCGAGACAACAGCAGTCAAGACCCTCTCCAACTACGTTGGAGGCGAGTGGCGAGCGGCGGTTGCCGAGCACACCCAGGAGAGCCGCAATCCGGCCACGGGTGAGCTGTTGGCTCAGGTGCCGCTGTCCGGCGCCGCTGACGTCGACGCGGCCGCCCGCGCGGCGCGCGCGGCCTTTCCGGCCTGGCGGGCGACCTCGCCGCTGAAGCGGGCACGGGCGGTCTTCGCGCTGCGCGACCTGCTCGATGCGCACCGCGACGAGCTGGCGCGGATCGTGACGACCGACATGGGCAAGACGCTCGCCGACGCGGCCGGTGAGGTTGGCCGCGGGATCGAGTCGACCGAGGCGGCGTGCGCGGCGCCGCACATGCTCAAGGGCGACACGCTCGAGGGGGTCGCGAGCGGCCTCGACGTCGAGATGGTCCGCCAGCCGGTCGGCGTGGTCGCGGCGATCACGCCGTTCAACTTCCCGGCGATGATCCCGCTCTGGTTCATGCCGTATGCGGTCGCGTGCGGGAACACGTTCGTGCTCAAGCCGTCGGAGGCCGACCCGCTGACGTCGGCGCGGATCTTCGAGCTGATCGACGGCGCCGGGATCTTCCCGCCGGGCGTCGTCAACCTCGTGCACGGCGGCCGCGACGCGGTCGGCGCGCTGCTCGACCACCCCCAGGTCGACGGGATCTCGTTCGTCGGCTCGGCCGCGACGGCGCGGATCGTCTACACGCGCGCCGCCGAGAGCGGCAAGCGCGTCCAGGCGCTCGGCGGCGCCAAGAACGCGATGACGCTGATGCCCGACGCTGACCCGGACCTGATGCTCAACGGGGTGCTCGGGTCCGCCTTCGGGGCCGCGGGCCAGCGCTGCCTCGCCGGCTCGATCGCCATGCTCGTCGGGACCGAGGCGGAGCAGGACCGCACCCGCGACCTGCTGCTCGAGGGGGCCGGACGGCTGCACGTCGGCGACGGCGCCGACCCGGCCACCGACGTTTGCCCACTGGTGACGCCTGCAGCTCGCGAGCGGGTGTCCGGTGAGATCGACCGCGCCGAGGCGGAGGGCGCCGAGATCGTCCTCGACGGCCGCCGTGACGCCGGGCCCGGCGGCGCGCTGCTCGGGCCGACGATCGTCGATCGCGCCGCCCCCGGCAGCCGCGTGCTGACCGAGGAGATCTTCGGCCCGGTGCTGACGCTGCTGCGCGTGCCGGATCTTGCGACCGCGCTGGAGCGGATTAACGAGAGCCCTTACGGCAACGCGTCCTCGATCTTCACCAGCTCCGGCGGTGCGGCGCGCGAGTACCGCTATGGAGTCGAGGCCGGGATGGTCGGCGTCAACGTCGGCGTCGCGGCGCCGGTCGCCTGGTTCCCGTTCAGCGGCTGGAAGGCGTCGCTCGACGGCGACCTGCCGTCCAACGGGGCGGACGCGTTCGAGTTCTACACGCGCAAGAAGGTCGTTACGGCGCGCTGGGCTTGACGCCGCGGCTCTGGCCGCGCTTGAACGGCGGCACGTCGAAGATGACCTTCTCGCAGCCGCGCAGGATGTCGACCTGGTCGGCGTAGACGGTGTCGTTGCCGCTGCCGCAGTAGATGCGGTCGCGCACGTTGTCGCGGGCGTCGATCGTGTCGTCGCCGCCACCGGTGGCGATGCCGTCGGCGTCGGGGCCGCCCGAGACGGTGTCGTTGCCGTCGCCGGTGCGAATCCGGTCCTTCCCGGGGCCGCCGCGGACGATGAAGACGCCGTTCGTCGCGACGATCGTGTCACTGCCGGGGCCGCCGCTGATCGTCGACTGTCCGCCGTTCGCGGCGATGTTGTCGCGGCCCGAGCCGCCGTCGGCGAAGTTCGTCCCGGTGCCGAGACGCAGCGTGTCGCGGCCTGGGCCGCCGAACAGCCGGTCGTCGCCGTTCTGGCCGAGCAGCGTGTCGTTGCCCGCCCCGCCGATCGCCTCGTCGGCGCCTGGTCCGGCGTAGACGTTGTCGTCGCCGGCGCCGGCGTCGATCCGGTCGTCGCCGGTCCCGGCGATGATCAGGTCGGCGCCGCCCGCGCCGAAGATGCGGTCGTCGCCGGGGCCGCCCTCGATGTAGGTGCCACCGGCGAACGCCGTCAATGTGTCGTTGCCCGCCTCGCCGTAGAGCTCGTCGCTGATGGACGTGGCGGTCAGCGTGTCGTCGCCGGGCGTGCCGATCAGCGAGGCGGCCAGGGCGGCTGTCGCGCCGGCGGCTGCCAGGCATGCCGCCAAGGCCAGGATTGTCAGGCTGCGTCGCATCGTCACCCTGGAACCCGCGCTACCGCCCTGGGTTGCGGCAGGGGCTACTCATCATCGTCGTAGCCCTCCTCGCCCGGCAGCAGCACCTTGGCGACGCCGCCGTCGACCAGCACGCGCGGCTCGACCGGCAGCACGCGGCTGGCGCGCGCGGTCTCCAGCACGTCGGAGACGGTGCGGAAGCGGGCGAGCTGCTCGAGGTGCTTGATCGTCGGGAAGACGAGCATCAGCTCGTCGTCGCGGTGCAAGTCGAGCGCGGCCTGCGGCCGGACCCAGCGCCAGTCGACGCACTCGCTGCCGTCGACGGTCGGGTCGGAGTCCTCGGGCGCCTCGGCGACGAAGAAGTGGGTGTCGAAGCGGATCTTCACCTGGGCGGGGGTGATCCAACGCGAGAAGCGGACGAGCTCGTGGCTGTCGGCGAGGTCGATCCCGGCCTCCTCCTCGAGCTCGCGGATCGCCGTGATCCGCTCGTCGTCGTCCTCGGGGGCGGTGGCGCCGCCGGGGAACACCCAGGCGCCGCCCATGAACTTCTGCTCCGGGTTGCGCTGGACGAGCAGGACCTCGGGGCCCTCGGCCGTGTCGCGCAGCAGGATCAGCGAGGCGGACCCGCGCGGCACGGTCGCGTCGCCGGTGTTCAGGTCCTCACCGGGAGCCGGGCGGTCGATGTCCATCGCGGCAGCGTAGCCCACCCTCCGGCGCTAGATTTCGGCCGATGAGCGAGACAGTCACCGTCCAGCAGTGGATCTGCATCTCGTGCGGATTCATCTACGACCCCGAGCAGGGCGACCCCGACGGCGGCATCCCCGCCGGCACCGCCTTCGAGGACATTCCCGCCGACTGGTATTGCCCAGTCTGCGGCGCCCGCAAGAAGGACTTCGAGCCCTACGAGGGCTAGACGGCGACGAGGGCCGCCGCCTCGATCGAGGCGGCGGTGATCTCCACGAGGCGGGTGAGCTCGGCGTCGGAGATCGCGAGTGGGGGCATCAGGACGACGACGTTGCCGAGCGGGCGGACGATGGCGCCGCGCTTGCGGGCTTCGAGGGTGACGCGGTGGCCGATCTTCGCCGCGGGCGGGTAGCGGTCGGGGTCGAGCTCGATGCCGGTCATGAAGCCACGGCGCCGGATCTCGGCGACGTCGGGGCGGGCGGCGATCGGCTCGAGCAGCCGGGCCAGCAGGTCGATCTTCGGCTGGAGGCCGTCGATCGTGCGGTCGTCCTCGAAGATGTCGAGGGTCGCGAGGGCGGCGGCGCAGGCGAGCGGATTGCCGGTGTAGGTGTGGCCGTGGAAGAAGGTGCGGTAGTCGGTATGGGCGCCGAGAAAGCCCTCGTAGACGCGCTCGGTGGTGAGCGTCGCGGCGAGCGGGAGGTAGCCGCCGGTG
>CAZVRI010000026.1:0-39824 GCA_964629855.1 uncultured Thermoleophilaceae bacterium
CGTCCATCCCCCCCATCGCCTCGGTGATCTGCACCTCGGCGCCGTAGAGGCGCAGTAGGCTCTGGCGCTCGCGGCTCATCCCCTCGGGCATCGCCAGCACGAGGTCGTAGCCACGCGCCGCGCACACGAAGGCCAGCGCGATCCCCGTATTGCCGGAAGTCGCCTCGACGATCGTCGTCTTGCCGGGCTCGATCTCCCCCGCCGCCTCGGCCGCGTCGATCATCGCCACGCCGATCCGGTCCTTGACGCTCCCGGCCGGATTCCCCACCTCGAGCTTCGCGATCAGCTCGGCCTTGCAGTCCGGTGCGATCCGTCGCAGCCAGACCAGCGGCGTGTTCCCGATCAGATCAGCCGGGTTGGAGGGAATCTCGTTGGCGGTGGTCATCAGATGTAGTACATCGGCGAGCCGACGTCGGACTCGCGCTCGGCGAGGTCGGCGATCGAAGTGGATCGCAGCACGGTCTTGAGGGCGCCGGTGGCCTCGGTCCAGACCTGGTCGGTCGATCCGGGGCCGGAGCCGAGCTCGCCGTCGAGCAGCTCGGTCACCTCGAGGACAGTGACCTCGGCTGGCGGGCGGGCGAAGAGGTAGCCGCCCTTGACCCCGCGCTGGCTCTGGAGGATTCCGGCGCGGCGCAGGGTGGCGAAGAGCCCCTCGAGGAACTGCACCGGAATGTCGCGCGCCTTGGCGATCTCGCCGATCGGAACCGGCTCGCCCTCGCCGCGCCGCGCGAGCTCCGTGAGCGCACGGACGGCATACGGCGACTTGGTCGTGATCGTCAGCACCGCAGCGAGTGTAGTGCCCGTCTCGGCCGCGCCGGGCGCCGCGGACGCTAGTTTGCGGACGATGCGCAACGCCCTGCGGACAGCCGCCCCGTTCGCCGCTCCGGTCGCGCTGATGGCGCTGATCTTCGCCTTCTCGGCAATGCCGGCCGGCAACGAGCACCACAGCACGCTGATGCTCGTCGTCCGAAAGTTGGCCCACTTCGGCGAGTACTTCGCCCTGACCGTCCTGTGGTGGTGGGCGCTGAAGACGCGGATCGGCAGCCAGCGGGCGCTGTTGCCCGCGATGGCGATCGCGATCGGCTACGCGATGACCGACGAGTTCCACCAGACCTTCGTCAGCGGCCGCACCGGAACGCCCCGCGACGTCCTGATTGATTCCGCCGGAGTCCTCACGGCCGCCTGGCTGATCGCCCGCGCGCGCAGGCGCAAGCGCGCGGCCGTCGCCGCTTAGATCCAGCCGCGACCGGTCGCGGTCAGGACCGCTTGGGCGCGGTCGGCCGCGCCGAGCTTCGCGTAGGTGTTGTGGAGGTGCGTGCGCACGGTGCTCGTGGACAGATCGAGCTCGCCGGCGATCTGCTTGTAGACCTTGCCCTCGGCGAGCTTGCGCAGCACGTCGAGCTCGCGCTTGCTGAGCGGGCAGGGATCGACGTGACGGCGTCCGCCGCCGCTGCCGTCGGAGCAGTAGGGAAACTCGTACATCAGGCTGCGCAGGGCGTCCGGGGCGAGGTCGAGCGCCATGCCGGCGCCGAGCAGCTCGTTGCGGTCGATCGCCTCGCCCTGGCCGTAGTGGGCGAGCATGTCCGCGAGGCGGACCATCGCCGCCGTGCCGTCGGCGTCTTCGGAGTGGTGGCGCTCGATCGAGGTCGCGAGGCTGTCGGGCAGGCCCCAACGGCGTGCGAGGACACCACCGACGACGGCGTGATCGACGCCGAGCTCGATCCGCTCGCGGTGCACGCGCTCGCCGGGTGTGCGGGCGTCGCCGTGGATCTGCTCCGGGTAGGCGGGATAGGACTGGACGAGGACGAGCTTGCCGATGTCGTGCACGAGCGCGGCGGTCAGGAGAGCGTCACGGCCCTCGAAGCCGATCTCGCGGGCGATCTTGTCGGCCGCGGCCTGCGTGGCGACGGCGTGCAGCCGGAACCGCTCCGGCATCACGTCCCAGCCGGGGCTGCGCTCGAAGAAGTCGAAGGTCTGGGTGCGCTGCGCGAGCTGCTCGACGCGCTCGTAGCCGAGGATCTCGACCGCTTCGCGGATGTCGGAGATCTTGCCGCGGCGCGGAGTCGAGATTCCGTTGGCGATCCGCAGGACGGTCGAGACGAGCGCGACGTCGGACTCGATCGCCTCGACGATCTTGCCGGTCTCGGCGGGCACTTCGCCGACGACGCGGAGCACGCGGGTGCGCGACTCTTCCAGGGCCGGGAAGGCCTCCAGTGCCTCGAAGGCGGCGGTCAGACGGCGGCCGTGGCCCTCGCTGGGACGCCCGATGCCCTTGGCTGCGGAGGCGGGAGTGTTGGAGACGAGTGTCTGCACTAGGGCACCTATCGGCACCCCGTCGAAACGCTTGAGCGGTGGTTAGCGGCGCGCGAGCGCGTCGTCGATCCGCGTCATCGTCTCGTCCCGTCCCAGCGCTACGACCGACTCGAAGATCCCCGGTGAGATCGTGCTGCCGCTGATCGCGAGCCTGACCGGCTGGAAGACCTCGCGCGGCTTGACCTCAAGCTGCTCGACGACGGTGCGCAGCACCGCCTCGACGCCGGCCTCGTCGAACGGCTCGACCTGGGCCAGGGCCTCGCGTGCGGCGGCCAGGCGGTCGTGGGCGCCTTCGCCCATCACCTTCGCCCACGCCTTCTCGTCGTAGGGCTGGCGCTCCACGAGGAAGCCGGCCAGCGGCCAGAACTCGTCGAGCGTCTGCATCTTGTCCTGGGCGAGCGCCGCCGCCTGCTCGAGGCCGCCGCGACCGAGCCGCTGCTCCAGGCGCGCCGCCAGCTCGGACGGCTCGAGCTCGCGCAGGTAGCGGCCGTTCATCCAGCGCAGCTTCTGCTCGTCGAAGACCGCCGGCGACTTGGACACGCGGGAGAGGTCGAAGCCCTCGACCATCTGCTCGGTCGTCATCAGCGTCGTGGAGTCGTCGAGCGACCAGCCGAGCAGGGCGATGTAGTTGCGCACCGCCTCGGGCAGGTAGCCGGCGTCGCGCAGCTCCTGGACCGACGCGGCACCGTGGCGCTTCGACAGCTTCTTGCCGTCCGGGCCGTGGAGCAGCGGCAGGTGGGCGTAGGTCGGCGCCTCGGCGCCGAGCGCCTCGAGCACCAGCAGCTGCTTCGGGGTGTTCGAGAGGTGGTCCTCGCCGCGGACGACGTGGGTGATGCCGGCGTCGAGATCGTCGATCGCGACGGCGAAGTTGTAGAGGACCGACCCGTCGCCGCGGGCGATCACGAGATCGTCGAGGTGGATGTGGTCGAAGCGCGTGTCGCCGCGGATCAGGTCGTGGACGACGGTCGTGCCATCGTCCGGCACGCGCAGGCGGATCGCGCCCTCGCCCTCATCCTCACCGCGGAAGCCGCGGCCGGGGTTGCGCTCCTTCCATGCCTTGACCTCCTCGGAGGCGGCGGTGGAGCGGTAGGCGTGGCCGCTGTCGAGCAGCTGCTGGAGCGCGTCGCGGTGGCGCTCGGCCCGCTCGGTCTGGAAGATCGGGCCCTCGTCGAAGTCGAGTTCGAGCCAGCGCAGGGCGTCGAGGATCTGGTCGACGTTCTCCTGGGTGGACCGTTCCCTGTCGGTATCCTCGATCCGCAGCACGAGGTCGCCCCCGGACCCGCGGGCGAACAGCCAGTTGAACAGCGCCGTGCGCGCGCCCCCGATGTGAAGGGCGCCGGTGGGCGAAGGAGCGAATCTGACTCGGATGGACACGGGGGCGGCATGCTAATCGGCGCACACGTTTCGACCGCTGGCGGCCTCGTCAAGGCGCACGGCCGCGGCGTCGAGATCGGGGCCGACGCGATCCAGGTCTTCAACCAGTCGCCGCGGATGTGGAAGCCGACGCGCTGGAAGGACGACGACATCGCGGCCTTCGGCGAGCTGATGGACGGCGGCCCGATCAAGTCGATCGTCATCCACGCCGTCTACCTCGTCAACTGCGCGTCGAAGGACCCGGAGATCCGGGCGAAGTCGCTGGCGTCGCTGAAGCACTCGCTGCGGATGGGCGACGCGATCGCCGCCGACGGCGTCGTCCTGCATCCCGGCTCGACGGTCGGTGAGCCGCACGAAGAGGCCCTGAAGCGGGTCGGCGACGCTCTCGCCGAAGCGCTGGAGGAGTCCGACTCTTGCCCGCTGCTGCTCGAGGACACCGCCGGCGCCGGCAACACGCTCGGGCGCTCGTTCGACGAGCTCGCGCGGCTGATCGAGCTTGCCGGCAACCACGAGCGGCTCGGGCTCTGCCTCGACTCCTGCCATCTGCTCGCCAGCGGCTATGACGTCCGCACGGCAGACGCCGTCGCCAAGGTGATGGACGAATGCGAGGCGACGGTCGGCAAGGGCCGGCTGCGCTGCCTGCACGTCAACGACTCGCTGACCCCGCTCGGGTCGAACCGCGACCGCCACGCGGCGCTCGGCGAGGGCGAGATCGGTGCTCGCGGCTGCGGCGCGTTCCTGTCCGAGCCTCGCTTCGAGGACCTTCCGGCGATCTTCGAGGGGCCGGGGCTGGAGGGCAAGGCCCCCACCGCGCTGGACATCGAGCGGGCACGCGAGCTCCGGCGCAACGGCCTCCGTGCCCGCGCGCGCCGCAAGTAGCGACCTCAACCGTTGTGTAACAACCGCTTGCCCTGGGAGCCGACACGGTCTAGCCTGCATATCTGCATGGGACTCATCGCCCACCCCGACTTCCAGAACTGGCTTGCGGGCTACGCCGAGCGCCATCGGCACCTGCACGACGGCGGCCCAACGCCACCACCTGGCATCTGCGACGGATGCGGCGACCCGCTGGAGCAACCGCCTTCCCCCACCCCGTTCTGCATCGTCTGCCTAGCCGAGCAGTACGGCCGCGACCGTGCTCAGGCGGCGGCGCGGATCGCCTCCGACCTGCGCCTGGCGATCTCACGGGAGGCGGGAACGCCGTCCAGCGACGTGCGCGAGGCGATCGAAGACGTGCTCGAGGACCTAGAGCCGGTCGCGTAGGTCGAAGTCCGCCGCCCCGGGCTTCTCGAAGAACCCAGGGTTGACACAGTCGAAGGCGTCCCCGTGGCCGTCATAGGCCCGCTCGACGGTCGAACGGCACCGCTCGAGCGGAACGCCTGTCATCTTGACGCCGCCGTAGCCGTGACGGGTGCGCTGCGCGGCGTCGTAGACCGCGACGTCGATCTCGGCGCGGAAGACCTTGTTCATGCAGCCCATGTAGCGGACGCCGGTCTCCTCGTCGTCATAGAGGTAGAGGAACTCGCAGCCGCTTTCGATGCAGCCCGCGGGATGGACCACGCGGTCGCAGAACGCGCAGCACTGGCGGCACTCGTGCTGCTCGTTGAGATTCGGTAGCGCAGTCGGCTCCACAGCGGTCAGGGTAGCTGCCCCCACAAGCCACGACCGCGCCCCAGGGCCAGCTGGCAGGTCAGGGTCGGGGAACCGTAACCGCGCGGCTGTGTGCCTTCGCGTAGCGGCGATCGACCAGCCGTGCGCGTAGGCGGTAGTCGCCAGCACCGAGCCGCAGGCGCAGCTGCACCCGCCCGCGTCCGATACGCCGGGCACCGACCCGCACGCCGGGCGCCTGCCGCCAGCGGCAGCGGGGTGCACAGACGCGACGCTGGACGCCGAGCTTGACGGCACGCGGGCCGAGCAGGACCGGCCGCAACGCCGCGATCACTCGCACGCGCCGACCGTCGCGTTGCGCGCGGCCGAGCTTGACCCGCACGCTGCGGTCGCAGACGTCGCCGCGGCCGTCGCCGTCCCAGTCGCGCTGGCCGCGGTTGGCTACGGCGGGACAGTTGTCGTCGGCGGCCGCGAGGCCATCGCCGTCACGGTCGTTGGCTGGATCGTCCGGGAAGCGGTCGCAGGCGTCGCCGATGCCGTCACGATCGCCATCGGCCTGGTCGCTGTTAGCAACCGCCGGGCAGTTGTCGCGGCCGTCGTCCACGAGGTCGCTGTCGCCGTCGAGCCGGGCCGCGACGGTGTACGGACCCGCGCCCGCAATCGCCACCACATCGACATAGTGCACGCCCGTCTCCTGCGGCGTGAAGCTGAGCGTCTCGTTCGGACCGCTGGTCTCGGACGCGGCGGCGACGGCGCCAGGATCCGCGACGTTGGTCGTGCCGGGGCGCAGCAGACGCAGGTCGTACTCGCCGCTCGGGCCGCTCAGGCGGAGCAGCACCGTACGGCCCGCGGTCAGGTTCAGCGCGTAGAGGTCACGGTCGTCGTCGCCGGCGGCGAGCGTGCCGGTGGAGTCGCCGGGAAGCGCGAGCGGCTGCGCACCGGCCGGCTCGTCGTCGAACCGCTCGACGTCGAGCAGGCCGCGAGCGGTGAGGACGCTCCGCATCGAAGTGGCGTGAACGCCTCCGTAAAGCGTCTCGTCTGAGGCGAGCAGCGCCTGCGCACCGTCGTGGAAGCCGGCCGACGGAGTCAGGCTGAAGTGCGACTGGATCACCAGCCGGTCGGCGGTCGCGGCGCCGATCGCCGCGCGGATCGCCCAGAGCGCGCCGGACCAAGCCTCGCCGGCGCAGTGGACCTCGCCATCGCAGTCGGTCCGGGAACCGACGTCGGCGGCCGTCGAGCTGCCGTCCACCCGGCGCAGGCATGGGACCGCGGCCGGACTGCCAAAGCCGAGCTCGTCCCACTCGGCCACGCAGGGGTCGAAGGTGGCACTCGGCGCGAAGGTGGCGGACAGCGCCGCTGCCAGATAGTCGCCGAACCCCTCGCCCATCGCGCCGCCCTCGTCGCTCGCCCCCCACCCGGGCACCTGGTCGTCCTGGATCGCGTGGCCGTACTCGTGGACGATCACCTCCCCGTCCTCGCCGTCGTCTGTGCCGCCGGTGCCGAGCGAGATCTCGCCGTTCGACGGGTCGTAGAAGGAGTTGTCCTGCTCGGCCGGCGGCAGCGGGTCGTCGTCCTCGTCGACGAAGATCTCGTTCGCGTGCACACGCTGCTGGATCGCGCGGACGTTGGTGAGGCCAAGCGAGCGGATGTACTCCTGCGCCCGGTCGATGTGGAAGTAGGCCATGACAGCCTCGAACCCATCGTCGGCGCGGGTCAGGGCACTGAAGTCACGATCGGGCTCGCAGACCTCACCGGCCGGGATCGTTGCGTGTACCCACCGTCCCTCGATGCAGCCGGGCACAGCAGTCTCCAGACGCGCGAGCGGAACCCCCTCGCGCAAGCTGGTCAGCGCCGGGCTGTCCGCGTCGCCTGAGTCCTCCAGACCGCCGCGCGAGCCCTGCGCAACGATCGGATTGGTGTCGAACACAGACCCGTCACCGGTCGCGGTGAACGCACGGCGCAACAGGTCGCGGACGCGCAGCGCCTTCCCGTCACGGGCGTCGACGAGCACCTCGAAGCTGCCCAGCGGCAGGGCCGACGGGACGACGACCCGCCAGACGGTGCGCGGTCCGCCGGCCGTCACCAGAATCGCCTGGCTGGCGGCGATTGGGCGGCGCAGCGCCGTCGTCCCGACAGCGTCTCGGGCAGCTCGAACGGCGTCCGCCCGAGCGAGCGTCGCCCGCTCCGGCACACGCCGCGCGCGGCGTGCCCCGTACACCACGAGATCGCCCGCCCGCCCACGACCATCGGTCACGACCGTGTCCGAGCCGAGCACCGGCAGCCCGCCAACCACCTGGCGGTAGCGGACGAACTGGGCGCCGAAGCTTCGCTGCTCGCTGACGCTCTGCAGCTGCCCCACGTCCGGTGGCGCCAAGGGACGCGCCTGCGCCGCCGCCGGTACGAGGCCGGCGACGGCGACGAGAAACGCGACTAGGCGCAACACGGACGTGCAGCTCTACCTGAGCGAGTCGTAGCCCTTGCGGAGCGCCTTCGACTTCGTGACCAACGCCGGATCCGGCGCGGGACTCGCGTTCGCGCAGATGACATCTACGAAGACCTCCACAGGCCCCGTCGTGGTGTTGTCATCGACAATCGCCGTCCAGGAGTTGGGTCGGCCATCACTGCCGGTGTCGAAGAACTGCGTGAGGATCATCTCCGGCCGCAGATCGTCGTTCTCATCTACGACGGCCGCATCCCCTCCGGTGGGGTAGGTCCCAGCTGGACAGGTCGCAGAGAGGAATCCACCGGTATCGGCACCCGTGTCGGAGATCGCTCCCAAAGCCGATTGATAGGCCAACGTTCCAAAGCCGTCACGGCCGGCTCGGCCTGCGGGTCCGGCTACGCCCTGGGCCCCTTGGGGGCCGCGCTTGCCGGCGGGTAGCTGGCCGCGCTTGAAGTCCTTCTTGAGCAGCGAGCCGTCCTTGACGTCCTTCGCGGTGATCGAGTTGTTCTTGATGTCTCCGCCGTCGATCAGGCTGGTGGCGGCGGTAGCGCCACCGGCACCGGCGACGAAGAGCGCGACGAAGGCGACGGCCATCGCCGGGCTGGGAAGTCTCTTGATTCTGCGCACGTCTCCCTCTCTCTTGGTTGCCGTCAGCGTCGCACGTACGTCCGCTTACCGCGTAGGCCAGTGGATCAGGCAGCCATCGAGACGCCGGGCAGGGCGCCCAGCTCGGCGAGGCAGGCGCTGTCCTCGGCCTTGATCCGGAACTCGTCGCCGAGCTTGAGGCTGCGCTGTCCGACGCGCAGCAGCAGCCGGTGCTCGCCGGGGAAGACTTCGACGACTTGCTTCAGCTCGTCGAGCAGGCTCTCCGGAACATCGCCCGGGACCTCGAGCGTGACGAGCTTGGCGATCCGCTTGATCTCTGGCTCGGCGGCGGCCTCAGCGGCAGCGAGCTCGACCTCCTCGGCGGTCGGCTCGAAGGCCGTGACCTCCTGGGCGACGAGCTTGACCTCCCCCGCCTCCTTCTTGTCGACCCGGCCGCGGACGGTGATCACGGAGTCGACCTCGACCTTGTCCGCGTTGTCGGCGTAGACCTTGGCGAAGACGAGCATCTCGACCTGGCCCTCGAGATCGTCCAGCGTCGCGAACAGCATCGGGTCGCCCTTGCGGGTGCGGATCTTCTTGCACTCGGTGATGATCCCGCCGACCGTCACCCACTCCTGGTCCTTGCGATCCGGCAGGTCGGCGATCGAGCAGTCGACCTTGCGCCGCAGCGCGTGGCGGACCTCCTTCAGCGGGTGACTCGACAGGAACAGGCCGAGCGTCTCCTTCTCCCAGGCGTTGAGCTCGGGTCGCTCGTCGGGCAGCGCCGGCACCGGCAGGTCGGGCTGGCCGCCAGGCGCCCCGCCCGGCGCGGGCTCCTCGAGCTCGAAGATCGATCCCTGGCCGAGCGCGGCGTCCTGCTGCTGCTTCTGGCCTGCGCCCTGAGCCTGCTCGAGCACGGCGAGCATCCCCGAGCGGGTCGCTCCGGTCGAGTCGAATGCACCGCACTTGATCAGCGCCTCGATCGCCTTCTTGTTGACGGCGCGCACGTCGACGCGGCGGCAGAAGTCCCACAGCGAGGCAAACCGGCCACCGTCGGCGCGCGCGGAGGCGATCGCCTCGACGGCCGCACCGCCGACCCCCTTGACCGCCTCGAGGCCGAAGCGGATGTTGCCGTCGTGGACCTCGAAGGTGTGACCGGACTCGTTGACGTCGGGGGGCAGCACGTCGATGCCCATGTCCTCGCAGCAGGTGACGAAGAACGGGACCTTGTCCTTGGTCGACATCACCGACGAGATCAGCGCCGCCATGTACTCGGCCGGATAGTTGGCGCGCAGCCAGGCGGTGCGGTAGGAGATCAGCCCGTAACAGGCGGCGTGGCTGCGGTTGAACGAATAGTCGGCGGCGTCCTCGTTGACCGCCCACAGCTGCTCGATCACCCCCTCCTGGGTACCGCTGGCACGCGCGCCCTCGAAGAAGCGCTGCTTGAGCGCCGCCATCGCCTCACGGTTCTTCTTGCCGATCGCCTTGCGCAGGTCGTCCGCCTCGGCGCCGGAGAAGCCGGCGATCGACTTGGAAATCTGCATCAGCTGCTCCTGATAGAGCATCACCGAGTAGGTCGCCTCGGTGATCGGACGCAGGCGGTCATCGAGGTAGGTGACGGCGTCGGGCGTGCGCTTGTTGCGCGCGTAGGTGTCGATGTGGCGCATCGCGCCCGGGCGGTAGAGCGCGTTGAGTGCGACCAGGTCCTCGAACTCGGTCGGGCGGACCTTGCGCAGCGCCTCGCGCATGCCCTCGGACTCGAACTGGAAGACGCCGATCGAGTCGCCGCGGGCCATCATCTCGTACGTCTTCACGTCGTCTAGCGGCAACGACGCCATGTCGGGCTTGTCACGGCCGGACTCCTCGATGATCGTCAGGCAGTCCTCGATCACGTCGAGGTTGCGCAGGCCGAGGAAGTCCATCTTCAGCAGGCCGAGCTCCTCGACCGGTTTCATCGAGTACTGGGTGACGGTGCGGTAGGCGCGCTCGCCGTCGACCGAGGCGCCTCGGTCCTCCATCAGCTGCAGCGGGACGATGTCGGTCAACGGCCGGTCGGCGATCACGACCGCGGCGGCGTGGATGCCGGCGTTGCGGACGATCCCCTCGAGGCCCTTGGCGGTGTCGATCACACGCCGTGCGTCGGGGTCCTGGTCGTATGCCTTCTTGAGCTCCGGCTCGTCCTTGAGGTACTGGTCGAAGCTCAGGGAACGGCCCATGACCGGCTCCGGGATCAGCTTTGCGAGCCGGTCGCCGGTGCCGTAGTCGAGCCCCAAGACGCGGGCCGCATCGCGGGTCGCGTTGCGCGGCAGCATCTTGCCGAAGGTGACGATCTGCGCGACCGACTCGCGGCCGTACTTCTCGGCGACGTAGCGCATCACACGCTCCCGGCCCTTGACCGAGAAGTCGATGTCGATATCAGGCATCGACACGCGCTCAGGGTTGAGGAAGCGCTCGAACAGCAGTCCGTAGGCGAGCGGGTCGACCTCGGTGATGTTCAGGGCGTAGGAGACGATCGAGCCGGCCGCCGAGCCACGGCCCGGGCCGACCGCGATGCCGGAGTCCTTGGAGTACTTGACGAAATCCCAGACGATCAGGAAGTAGGCGTCGAAGCCCATCCGGCCGATCACCTCGAGCTCCATATCGAGGCGCTCCATCGCCTCGCCCGGGATCGGGTCGCCGTAGCGCTCGCGCAGGCCCTGCTCGGCGAGCCGGCGCAGGTAGACGCCCTCGGGCTCGCCGGTCGGCGTCTCGTAGCTGGGGATCAGCATCTTGCCGAGCTCGATGTCGATCGAGCAGCGCTCGGCGATCTCCAGCGTCGTCGGCACGGCGTCGGGCCAGGCGGCGAACTGGTCGACCATCTCGGCCGAGTCCTTCAAGTAGAACTCGTTCGTGTCGAAGGTCAGCTTCGGCTCGGCCAGCGTGCTCTTGGTCTGGACGCAAAGCAGCGCCGAGTGGTTGTCGTAGTCCTCACGACCGAGGTAGTGGACGTCGCCGGTGGCGACCAGCGGCCGGCCGACCTCGCGGGCGATCTTGACGATCCCCTCGTTGGCCTTGTCCTGCTCGGCGATCCCGTTCTTCTGGACCTCGAAGTAGACGTTGTCAGCCCCGAAGACCTGCATCAGCTGGTCGGCGTGGGCGCGCGCCTCGGCTGGGTTGTCGGCGATCAGCCGCTGGCAGAAGCGCGACGCGAGGCAGCCGGTGAGCGCGATGACGCCCTTCGAGTGCCGGTCGAGCAAGTCCATGTCGACATTCGCCTTGCCGCGCTTGTAGCCCTCGAGGAAGCCGGCCGAGGTCAGCTTGACGAGGTTGCGGAAGCCCTCGTCGTCGGCGGCGAGCAGCGTCAGGTGGTTGCGCTCGTAGCGGACCGCCTCGGACTTCAGGTCGTCGACGTAGTAGGCCTCGAGGCCGACGATCGGCTTGATCCCGTGCTTCTTGCAGGCCTTGTAGTGCTCGACCGCCCCGTTCATCACGCCGTGGTCGGTCAGGCCGAGTGCCGGCTGCCCATAGGCGGCCGCCCGCTCGGCGAGCTTGTCGATCTTCGCGGCGCCGTCGAGCAGCGAGTACTCGGAGTGGACGTGGAGGTGAGCGCAGGTCACGGGACGTCGAATATACGCACGCGACAAGACGGCTCCGAGCCGTTGCGCAAGAGCTCCCGCTCTTTGCGGAAAGGCGCTGAATCGTTACGCCGGAGGCGCTATTCGTCGTCGCCGGAGGCGAGCGCGATGCCGGCGGCCACGACGGCCGCCACGGCACCAGCCGCGATCAACTTCGACCGGTTCTGGCCGAGCTTGCGCTTGGCGACACGCGAGCCGATCTGCCAGACGATCCAGCCGAGCGCGGTGTAGCCCTTGGAGTTCATTGCCCCGGGTTACCCCGGTTGCGGATGTTGTAAGCCATCCGCGACTGGAGCGTCCAGAGCTCGATGAAGCCGGGGCTCGACTGCTGCGAGAAGAGCCCGCCGGACTCGCCGAAGCCGGCGAGCGCCTCGTCGTAGAGCGCGTTCGGGGAGTTGCGTGCGACGACTTGGGCGCGGCCCTTGAACAGCCGCACGGTGATCTCGCCGGTGCACTGCTCGTTGACCGAGTCCATGTAGGCGTCGAGGTTCTCGCGCAGCGGCTCGTACCAGAGGCCGGCGTAGACGAGGAAGGCCCACTGCTCGTCGAGCGAGCGCTTGAAGCGGTTCTGGTGGATCGTGCCGACGAGCTTCTCGAGCTCCTGGTGGGCCGGCAGGATGACGGCGGCGGCGGGAACCTCGTAGAGGTCGCGCACCTTGAGGCCGACGATCCGGTCCTCGATGTGATCGACGGTGCCGACGCCGTGACGGCTCGCCACCGCGGCGACGCGGTCGATCAGCTCCACGAGGCCGAGCCGCTCGCCGTTCAGCGACACCGGGCAGCCCCGCTCGAACCCGATCGCGAGGTCCTCCGGCTCGTCAGGCGCCTCACGCGGATCGGCGACCAGCTCGAAGACGTCGTCGCGCGGCGGCTCGTCGAGGTCCTCAATCGGACCGCCCTCCGACGAGCGGCCCCAGATGTTGTCGTCGATCGAGTACGGCGGCGCCTCGGTCCCCCCCTTGACGGGGATCCCGTGCTCGCGCGCGTAGGCGATCTCCTCCTCGCGGCCCATCTTCCAGTTGCGGACCGGCGCGACGATCTTCATCTCGGGCGCGTATGCCAGGACGGCGGAGTCGAGCCGCACCTGGTCGTTGCCCTTGCCGGTGCAGCCGTGGGCGACCGCGTCGCAGCCGTGCTCGCGCGCCTTGTCGACCGCGACCTTGGCGATCAGCGGCCGGCCAAGCGCCGTGAAGAGCGGGTAGCCACCGCCGTAGAGGGCGTTGGCCTTGATCGCCGGCAGGACGTAGTCGCGGGCGAACTCCTCGCGCGCGTCGACGATCTCGCAGGTCAGCGCACCGAGGTCGAGCGCCTTGCCGCGCACGACGTCGTAGTTCTCACCGGGCTGGCCGAGGTTCAGGCAGAGCGCGACGACCTCGGCCCCGTAGTGGTCCTGGATCCACTTCAGCATCACCGAGGTGTCAAGACCGCCCGAATACAGCAGCAGCACACGCTTGACGTCGCCGGGGCCGGCCTCGTAGGAGCCGAGTGGAGTCGAGTCGTTCAGGTCGCTCATCGGTCGCGCAACCTACCGCGCCGCGCCGATTCGCGCCACGGCCTCGTCGATCTCCGCGTCGGAGACCGTCAGCGGTGGCAGCAGGCGGATCGTGTCGGGTCCCGTCGCGTTGACGACGAGACGGTGGTCGAGCAGCAGGCGGCTCGCGAGCCCGGGGCCGTCCTCGCAGCGGAAGGCGAGCATCAGGCCGCGGCCGCGGGCGTCGAGGCCGAGTCCCGTGAGACCGCTCAGCAGGCGCTCGCCCTTGCGGACGACAGCGGCGAGGAAGTCCGGGTCGTCGACGACGTCGAGCACGACGTTGGCACCGGCCGCGATCACCGGGCCACCGGCAAAGGTCGAGCCGTGGTCGCCGCGCTGGAGGACCGCCGCGTACTCGGGGCTGGTCAGGCAGGCGCCGATCGGCAGCCCGCCGCCGAGGCCCTTGGCGACGGTCATCACGTCCGGCCGCACGCCGGCTCCCTGCCACGCCCAGAGATCCCCGGTCCGCCCCATGCCGCACTGGATCTCGTCGAAGATCAGCAGCGCGCCGTGGCGGTCGCAGGCGGCGCGAGCTGCGCGCAGCGTCTCCTCGGACAGCGGATGGATGCCGGACTCGCCCTGGATCGGCTCGAGCAGGACGGCCGCGGTGTTCCCGTCGACGGCGGTCTCGAACGCGGCCGCGTCGTCGCGCGCGACGGTCTTGAAGCCGGGCACCAGCGGCGCGAACGGCGCCTGCTTCGCCTCCTGCGGGGTCGCCGACAGCGCGCCCATCGTGCGGCCGTGGAAACCGCCCTCCATCACGACGAAGTCGCCGCCGGCACGGTTGCGCCGCGCGAGCTTCAGTGCGCACTCGATCGCCTCGGCGCCCGAGTTGCAGAGGAAGGCCCGGCCGCCGAGGCCGCGCTCAGACAGCCGCTGGGCGAGCCGGATGCCGGGCTCGGTGTAGAAGAGGTTGCCGACATGCATCAGGCGCCCGGCCTGGTCGGCGATCGCCTTGACGAGCTCCGGATGGCAGTGGCCGATCTGGACGACCGAGATGCCGCCAAGGAAGTCGAGGTACTCGTTGCCGGCGTCGTCCCAGAGCCGGGTGCCCTCGCCGCGGACGAACTCGACCGGGTTGCGGGCGTACGTGCCCATCACGGCTTGGGCCTCGCGCTGCTGAAGGTCTGCGAGCGTCATCGGCGACTCACCGGAACAGCTTCGTGCCGATGCCCTTGTCGGTGAACAGCTCGAGCAGCAGCGAGTGCGGCCGCCGGCCGTCGACGATGTGGGCGTTGGGGACGCCGCCCTCGAGCGCGGCGATGCAGGCCTCGAGCTTCGGCCGCATCCCGCCCTGGATGCCGCCGAGCCGCTGCTTGACCTCCTCAAGCGTCGCCTGCGCGATCAGCGATCCCTCGTCGGCCGGGTCCTCGAGCCAGCCGACGACGTCGGTCAGGAAGATCGCCTTCGACGCGCCGAGCGCGGACGCGACGGCGGCCGCCGCCGTGTCGGCGTTGATGTTGTACGAGTTGCCCTCGGCATCGGCGCCGACCGAGGCGACGACCGGGATGTAGTCCTCGGCGATGTGGCGCAGGACGTCGACGTCGACGCGCTCGATCTCGCCGACGAAGCCGATGTCGACGTCACCGGCGGCGCCCGCGAGCTGCTTGCGTGCGGTGAACAGCCGTCCGTCGTCGCCACTGAGGCCGACGGCGGGCTGCCCGTGGCGGCCGAGCCGCAGCACGATGTCCTTGTTCTGCTTGCCGACGAGGACCATCTTCGCCACCTCGACCGTCGCGGCATCGGAGACGCGCAGACCGTCGACGAACTCGACCTTCATGCCGAGCCGCTCCATGTAGGCGGTGATGTCCGGGCCACCGCCGTGGACGACGACCGGGTTCATGCCGACGTACTTGAGCAGCACCACGTCGCGCGCGAAGTCCTCCTTGAGCGCGTCGTCGATCATCGCCGCGCCGCCGTACTTGATCACGACCGTGCGGCCGTGGAAGTCGCGGATGTAGGGCAGTGCCTCTAGAAGTGTCTCGACGTCGCGCATGTCTCCGCCTATGTGGAGTACTCGGAGTTGATGGTCACGTACTCGTGCGTCAGGTCGCTGAAGAAGACCTCTGTCTCGCCGCCCTCGCCCGGCAGTGCGAGATCGATCTCCACCTCGGGTGATTCGACTGCCCGTTCGAGCGTCCTCCAGGTCTCGGCGTCGAGGTCGAGCACGACGCCGGCCGATGCGACCTGGATCCCCTCGATCGACAGGTCGACGACGAACGGAGCGCCGGCCCCGAGCGCCTGCCCGACCGACTGCAGGATGCGGCCGAAGTTCGGGTCGGCGCCGAGCAGCGCCGACTTGACAAGTGGCGAGTCGGCGACCGCGCGAGCGACCCGCTCGACCGCGTCGCTGGCGCCGCGCACGACGACCCGCGCGACACGCGTCGCGCCCTCGCCGTCGGCGACCATCTCCAGCGCGAGCTGACGCATCAGCGCGTCCATCGCCTCGCCGAAGGCAAGCTCGTCGTGCGACTCCGGCTCGATCCGCACGCCGGCGGCACCGTTGGCGAACACGATCACGGTGTCGGAGGTCGACAGCTGGCCGTCGACGGAGATCCGGTCGAACGAGCGCTTGACGCAGACCCCGGTCAGCAGGTCGAGCGTCTCCTGCTCGATCTCGGCGTCGGTCTCGACGAAGCAGAACATCGTCGCGAAGCGCGGCGAGATCATCCCCGCCCCCTTCGCCTGACCGGCAAGCCGCACGACGGCCCCCGAGGGCAACGCGACCTCGAGGCAGGCCCGCTTGGGCCCCTTGTCGGTCGTCATGATCGCCTGCGAGAAGTCGTCGCTGTCAGCTCCAAGCGCGTCGGCGCAGGCCTGCGCGCCGGCCAGCAGCGCGTCGCGCGGCAACTCGCGTCCGATCACGCCGGTCGAGGCGAGGCCGACCAGCTCGGGGTCGATACCCAGCGCCTGGGCAGCCGCCTTCTGCGACGCCCGCGCCGTCTCCAGCCCGCGCGCGCCGTCGGCGACGTTCGAGTTGCCGGAGTTCGCGAGCACCGCCCGCAGCCCGGTGGTCTTCGCCTCGCTCGTCACGGCGATCGGCGCGCCGACGAGCGCGTTGTCGCAGAAGCGCACGGCTGAGACCGTCGCCTCGGCGTCCGAGACCAGCAGGCCGACGTCGAGCGGGCCCTTGCCCCCGGCCGGGACCTCCTTGATGCCGGCGTGGACCCCAGCCGCCCGGTACCCGTGCGGGAGCCGGTCGGGAGCGATCTCGATCGCCTGCGGCGGCCGCGGCACCCACTTCGAGCGGAAGAAGTCGTTCACGGCAGCAGTCCCGCGGTCTCGGGCAGGCCCAGCATCAGGTTGAGGCACTGGACGCCCTGGCCGGCGGCGCCCTTCCAGAGGTTGTCGATCGCGGCGAAGGCGAGCACCCGCCCGGTCGCCGGCTCGACCGTCGCGTAGACCCGGCAGAGGTTCGTCTCGCGCACGTCGCGCACACCGGGCGGCGCGTCGGCCAGCTCGACGAACGGCTCGCCGGCGTAGGCGTCATGGAACAGCGTGCGGACCTCATCGCCGGTCAGCGGCGACTTCGGCGTCACGTAGCAGCTGGCCATCAGCCCCTGGTCGATCGGCAGCAGGTGCGGCGTGAAGGTGACCGGCAGGCCGTCTGGCAGCTCCTGGTCTAGCTCGGCGCGGTGCCGGTGGCCCTCGACCTTGTACGGCGTCACGTTCTCGTCGGCGGAGACGAAGTGGGTCGTCGCTGTGGCCTCGCGGCCCGCGCCCGATACGCCTGACTTGGCGTCGACGATCGCGTCGGCGGCGATGTCGCGCAACGGCCACAGACCAAGCAGCGAGGCTGTCGGGTAGCAGCCAGGGGCGCCGACCAGGTCCGCTCCGGCGATCGCCTCGCGGTGCCCCAGCTCCGGCAGCCCGTAGACGGCCTCGCCCAGCAGCTCCGGCGCCTCGTGCGGCTGGTACTCGCGCTCGTACAGCTCCCGCGACAGCCGGAAGTCCGCTGACAGGTCGACGACCTTCAGGCCCCGCTCGCGCAGCTCCCTGACGACTGGCGCCGCAGCCTTGTGCGGGTAACCCAGGATCACCGCGTCGGCAACCTCGGCGATCCGGTCGGCGTCGAACTCGTCCATCGTCAGATCGACCCGGTGGCGCGGATAGACGTCGCGCAGCCGCTTGCCGGCGTCGCTGCGCGCGGTCAGCGCCGTCAGCTCCAGCGATGGGTGGCGGTCGACGATCGATGCCGCGACGGCGCCACCGAATCCGGCCGCTCCGACGACGGCTACCCGGAGCTCAGCCACGGATCTGCCCGCCGATCTGCTCCAGCGCGGCGACGATCGCGTTGCGCCGCTCAGCGACCTCGTCCTCGGTCAGCGTCCGGTCGGGCGCCCTGAACTCGAGCCGCAGCGCCAGCGACCGCTTGCCCTCCCCCACCTGCTCGCCCTCGTAGACGTCGAAGACGCCGCTGGCGGCGAGCAGCTCGCCGCCAGCCTCCGTCACGGTCGCCTCGACCGTCGCGGCGCTGACGTCAGACGGTGCGACGACCGCGATGTCCTGCAGGACGGCCGGGAAGCTCGTCACGTCCTCGTAGGTGGCGAGCACGCCGTCGGTCAGCTCGGCGAGCACGTCGACGTCGAGCTCGAAGCCCGCGGCGTCGCCGCCGAGGTCCCACTCGCGCGCGACCAGCGGATGCAGCTCGCCGATCCAGCCGACGTCGACCAGCTCGCCGCCCGCGTGGACAAGCGCCCGCGCCGTCCGCCCGGGATGGAGATACGGCAGGTCGGCCGTCGGCTCGACCGTCAACTCGAGCCCGGCGACTGCGAGCAGCGCAGCGACATAGCCCTTGGCCGCGTAGAAGTCGGCGGCGCCCGCCTTGCTCCGCCAGGTCGCCGGCGACGACTCGGTGATCAGGCCGGCGAGGTGGTGACGCTCGGTCGCCGGGGTCGCGCCCTCCGGGCTGCCGGCGGGCGCGTCCAGGTCGCCACTGGGCTCGTAGACGTGCGCCGACTCGAACAGCGCGACCGCCGGCGCGCCGTGCGCGGCGTTGCGCTGCGCGGCGTCGAGCAGCCCCGACAGCAGCAGCGGCCGCATCGTGGAGTGGTCCTCGCTGAGCGGGTTCGACAGCGCCAGCACCGGTGTCCCGGTGAGCCGCAGCTTCTCGAGCGTGGCGGGCGCGGTGAAGCTCCAACCGACGATCTCGTCCATGCCGCGGTCGCGCAGCGCGTCCTCGAGCCGCCGCCGCAGCTGCTGGGCATGGGTCAGCCGGCCGATCGCCCGCTCGCGCGCGGGCAGCGTCGTCGGCAGCTTGTCGAGGCCGTAGATCCGCGCGATCTCCTCGATCAGGTCGGCTGGGCGCTGGACGTCGGCGTCGCGCCACGGCGGGACCGTCACGGCGAGCGTGTCGTCCGGCCGCGACACGAAGCCGAGGCTGTCGAGGATCCGCACGACCTCGGCGTCGTCGATCCGCACGCCGAGCACGCTGGCGAGCCGGTCGAGGCTGAGATCGACCACACGCGGCTCCAACGGCTCCGGGTAGGCGTCGATCGTGCCGGGAACCAGCCGCGCTCCGGCGAGCTCGACCATCAGCCGCGCCGCGAGCCGCTGCGCGGCGAGCGCCTGGTCGGGGTGCAGCTGCTTCTCGAAGCGCGTCGACGCCTCGGAGCGCAGCCCGAGCGTCTTCGAGGTCTTGAGCACGTTCGGCCCGACCCAGGTCGCGGCCTCCATCAGCACGCGCGTCGTCTGCTCGGACACCTCGGAGATCTGGCCGCCCATGATCCCGGCGATACCCGACGGGCCCTCGGCGTCGCAGACGAGCGCCATCGACGGGTCGAAGCTGCGCTCGACGTCGTCGAGCGTCGTCATCTTCTCCCCCTCACCCGCCTTGCGCACGACGATCTTCGCGCCGCGGACCTTGTCGAGGTCGAAGGCGTGCATCGGCTGGCCGGTGAGCAGCATCACGTAGTTGGTGATGTCGACGACGTTGTCGATCGGCCGCTGGCCGGCGGCGATCAGCCGCTGCCGCAGCCAGAGCGGCGACGGACCGACCTTGACGTCCTCGAAGACCCGCGCGGTGAAGCGCAGGCAGACGTCGGCGTCGGCGATCTCGACGCTCGCGTGGTCCTCCGCGCTGTCAGAGCCGCTCGGCTCGGCGTCGGCGTCCGCCGGGTCGGCGGACAGCGGCGCGCCGGTCGCGGCGTGGACCTCGCGCGCGATGCCGTAGACCGACAGGCAGTCGGGCCGGTTCGGCGTGATCTCCAGCTCGAGCGCCTCGTCGTCGATCGGCAGCACGTCGCCGAGCGGCGTGCCGGCGGCGAGCGCGTCGTCGAGGACCATGATCCCCTTGTGCAGATCGCCTAGTCCGAGCTCGTCCTCGGCGCAGATCATCCCGTGCGACTCGACGCCGCGCAGCTTCGCCTTGCCGAGCTTGGTCCCATTGGGCAGCACGGCTCCCGGCAGCGCGACGGGCACCGTCTGGCCGGCCGCCACGTTCGGCGCACCGCAGACGATCGTGCTCGGCTCGCCGGCGCCGACGTCGACCTGGCAGACCTTGAGCCGGTCCGCATCTGGGTGCTGCTCGGCGGCAAGCACCTTGCCGACGACGAAGTTGTCGGCCGACGGCACACCGACCTGCTCGATCCGCTCCAGCTCGGTCCCGGTCAGGTCGAGCCGCTCGGCGATCTCGACCGCGGTCAGCCCCGGGTCGCAGTACTCGCGCAGCCATGCGTAGGGAGTCCTCATGAGCCGAACTGCTCCAGGAAGCGGACGTCGTTGTCGAAGAACAGCCGCAGGTCCGGCACGCCGTGGCGCAGCATCGCGATCCGCTCGATGCCCATTCCGAACGCGAATCCCTGGACCTTGTCGGGGTCGTAGCCGTTCTCGCGCACGAAGCCGAGCACGTTCGGGTCGACCATCCCCGAGCCCAGGATCTCGATCCAGCCCGACCCCTTGCAGAGATTGCAGTGGGAACCGTCGGCCAGATATCCCTTTCCAGAGCACTTGAAGCACGACACGTCGACCTCGACGCTCGGCTCGGTGAACGGGAAGTAGTGCGGCCGCAGCCGGATCTCGCGCTCGGCGCCGAAGATCGCCCGCACGAACTCGAGCAGCACGCCCTGGAGGTCGCCGAGCGTGATGTCGGTGTCGATCGCCAGCCCCTCGATCTGGTGGAACATCGGGGTGTGCGTGGCGTCGTGGTCGCGCCGGTAGACCTTGCCCGGGACGATGATGTAGATCGGCGGCTCCTGCAGCTCCATCGCCCGCACCTGCATCGGCGAGGTGTGGGTCCGAAGCAGGACGTCGTCGGAGAAGTAGAAGGTGTCCTGGAGCATCCGCGCCGGGTGGCCGGCCGGATGGTTGAGCGCGGTGAAGTTGTAGTAGTCGAACTCGACCTCCGGTCCCTCCGCGACGGCGAATCCGAGCCCGAGGAAGACGTCCTCGATCTCGCGCCGCGTCTCGGTGATCAGGTGCAGGTGGCCAGTCTTGCGTGGCGGATCGCCGGGCAGCGTGACGTCGATCGCGTCGGAGCGCAGCCGCGCGTCTAGCTCGGCGCCGTCGAGCGCCGCGACCCGCTGCTCGAGCTGCGCCTCGAGTGCCTGCTTGACCTGGTTGCCGCCCTTGCCGACCGGGCCGCGCTGCTCTGGCGGCAGGTCCTTGATCGAGCGCAGCATCAGCGTCAGCTCAGCCTTGCGACCGAGGTACTGGATGCGCAGCTGCTCGAGGTCGGCCGCTGTGGCCGCGCCGGCGATCGCCGCCTCGGCCTCAGCGCGGATCTCCTGCAGGCGGGCCGGGGCGTCAGACATGAGCGGCCATCCTATTCCGCAACTCGTAGAGCCCGATGGTCGCGGCCATCGCGACGTTGAGCGACTCGGGACCGTCGGCGGCGATCGGGATCCGCCCGACGGCGTTGGCGGCCTCCAACAGCGGGTCTGACAGGCCCGCCCGCTCGGCGCCGACGCAAAGCACGACGGCGGGCCAGCCAGCGGGGCCGCTCGCGGTGGCGAGCGCCGAAACAGCGTCCGCCAGCGTCCGCTCGGCGCCGCCGTCGAGCGCGAGCTTGAAGCCACGCAACTCCGCAAACGCGGCCCGCGCCGGCGGCCGCGCAAAGATCGATCCCATGCTCGCCCGCACCGCCTTCGGCCCGTAGGGGTCGGCGGAGCCGGAGCCGAGAATCACCGGCCCGTCGCAGAGCGCGTGGGCGGCGCGGATCACCGTGCCGACGTTGCCTGGGTCGCCGACGCCGTGCAGATAGACGCAGACGTCGCCGACCGGCTCCGACCAGCGCTGCCGGTAGACGCCGATCACCCGTGCTCCAGAGCCGAGCGAGCTGACCCGGTCGAGCAGCTCCGGCTCGACGTCCTCGCCGGAGCGCAGCAGGGTCTCCGGCGTCCAGCCCGCCTCCTCCGCGGCCGCGACCAGGTCCTCGCCCTCGGCGACGAACAGGCCGCTGGAGTCCCGCTCCTTCTTGCGCTGGAGCTTGTGGATCTGCTTGAGCTGGCTGTTGTCTCTCGATGTGATCACGGAATTCGGTCCTAGAACGACGAAGGGCGCCCACTCTGGGCGCCCCGGGAAGCTCGATCGACCGCTGACCTGGAATCAGGCAGCGGCCGCCTCCCGGGCGGTCTCGGCAAAACGTCGGAAAGTCTCGGGGTCGCGCACGGCGATGTCGGCGAGCACCTTGCGGTCGAGCTCGATGCCGGCCAGCTTGAGGCCGTGCATGAACGTGCCGTAGGTCATGCCCTCCTGACGGGCCGCGGCGTTGATGCGCTGGATCCAAAGGCGACGGAACTCGCGCTTCTTGTTGCGACGGTCGCGGTAGGCGTAGCTGTCGGCCTTGAGCAGGGCCTCCTTGGCCCGCTTGTAGCTCGAGTTCGCCTGACCGCGGTAGCCCTTGGTCCGCTCGAGAGTCGCGCGACGCTTCTTCTTCGCGTTGAGGGAGCGCTTGACGCGTGCCATTAGCCGATCATCCCCTTGACGCGCGCCTCATCGGCCTTCGCGACCTCGACCGGACGGCCGAGCTTGCGCTTGCGCTTGGCGCTCTTCTTCTCAAGGATGTGACTGGTCATGCCGTGACGGGCCTTCAGCTTTCCGCTGCCGGTCTTCTTGAAGCGCTTCTTCGCGCCGGAATGTGACTTCATCTTGGGCATGGCCGACGCGGTATTCAAGCAGACTGCGGCACGTCACCGTCGGCGGCCGTCTCAGCGGGGGTATCTGACGCCGTCTCAGCGGCGTCCTCGGTCGCCTTCTTCGGCAGCGGCGACAGCAGCATCGTCATGTTGCGACCGTCCTGGATCGGCCGCTGATCGATCACGCCGAGGTCGGATACGTCCTCGGCCAAGCGCATCAGCAACGCCACCCCGCGCTCGGGATGGGTCTGCTCGCGGCCCCGGAACATGATCGTGACCTTGACGCGGTCGTCGCCGGACAGGAAGCGGACGACGTGGTTCTTCTTCGTCTCGTAGTCGTTGTCCGCGATCTTCGGGCGCAGCTTGATCTCGCGCACGTTGACCTGCTTCTGGTGCTTGCGCGCGGCCTTCGCCTTCTGCTCCTGCTCGTACTTGTACTTCGAGTAGTCGAGCACGCGACAGACCGGCGGGCGCGCGTCGGGCGCCACCTCGACGAGATCGAGATCGCGCGAGCGGGCGTACGCCAGCGCCTTGGCGATCTCCAAGACGCCGACCTGCTCGCCGTCCTCGCCGATCAGCCGCACCTCGCGAACGCGAATGCGCTCGTTGATGCGAGTGTCGTCGCGATCCGGCGGACGCCGATCGAACCTACGCGGAACCGGCACTACGCGAGAGCTCGGCTAGACGTCAAAGGCGAGAGGGAGTCGGGAGCGGGCACGTGGAGCGTCAACGGCAAGGGGTGCGCTTGGTTTCGGTGCCCGACATTCGTGGCGAGTATAGCGCCGGTTCGCGACCGCGCAGCGGTCATCGACGCAACGGCACGGCGACGCGCCGGACCGCGCCGTTGCCATAGCTGTCCCGCACCGGCAGTGCGAGCTTCACCGTCACCCGCCGTCCACGCGCCCTGGCGGCACGCACCTTCGCCGTCTGCGCCTTCGTCAGCCGCAACGTAAACGTGCGATATCCACCAGCCACGATCCGCTGGCCGCGCCGCGCCTTGGCGGTCGCCAGCGGCTTGCCCTTGCCGCCGCGCAGAACCCGCGCGCGCACTCCCAGCCGGCAGTCCTCGTCGCAGCCTACGCGCACGCGCAGCGCACGGCCGACGAGCTGTGCCCGCTTGGGCCGCACGGCGACACGCGGAGCAGAGAAGTCCTGGCAAGGCGGTCCGCTGGAGTTCCCGCCCGGTGCGTCACGGACGACCATCATCACCGCGAACCCTCCGCCCCAGCAACGCTGCTCCCAGGCCCCGATCGCACGCCCCGCCTCGTCGATCGCGAACGACGGCGCTCCGAACTCCGGGATCGCCCCGGGCACACCGATGTGCGTGACAGCCCCCGCGACGCCGGCCGGCGACATAACGGAGACGGCGAACCTGACGCGCAGCGCGCCAGCGTGCCTGACCGTCTCCGTCCACGACAGTAGGCCAGGTCCGCTAGGCGCGGCGACCAGGCCGATCTTGTTAGCACCGCTGGTATTGGGGACAAGAGGTGCGGCTCCCAGGTCGCTGCCCGCCGTCCAGACGGCGTAGCGGACGCCCGCGTCGGAGCGCCAGGCCAAGAGCGTGCGCCCATCCTCCTGGGACGCCGCCTCGAGCTGGCCGGCGCTCGACTCGAGCGGCAGTCGCGCTGCAGGACCGAACGACCCGCCAGGCAATCGGGTCGAGTACTGGACTCGATAGTCGTAGGGATCGCGCGGACTGGTCGACCGATCCCCCGCCTCGATCGCCAAGACCTTGCCGCTGCCGTCGATCGTCAGGTCGCTCGGCCCCCATATGAAACCCGGGACCGACTCGGCCGGGCCGAAGTCGCCCCCAGCGGGTCGCACGAACACCCGCCCAGGAATCGGTCCGCACCTGGCCAGAACCGCCACGTCACCACGCAAGTTGGCGGCGAGGCGTGGCTGGAGACAGCGACCGGCGTCTCCGAGCTCCTCGATCGGGCCGACCACGCCCGGTGGCGAGATCTTGACCGCGTAGACGCGGCTCTCCACGGGAACGGGGGTGTAGGCCACGGGAACTGGCGGCGAGACCCATACAACGGTGGCGACGCCCGCGCCGTCGATCGCAACCTGAGGCTCGCCGATCGCCGGCCCCGCACCCTCGATCGCGAGCTTGGCGGGTCTTGGACCATCCCAGGGTGGGCTGGCTTTGGGGCCGGGCGCGGGATACAGCGTGGCTTGCAGGCGGCCATCGTCAACCGTCGCGATTGCCATCGCCCCAGCTGGGTTCGTCGCGACCGCGGGGTCGCCCTGGCCTGGGAGCAATCCGGGCTCGAAGAAGTCCGATCGCGCACCGGGCGGCCGCGAGAAGAGCTGAACCTTCGCCACATCGCCACCACTCTGGTCGAGCCCCTGCGAGAAGACGACAGTGGACTTGCCGCTGCCGTCGATCGCGACCTGCGGCTCCGGGAAGCCGCGGACGATCTTGAGCGTCTCGACGGGCTGCCACTCCAACGCCGCCGCGGGCGCCGTGAGCCCGGCCCCGAGCAGACCTGAGCCAACCGCCGCCCACGCAACTACGCGTCCGACTCCAACCCTCATGCCATCCCCCCTCGTGTTCAGCGCCCCCTGCGGGCCCTCACTACAGCCCTAACTCCGGCTGGCGACCTCAGTTGCGGTGCGCTCGGCGAACTCGGCGACCGTGAGGCTGCCGAGATCGCCCTCGCCGTGACGGCGGACGGAGACGTTGCCGGCCTCGAGCTCCTTGTCCCCCAGGATCAGCATGTAGGGGGCCTTGCGCAGCTCGCCGTCGCGGATCTTGCGGCCGACGGACTCGGTGCGGTCGTCGACCTCGACGCGCAGGCCGGAGGCGCGCAACTCGGCGGCGACCTTCTCCGCCTGCGCGACGTGACGGTCGGAGATCGGCAGGACGAGCGCCTGGACGGGCGCGAGCCAGAGCGGGAACTCACCGGCGTAGTGCTCGATCAGGATGCCGATGAAGCGCTCGAAGCTCCCCATCAGGGCGCGGTGGATCATCACCGGGCGGTGGTCGGCGTTGTCGGCGCCGGTGTAGACGAGGTCGAAGCGCTCGGGCATTGAGTAGTCGAGCTGGACGGTGCCGAGCTGCCAGGAGCGACCGATCGAGTCGGTCATGTGGAGGTCGATCTTCGGCCCGTAGAAGGCACCGTCGCCGGCGTTGACCTCGAAGTCGAGGCCCTTCTCGACCAGTGCTGCCTCGAGCGCGCCCTCGGCGCGGTCCCACATCTCGTCGCTGCCGACGCGTTTGTCGGGCCGGGTCGAGAGCTCCAGCCGCGGCTCGAAACCGAAGATGTCGTAGATGAAGAAGCCGAAGTCCAGGCAGCGCTGGACCTCCTCCTTGACCTGATCCTCCGCGCAGAAGATGTGGGCGTCGTCCTGGGTGATGTGGCGGACGCGCAGCAGGCCGTGCAGCGTCCCGCTCGGCTCGTGGCGGTGGACGAGGCCGGCCTCCGAGTAGCGGATCGGCAGGTCGCGGTAGGAGCGGCGGTCGTCCTTGTAGATCTGGATGTGCGCCGGGCAGTTCATGGGCTTAAGACCCATGGGCTGACCCTCGACATCGGTGAAGTACATGTTCTCGCGGTAGACGTCCCAGTGGCCCGACTGCTTCCAGAGGTCGACGTCGTAGAGGATCGGCGTGCGGACCTCGCGGTAGCCGCGCTTGGCGTTCTCGGTCCGCCAGAGGTCGGTCAGCTGGGTCCAGATCTGGGCGCCGTTGGGCTGCCAGAACGGCGAGCCGGGCGACAGCTCGCTGAACATGAACAGGTCGAGCTCCTTGCCGAGCTTGCGGTGATCGCGCTTGCGCGCCTCCTCGAGCCGCTCCAGATACGCGGCGAGGTCCTCCTTCGACAGGAACGCGGTGCCGTAGACGCGGGTGAGCATCTGGCGGTTGGCGTCGCCGCGCCAGTACGCGCCGGCGACGCTGGTCAGCTTGAACGCCTTGATCCGCTTCGTACCGGGCGCGTGCGGGCCGCGGCAGAGGTCGGTGAAGGGGCCGTTGCGGTAGAGCGAGACGGTCTCTACCCCCTCGTTCTTCACGAGATCCTCGATCAGCTCGACCTTGTAGTCCTGGCCCTCGGCCTTGAAACGCTCGATCGCCTCGGCGACCGGCAGCTCCGAGCGCTCGAACTGCTCGTCGGCCTTGATGTGCTCGCGCATCTTCTGCTCGATGCGCTCGAAGTCGGCGTCGGAGAGTTTGACCCCCTCGGGGAAGTCGAAGTCGTAGTAGAAGCCGTCCGCGATCGGCGGGCCGATCGAGACCTTGACGCCCGGATAGAGCTCGGTGACCGCGGTCGCCAGCACGTGGGCGGCGTCGTGGCGGATCAGCCAGAGCGCATCCTCCCCGCTCTTCGCGGTGACGATCTCGACCTGGGCGCCGTCCTCGACCGGTGCCGATAGGTCGCGCAGCTCGCCGTCGACCTTGATCGCGAGCGCCGCGCGCGCCAGACCCTCGCCGATCGCGCGCGCCACGTCGAGGCCGGTGGCCCCCTCGGGAACGTCGAGCTTCGTCTCGTCTGGCAGCTGAACCGTCATGCGGCCTGGAACCTACACGCGCCGGCGAAGTGTGACGCTCGTCACAGACCAGTCGCCAAGTGTCCTTACCCTGGCGAAGTCGAGCCGGTTCTTTGGCGCGGACCACGGTCCCCCGCCGGCTCTCCACTCCCCGCGCACGTCAGAAGCGACGCACAAGGACGCGGGAGCCGGCTCGTCCGGCAGCTGACCCCGACGCGTGGAGGTCCACGCCATATGCGCAAGCTCGCCCTGCTGACAACACTCTGCCTTGCCGTCGCCGCGCCGGCGATCGCGATGGCCGCCGAAGGATCCGGCGGACCCGGCGGCGCCCACGCCGGAGCGACGCTCGTCGCCGATGACCTCAACGGAGGACTCGACGTCCAGGAGGCCAAGCGCAAGCTGAAGGTCGCCAGGCAGCGCGCCAACCCAGAGCCGAAGCCGGTGGCCGTCCCCGCCCACCTGCAGGCGATCGCCCAGTGCGAGTCCGGTGGCGACCCGACGGCGATCGGCGGTGGCGGCCTCTACCGCGGCAAGTACCAGTTCTCAGTCGCGACCTGGCAGGCCGTCGGCGGCGAGGGCGACCCGGCCGCCGCGCCGGAGGCCGAGCAGGACCGCCGCGCGATCATCCTCTACAACACCTCCGGCCCGGGTCAGTGGCCGGTCTGCAGCCAGTAGCTACGGCCTGACCACCTGGGAGCCGGGGACGATGTCGTCGGCTCCGGTGTCGTCCCAGCGGACCCAGGCCTTGTGGCCGCCGTCGTAGTCGGGCGCCCACAGGACGAGGCTGGCGTCGCGCTCCCAGACGGTGCAGCGGTCGTCGCCCTGCGGGTCGAGGCCGCGCCAGACGCGGACGAAGGCGTTGCTCTCCCACTCGTCGGCGACTGTCGTCGGGTCGGTGTGGCCCGGATGCAGACGAGTCTCTGGGGGCAGCGTCATCAGCACGTCCATGATCGACGCCTTGAGGTCCTCGAAGCTCGTCGAGCCGGGGGCCTTGACGCCGCCAACCGAGCCCTTGAAGAGGGTGTCCCCGGTGAAGACGTCGTCGCCGTTGACGACGAAGTTGAGCATCCCCGCCGTGTGGCCGGGCGTGTGGAGCGCGCCGATCGACAGGCCGCCGGTCTCGAGCACCAGGTCGCCGGGCTCGATCGTCCGATCGACGTCGAGCAGCTGAGCGGCCTCGAGCGGGTGGGCGAGGATCTCGACCCCGAAGCGCTCCTTGTAGACGTGGTTCTGCTCGACGTGGTCGCCGTGGTGGTGGGTCAGCAGCAGATGGGTCGGCGTGACGCGGTTGCGCTCGATCGACTCCAGCAGCGGCTCCGGCGGCGCGCCCGAGTCGACGATCACGGCCGTCCCGCCCGGCTCGTCGAAGACGAGGTAGGCGTTGGACAGGAAGCCCGAGTGCATGGAGCGTTCGATAGTCGGCGGCATGGTTGGAGCGTACCCGCGCCGTAGCATCCGGCGGCATGGACCTCGCCGCGCTGAGAGCGCAGTTCCCGGTGCTGGAGCGCGTCGCCTACCTCAACACCGGCTCGGTCGGGCCGCTGGCGGAGGCCGCGGCCGATGCGGCCGCCGCCGACCTGCGGCTCCAGCTGGCCGAGGGCCGTGCCGGCATTGCCCACTTCGAGCACGCCGGGGCGCTCGCCGGCCGGCTGCGCTCACGGATCGCCGGCCTGTTCGGCTGCGACCCGTGGGAGGTCGCGCTGACCGGTGCGACGACCGACGGCGTCAACACTGTCCTGTCCGGGCTCGACCTCGAGCCCGGCGACGAGATCGTCACCAGCGACGAGGAGCACCCCGGGCTGCTCGCGCCGCTGGCGAGCGCGCGCGACCGCCGCGGCGTCGAGATCCGCGTCGTGCCGTTCGACGCGATCGCCGACGCGGTCGGGCCGCGGACCCGGCTGATCGCCTGCTCGCACGTCTCGTGGGTCAGCGGGCGGGTCGTCGACGTCGAGGCGCTCGCCGCAGCCTCCGCCCCGGTCCTGCTCGACGGAGCCCAGGGCCTGGGCGCGGTGCCGGTCGACGTGCGTGCGCTGGGCTGCGAGTACTACGCCGCCTCGGGACAGAAGTGGCTCTGCGGCCCGGTCGGCAGCGGCTACCTCTACGTGCGCGAGAACGCGATCGACGGCCTGCACCCCGCCTGGCCCGGCTACGGAACGCTGTCCGACACGCAGCGCCCGCTCGACCTTGCGCTTGCCGAGGGCGCGGCGCGCTTCGACAACGGCTTCGCGCCATCGCACCGGAGTGCCTGGTCGCTGACCGCGCTCGACGTCCTGGAGCAGGCCGGGCTGGACGCGCTCCAGGAGCGTGCGGCGACGCTCGCGGACGCGCTTGCGCGGGAGCTAGCGGCCGCCGGACTGACCGTCGCCCCACGTGGGCGGTCGACGCTCGTCTCCTGGGAGGTCGCCGATCCCCAGGCCGAAGCCGCGCGATTGCTCGCCACCGGACTACTCGTCCGCGACCTTCCCGGCACGCCCTACGTCCGCGCCTCTGTCGGCGGCTGGACCTCCGAGGACGAGCTGGAGCGGCTGGTCGGCGCCGCTACTTCGACGTCATCACGATGACGCCGAACACGACGAGCGCCATCACAGCACCGAAGGCGAGTATCGCCATCGCGAAGTAGCCGGCTATCGCCACACCTGACCGCTCACGCGAGTCGGTCGCGCGAGCGAAGCCGACGATCGCCAGCGAGAAGACGATGCAAACCGCCAGCCCGGCGACGATCGACGTCCAGATGACGCTGACCAGGTCTCCGACGTCGAGGACCTCGGCGATCGGCAGCATCGCCTAGCCCTCCGCCGCCGTGATCGGGGAGCCCTGGCGCAGCCGGCGGGCGAAGACGACGATGATCGCGGCGACCAGCGCGGCCGACACGACGATCGGACCAGCGGCGCCGGTCCCGAAGATGCGCGTCACCCCGTAGGTCAGCGCGCCGATCCCCGCGGCGGCGGGCAGCGTGAGGATCCATGCGATCACGATGTTGCCGGCGACTCCCCAGCGGACCGCCGACAGGCGCTTCGCGGCGCCGGCGCCCATCACCGCGCCGGAGATCGTGTGGGTGGTCGAGAGCGGGAAGCCGACGTGCGTCGCGGCGAGGATCACGGCGGCGCCGCTGCCCTGGGCGGCGAAGCCCTGGGCAGCGTCCATCTTGATGATCCGGCTGCCCATCGTCTTGATGATTCGCCAGCCGCCGAAGTAGGTGCCGAACGCGATCGCCGATGCCGCGGAGACGACGACCCAGAACGGCGGCTCGGCGCCGGCGCCGAGCTCGCCGCTGGCGATCAGCGCGAGCGTGATCACGCCCATCGTCTTCTGTGCGTCGTTGGTGCCGTGGGCGAGTGCCAGCAGGCCGCCGGAGATGATCTGCCCGAAGCGGAACCCGCGTGTCACCGGTCCCGGATGCAACCGGCCGACGATCCGGTAGATCAACAGGATCCCCAGCCCGGCAACGCCGAACGCCAGCAGCGGCGCGACGATCGCCGGGACGACGACCTTGCCGAGGATCCCCTCGCCGATGATCGCCTCTGGCCCCGCGGCCACGAAGGCTGCGCCGACGACGCCGCCGATCAGCGCGTGCGAGGAGCTCGACGGCAGCCCGAAGTACCAAGTGATCAGGTTCCAAGCGATCGCCCCGATCAGCCCACCGAAGACGATCAGCGGCGTGATCAGGTCCGCCTCGACGATCCCGCTGGCGATCGTCGCCGCGACCTCGAGCGACAGGAACGCCCCGAAGAAGTTGAGGATCGCCGCGTAGCCGACGGCGATCTTCGGCGGCATCGCACGCGTCGAGATCGTCGTCGCGACGACGTTCGCCGTGTCGTGGAAGCCGTTGGTGAAATCGAAGGCCAGCGCCGTCACGACGACGATGACCAGGATGATGTCGCTATCCATGCGGGTGGCGCTACGGCAGGAGCGTCACGAGTTCTTGATGACGATGCCCTCGAGGATGTTCGCGACCCGCTCGGTCGCGTCGATCGCCTGCTCGAGGCGCTCGTAGATGTCCTTCCAGCGGATCACGACCATCGGGTCGATGCCGTTGTCGAACAGCGAGGCGATGGCCTCGCGGACGATCCGGTCGCCGTCGTTCTCCAGCCGGTTGATCTCGACCGTGTAGTGCGAGAGGTCCTTGAAGCCGCGCATCCGTGGCATCGCCTCGGCGATCTGGCGCGCGCACTGCAGCAGCACGTGGGCGAGCCGCTGGGCCTGCTCCATCGGCGCCTCGATCTTGTAGAGGATCAGGTAGTCGGCGACCTCCTCGGTGTAGTCGACGATGTCGTCGAGGGCCGCCGCCAGCTCGTAGATGTCCTCACGGTCGATCGGCGTGACGAACGTCTCGTTCAGCCGCCGGATGATGTCGTGGGTGATCCGGTCCCCGTCCTGCTCGCAGATCAGGATGTCGCGCGCCAAGTCGTCGCCGCGATCGGGGAACGCGCGCAGCATGCGGTCGAGCAGGTCCGCGGCGCGGACGATGTTGCCGCCAGCCTCCTCGAACAGGTCGAAGAACTCGCGGTCTCGGGGGGCGATGACGCTGGAGAGTCGCATGGCCGGCGCGGCCAAGCTAGCAGTTGTAAAAGACGTGTGAAAGACATCGGCATCTAACGGCCCCAAAGCGGCTCCGTAGAAACCACCGACCACGAACGGCGGACTTCCCCCGATGACGGCCGGCTCGCCCAGGCGTAGCTTGATCCCGTACCCCTGCCCTCCAGGGCATGGCCGGCGAGGAACACCAAAGGCGACCTCTCCTTCCGCCTCAGTTCCTCGCCGGCTCCCTGCTTCGCTATCCTCCGCGGCCGCGAAGGGCCGTTAGCTCAGTTGGGAGAGCGCCGCCTCGACAAGGCGGAGGTCACTGGTTCGAGCCCAGTACGGCCCATCGAGTCGAATCCGCAGTGCGATGCGGATTCCGACCACTCGACACCACCTCGCCGCGACCGTCGCGAAGCGCCCCGCAGGCGCTTTCCGGCAAAACTTCCGGCAAAACCCTGTGACTGCGACGCGATCGCAGGCAATCGGGTGCGCCGGAGGGCGTGTCCGGCGGTCGCCGAGAGGCGAACGTCAGACGTGGGTCGCGTCTTCGCTCGCGAGGACGATGGCACCACCGACAGGACAGACTGCGCTCGACCTGGACGGCCGATTCGCGCAAGCGATCGCCGCGCAGGTCGTCGCCTTGGTCCGCGAGGAGCTTGGCCTCCGCCCGCCGGCGGAGGACTGGACCGACGCGCAGGACATCGCACGCCGGTTCGGGCTCTCGCGCGCGTGGGTATATGCGCACGCGCGGCAACTCGGAGCGGTGCCGATCGGTTCGGGGCCACGGCCCCGGCTCCGGTTCGATCCGCGCGTCGTCGCAGACGCGCTGCGGACCTCGGGGGCCGTCATCGACAAGCAGGTCGATGGCGACCGCGAGAGCGGCGCCGGCGTCCCAATCCATGTGCCGCGCGTGCGGTCGAAGCGAGCGCGTTCCTGATCGAAGGAGCGAAACGCGATGGCTCGACCCAACTGCCCCACAATCGAACCGTACGTCCGGGCCGACGGAACGACGAAGTACACGATGCGCCCGATGGTCAACGGCGAGCGAGTCACCATCCAGCTCGGCGACGAGCGAGATGGTGCCACGCCGCAGTCAGTCAAGGCTGAGCGCAAGAACATCCTTGAGGACATAGCGCTCGGACGGTGGCAGCCCGACGACGCGAAGCCCGCGAGCGCCGCCGCCCTGCGGCGCAGCGAGCCGGGATATGCGGAGGCCGCCGAGATGTACCTCGACATGAAGCGGTCGCGCCAGCTGCGGCAAAGCACCATCGACCGCCTCGAGTGGATCATCGAGACCCACCTCGTGCCGTTCTTCAAGAACGTCAAGCCGAGCCGCATCACCGAAGATGACGTGATCGCCCTGAGCAACCACGCCATCGCTCAACGGCCACGAATTGCGGCGCTGCGCGCCGAGGGCAAGTACCTGACCGGCCCGAAGGGCGGCCATCTGCGCGAGCTGTCCGACGTGACGATCAACAGCCTGTTGGTCGTCCTCACCGGAATGCTCGATTGGGCGGCCAAGAAGGGCTGGGGCGATCCGTCGGCGAACCCGGCCGCAGGCTGGCGGTTGGAGGCACGCCCCCGCATTCCGGCCACGCTTGAGGCCGACGAGCTGGCCGCGCTGATCGCGGCGGCAGCAACGCCGCGCCCCGCGCGGCGGCGGATCGCCGCCGTAGCGGCGCGTGTAGACCAGATCGTTCGACTGCGCGACAAGGACCGCCTGCCTTGGGCGGCGGTAGCGGCGCTGGCCGGCGTCGGCGAGACGACGGCTATCTACCACTACCAGCAGGCCAAGGACCCAACGCACTTCGCCGTCGATGCCGTTCGCGCGCTCGCCGACGAGGCGTTCCTGACGGTCCTTGGCTACTGCGGGCCGCGCGTGACTGAGGTCTGCGACCTGACCGTCGCGGAGGTCGACCTGCGGCACGCGAAGTTCCGCATCCCCGATTCGAAGACGAAGGCGGGTGTGCGGGAGGTCGACATGACGCCCCACGTCGTCGAAGTGGTGTCGGCGTACTTCGCCAGCCGTACCGACCTCGCACCCGGCGTGCCCGCGTTCCCGGATGGGAACGGGAACTGGCGGAACAAGGACCAGGCGAACAAGCAGACGATCCTCCCCGCATGGCGGCTCGCGAACGAGCTGCGCGCCGAGTGCGGCGAGCCGGCGATTCCACGAGTGACCGCACACTCGCTGCGCCATACCTACATCACGCTCGCCTTCGAGTCGGCTGAGTCGAACTACTCAGTCCCTTACGTGATGCAACAAGTCGGACACGTCGATCCGCGAACGACCATGAAGATCTACGCGAAGGTCAGCGCCCGCCGAAACCGCGCCGCGCAAGGCGCGGCGTTCGACCGGTTGGTGGCGACGGCAACCGCGCCGTCAGCAACGCATGCGGGCCCAGTCAACGACCGGGAGCTGGCGGTCGCGGCCTGAGCCGCGACCGCCCTAGTTCCAGGTGAGGCTCAGCTCTGTGCGTCGATAGCGAATCTGCTCGACCGGCACCCTGAAGATGGAGGAGAGTGCCGCGTCGGACCAGGCCGCGTAGAGGACGAACGAGTAGACGGGCAGCAGCATGTCGCGAGCGAATTCGGCGGCGAGGTCGGTGGTGTAGGAGCCAGGCCGCTCGCCCGTCTCGATCAGGCAGGCGAACGTCGCGAGGGCCATCGCCCAGCGGCGCTCGGGATGGTCTGGTGCGAGCGTCTCGAGGTCGGGGTCGAGCTTGATCCTCGGCCCGTGGGCGAAGGCGACGAGCTGACCGTTGTGGAGGATGGCTTTCAAGAGATCGCCAGGGGCAGGCCGTGCGGTCCTGCCCCTGCTCGGTTCAGTGACGCCGTTCTCATGTGGCGTCGGTCAGATGCTCCACGTCGGACAGCAGATCGTTGACGCGGTCGAGGCCGTGCATGACGAGCGCCTGCGCCGTCTGTGGCGTGGCGAGCGCGGCCGAGATCCCTCTGATGCCGTCTGCGATTCGGCCGTGCGTGTACGCGCAGCCGAACTCGTAGGCGAGGCACTCGATGCAGCGCTCGCCGATGAACTCGCGTTCGCCGACGGCGATGCCGCAGCCGTCGCATATGGTGACCTCTTCCTTCTCGTGGTGCCCGCGGAAGTGGGCCTCTTGCGCGAGTCGGCGGGCGAGCCACTCCTGGTAGTCGGGTCGGTCTTGTACGGACAAGGTGTCTCCTTAGGTTGAGACACCCGAGGGCTTTGGCTCGCGGACAGGCGGTACCTTCCAATCCGCGTCCGACTGCAATCGGGCGCCGCCCCCGGCCCTGTGCAAGCAGTGGTCGGGGGCACTTGTTTCGGACGATGGTACGGCGCAATCGGCCTGCTGTGGACCGTTTTGGCGAGTTGTTACGTTTGTTACCGGTACGGTCCATGACGATCGTCGCTCGGCGGCAGCGCGCGGACGATCGGCTTCCTCAGAACGCGCACATGGGGCAGCAGCCGCCGAGCTCGGCGGCCTTGACGATGTAGTCGAGGACGAGCGGCGTTAGCTCCTCCTCGGACACGCGGGGCTCGATCACGTAGTGGCGACCGCCGGTGAGCGAGACGTCTGTGACCTCTAGCGCGTCGTCGATGACCTGGGCGTAGATAGCGCGGCTGTCGTCGAGGTAGCGGGCGATCTCGTAGCGGATGTCGTCTGACTGTTGGGCGGCGTCGGTGGTCATTGGCTTGTCCTCCGTGTTGGTCGCTTGACGGGTAGGCGCAACACGGCCGCTTGAGGCGCAAGGGCGGAACCCGAGGCCCGTAGGGCGAGGGCGCGTCAGCGAGGCCGGCCCCGGCAGGGGGCGCCCGCAGGGCGACACGAAGTGCTGGCCTTGAAGCCCGGCGTCGCGGCCGTAAAGTGCCGACCGGCAAGTGACCGGCGGCGGAGGTCTCGATCGCGACCCCCGCCCCGGATCGTCAGGTGCGGCTAGGGCGTTTGTCCGGCGGCGATGGCCGACCGGATCTTGCTCAGCGGCTTCGGATCGAAGTAGAGATCACGCTCGGGCGGAAGTCCCATCGCGCGCACTCCGGCGAACTCCTCGAGCGATTGGTCGCCGAACTCGTCGCAGTCGGGGCCGAGCGCCGAGATGCAGAAGCCGGTCAGGACCGGCGTGTCGTCGTACTCGGTGACGGCGACGACGTAGTAGGTCCACCGCCCGGCCGGCACGAACAGCTTGACCTTGCAGATCAGCTCGTCGTCGCCGTCGGGCAGCTCGCGGTAGGTGGGCAGCTCGTCGGTGGTGAGGATGTAGTCGTAGGCCGGTCCCTGGAACTCGGGGATCGGGCTGTTGAGCCGCCAGCGGATCGTCGTCGCGCGCTCGCGCAGTTCGGCGTCGACCCCGCCGGGGAGCCTGGCCAGCTCGTCGCCGGTGATGAGTGTCGGATTGGACATGGGTTCTCCAGTGGTCGCGGCCCGCCGGATGCGGGCCGATCCCCTTCCGCCTGCACGCGCAGCGTGCGACCCTGGAAGGGGTCGGGCCGTCAGCCCGGCGGCGTCAGTCCTTTCGCGCGCGACGAGGACGCTCAGCGCCCGTGAGGCGGCCTTGGCCTTCGAGGGGGCGTCACCGCCGAGGTAGCCGAGGAGCGACTGGCCGATGTCAGGCACCGTGAGCGCCTCGGGCGATACCTGGCGCGCGAGAACAAGACCGTCGGCGCAGACGGTCACGATGTAGAAGGCGTCTTGTCCTTGGTCGTCCATGCGGGCGTCAGTCGTCGGGGAGTTCCACCTCGAAGCCGCAGACGCGAAGCGCTGCGGCGAGTGGCGCCAGCAGGCGATGGTTGGCGGGCTTGCGCGCGGAGCCGGGCAGATGCCAGCGGCCGATCTGGGGCGACCAGCGCAGGCCGTGATCCTTGAGGATCCCGGCTGCGCCGTCGCCGGCGGTGGTGCCATCGACGAGTGTGCCGGTGTCCTGGCTGTGCAGGATCGTGAGCAGCGGCTTGGCCTCCGACGACCAGGCGGCGGTCGATCCGTGGCCGGTCAGCTCGTGGGTCTGCGGTGCGGCGGCTCCGCCGCGCTTGGTGGCCATGTCGCGGCTGACGGCGCGCCGCTCGCGTGCGACGTCGGCGCGGGAGCTGCGTGGCCGTGCGCGCAGCCGGCGGATCTCGGCGGCGGCCTGTGCGTTGGTGTTCGGCATCGCGAACGTCTCCCCTCGCTCGGCGGCGAGGGTCTTGAGCAGTCGCATCCGGCCGGGGCTGGGCTTGCTGTTTCGGGTGTCGGTCATGGCCCGCCATCAGCAGGTCCGCGTCAGCGGTCTGCTAGGCGTGAAGGCCGGGACCGATGCCCGGAACTGTCTGCCCGCGGGGGCACGCTCGGTCCTCGGGAGGACTGGACGCGGCGACCCCCGCGGAGCAGTCGTTGGCTACTGGCGCCGCTTCCGGGGCTTGATCTCGGCGATGTCCTCGGCCAGCAGCTCCATCGCGTTGGCGATGCAGCGGTGGTGCCACAGCACGCGCCGCGACTGCGGCAGCTCGCGCTCGTCGGCGAGGTGCGCCGAGATCACGGCGTCGGCGAGCAGCTCGAGCACCTCGTTGGCGGACTTCGCCCTGTCGATGGCGCCCATGAGGTAGTCGAGCGCTTGGTCGGACTCGGCGTAGGCGATCTTCTCCCGCGTCTCGCCGGTCGTCTTGAGCTTGCTGACCGTGACCTCCTGCAGCTGGGGCAGCACCAGCCGCAGGCCGGCGCCCGCGAGACGGTCGTTGTCGTAGAGGAACATGATCGCGATGGCCTTCGCGCGCTTGAGCGCGTGACGCTGGCGCGACTTCGCTCCGCGCCGCTCGATCAGCCGGCGGCCGAGCGAGAGGTTGGCGGGCCTGGCGGTCTGGGCGTCCTTCTTGGCCTTCGCCAGCTTCTTGCGGCGGTCGTCCTTGTCCTGGTCGGAGCCGCCTGCGCGGCGGGCCTGCCGCTCGGCACTGGCGCGCTCCGCGCGCTCGACCATCCGCTCAGCGAGATCAGCGGCGAGCTCCCGGTCGGTGACGAAGCGGAACGTGCGCGAGTAGTCGCGGCCGTCGCGCTGCTCGTACTCGACGAGACAGCCGGCGGCGCGAGCTGCGTCGCTGTCGTCCTCGACCACGCTCACCGTCGGGTCGTCGCCGGGCTGGTAGCCGAAGTCGTCCTTGGTCTTGGCCATCCGTGCGATCAGCTCGTCGCGCTTGTCGCCGGGCTCGACGAGGGCGGTGACGTGGACTCGGTAGTCGAGCGGGATCATCGTCGGCGCGGGGTCGAACTCGGCACGCGCGACGGCGAGCAGGATCTCGCCGAAGCGGGTGAGCAGCTCGCGGCCGTCGACCTCTCCCCTCTCGACGTACTCGCAGACGCACTCGGCGATCCGCGGCGAGACCTTGGCGACCGCGCGGAGGTTGGCCTCGGCCGCGATCGGCACCGCCCCGGAGGCGATCTGCGTGCGGGTGCCTGCGGGGAGGTCGAGCAGGCGGAGGCGCTCGCCGACCCAACCGGCGGATTTCCCGACACGGGCGCCGAGGGCCTTGTTGGTGGTGATGTTCTCGGCCTTCGCCAGGCGGGCGAGGGCGTCGGCGGCCTCGATCGGGTCGAGGTCGGCCCGGATCAGGTTCTCGGCGATCGCGGCCGAGAGGGCGTCGTCGCCGGACCGGATCAGGACGGGCACGCGCGTCAGGCCGGCGCTGGTGGCGGCGATCAGCCGCCGCTCGCCGGCGACGACGATGTAGCCGCCGTTGCCGTCCTCGCGGACGGTCAGGGCGGTGACGATCCCGCGCTTGCGGATGCTGGCCTCCAGCTCGGCGAGCGCGGCCGCGTCGAAGTTCGCGCGCGGGTTGTGCCCCTCCTCAACGGTGATCTTGTCGATGTCGACTACGGCGGTCGTGGCGTCGCTCATGGACTTGTCCTCCTTGGTGCGGTTCCCCCTGCGGGAGTCCGCTTGGGGCGCTCGCCTGATGCGAGAGCCGGTGCCCCCGCTACCGCGGGCGGAGCGTGCGAAAATGCGGGGTGCCGGTGACGCGAGGGTGAGGGCCGAACGGCGCCTGGATCGCGCGTCGCTCGTCTTCTGCGCTTAGGCCGCTGCATCGGGATTCGGTGCGTCGGCGAGACTGTCGATGAGCCGGTAGCCGATGCCGTACACCGACACGACCCAGCCGGTCGCTCCCGCTTCGGTCAGCTTGCGGCGAAGCCGACAGGCTGTGGCATCGACGGCTCGGGTCTTGCCAGGTGAGGCGTAGCCCCAGACATCCCGAAGCAGCTCGTTCTTGGTCTTCACGCGCGCTGGCTCGGCGGCGAGCGCGGCGAGCAGTGCGAGCTCCATACGCGTGAGAGTCAACGGCTTGCCGTCCAGGGTCGCCGTACGTGCGACTCGATTGATCACTAACGCCTGGCAGCTGGTGGCGCTGTCCATCAAGGGTCTCCTTGAGAAGGGCCCTGCCCGTCGCGGGGCCGTCCCGCCCTGACCGCGCCCCGCAGGGGTGCGAAACTCAGGCGGGCGGACTCGAGCCGGGCGTGGTCCTGGGCCCGGCCGTAGCTCAAGGCCGGTCAGGCCGCTGACGGTTGGTCGAAGCGACTCGTCAGGCGATACCCAATCCCGCGGACGGTGACGACGAAACCGGTTGCTCCCGCGTCGTCGAGCTTGCGGCGAAGCCGGCAGGCGTGAGCATCCACGGTCCTCGTCTGGGCGACCGTCAGGTACCCCCAGACGTCTCGCAGCAGCTCCTCACGCAGGTAGGTGCGCTCAGGCTGCTGGGCAAGGTGGGCGAGCAGCCGGAACTCGATCTGGGACAGCGGCAAGGGCTCGACTCCCCAGTACGCCTTGTGGGCGGACAGGTTCAGGGTTAGCTGCGTGACCCGCAGCAGCTTCGGCTCGACCACGTGGATGCTGCGTCGCATCAGCGCGCGCACGCGAGCGCGAAGCTCCAGATAGGTGATCGCCTTGGGACGGAAGTCGTCTGCGCCAGCGTCAAAGCAGCGCAGCATCGCCAGCGCCTCAGCATCGTCGGCAAGCACGAGGACGGGGGTCGGGTCCGGCTCACCTGTCAGGACGCCCCCGCGGAGGTCTTGGAGCAACCGCGCGTTGGCACCCGGACCTTCGAAGTCGCCCAGGATCAGCAGCTCGACCGGCGACGTGGCGAGCTGGCAGCAGACGGCCTCTGGCGAGCCGGCGTGGTAGACGTCGTACCCGTCAGCTGCGAAGTCGTGCGCGAGGCGCCGCCGTAGCGCGCGATCGTCGTCTGCAAGCAGAACTGTCTGGCCGTTCATGACCGTTGCTCCTCTGAGAAGGGCCCTGCCCGTCGCGGGGCCGTCCCGCCCTGACCGCGCCCCGCAGGG
>CAZVRI010000027.1:0-38006 GCA_964629855.1 uncultured Thermoleophilaceae bacterium
CGAAGGTCAGAGGTTCGAATCCTCTCGGGCGCGCTCACGAAGTGCCTGCAAGTTGCAGGCTTCGCATTGGACAGCTTGTGTTGGGTGCTCGCGCCGGACCCCGATCGGGACCCCATGACGAGGAACGGTGGTTCGTGGGAAGCTCTTGGGGTGTCAAGCGTGGACGCTGAGAAGCCTCTGTGGTCCGAGCGCCAGGGTGGCTCGTTGCCCCTGACGAAGGCGGGGTTCGCCACGCTGCTCACCGACGCGTTCAAGCTGTGCAGGCGCAGGGGGCTCTTCCGGCAGCACTTGAAGCTGGGGAGAGACGTCTTCGGTGTGGTCAGCGACGATCTCGATCACGCGCGCGCGTTCTTCTCGATGCGGCTCGGCGACCCTTGGGCGGCCAGTGCGTTGGAGAGCGCAACGCAGCTTGAGTACGCCGACGAGGACCGACTCTTCGATCTGGTCGAGATCCTGTACCGCGACGCCGTCACTCTGCCGAACTCAAGTGGCACCCAGTTCGACCAAGCGAACGGACGGGATGCCTTCCGTCAGATCGTCAATCCAATCCTGGCCCGCCGCGACCCGCCATTGGAGCTGACGGAAGACGGACAGATCGTTCGAGGCATAGCCGAGCCGTTTCAGCGGTTGGTGGAGCAGCCGCTGCCTGGCGACGCTCCCAAGAAGGAGGTCACCGAGCGCGTTGAAGACGCGGTCCGCCACTTCCGGCGTCGGGACGCTGGTCCTGGGGAGCGTCGGGCCGCTGTGCGTGAGCTCGTGGACGTCTTGGAGTTTCTGCGGGCAGACGTGAAGAAGCACATGCTCAGCGAGGACGAGCGCGCATTGTTCGAGCTCGCCAACGGGTACGCGATCCGCCACAACAAGCGGGAGACGCGTCGAGACTTCGATGAGCCGGCGTGGCTGGCTTGGGCCTTCTATGTCTACTTGGCAACCATTCGCCTCACGCTTGAGCTTCGTGGGCGCTCGTAGGGCTGCTCGGGCTACGCCGCATGCGATCAGCAGGACGGCAACGGGCCGGCACCGAGTGCCATCGAAGGCCCTGCGCGCCGTAGGCGTCCGCTAACGGCGTCCTGCTGTGCCGCCTGCTGACGGGCGCGTCCGTTGGAGGGGCGGTGCCGTCAAGGGCGTGGCCCGGAGGGGCACCCGCCGCAGTTCCCGTCAGCAGGCCATACGGGAGGAGTCGCAGACTAACCGGGTTGGTGTAGTTGGCGCAACGCTTGGATGCGGCGGGGCTTCCCCCGGTGGTGCCTGGGGTAGCCTGTGTATGTGCTGTCAGAGGCGACCATCCAGAAGGCGGGCGAGGCTCTCGCGGCTGAGGCCAGCGGTTCTGCGCGCGTGATCCTGTTCGGATCGCATGCTCGCGGCGAGGCCGATGATCGAAGCGACTTGGACTTCCTCGTGGTCGAGTCCAAGGTTGATGATCGGTTTGCCGAGGCCGCTCGGTTGATGGGGGTCGTCGGTCGGCTTGGTGTTCCGGCGGACGTGGTCGTGGTGAGCGAGGACTACGCCCGCGAGTGGGGCGCAGTCAAGGGGTCGATTGTTCACGAGGCTCTGACTCAGGGGCGCGTCGTTGTCAACGCCGCCTGAGTCGCCCGACCTCGCACTCCTGCTCAGCCGCAAGGCGGCGGGGGATGAGGACGTGGTGCGGCGGCTGATCGACATTCCTGAGGTCGTAGACGAGACGCTTGGCTTCCATGCGCAGCAGGCCGTCGAGAAGCTGATCAAGGCCGTCCTCGCTCGCAACGGTGTCGCCTACGACCGCACGCACAACATCGCCTACCTACTCACGCTGCTGGAAGGGGCTGAGGTAGACCCGCCGGGAGTCAGCCAGGAGGATCTGATCGCTCTGTCCCCGTGGGCCGTCCAGTTTCGCTACGACGAGGAGGCCCACGCGGTGCTTGATCGTCCTGCCGCTCGGCGTGCGGTCGAGGAGACGCGGGCGTGGGCCGATGCCCACCTCGACGGCTAAAAGAGTACCGCCGGGGCAGTAGGGCTAAACCCAGACGGCTTCGCCGTGGCCTAGTCCATCGAGTGATGAAAGCACGAGATCGCGTGGGAACACGGCGAACTCAAGTCCGGTGCGTTGGATGCCCGCGCTGTGCCGCATGGAGAACTGGGCGCATCGAAACCCCTTGTACAGGTCATCCTTGATTCGCTGGTCGGCGTCATACGTTAGGAGCCATTGCGGTGGTGCGTCCTTGAGGACATGAGCTAGGTCACTATGCCCGACATCCGACATTGCATCGAGGTATAGGCGATCACCTTGAACAAGGTATGGCGGATCGGCATACACGAAGACGTCGTGCTGTTCTAGCTCGCGTGCCGTGAGCGCGACTCCATCTTCTTGGGTGACGGTCACTCGACTGGCATAACGTGCCAGCGTCGTCACCCGTGTCACGAGGCCCTCGACGTTGTAGCGCGCGTCAATTTTCCAGGTGCCGGTCTGCTCAAACCCACCGATGGGCCGAGCGTCGAGAATCCCCGACCGGTTGGTGCGATTCAAGAACAACGTCGCGAATCCAAGGTCAAGATCGGAACCCGATGCGGAACGGTAGACGGCGCGCTGGCGATGCCACTCTTCCACGGTCACTGGCCGTTCGCGGATGAGTTCCACAAGGGATTCTGATGAGCTAAATAACGCACGCCAGAACGCCGCTACGCCGGGATTGAGATCGTTGAGAACGATCTCATCGACATGCTCGTCAAAGAGAAGGCGCAGCCCCACGCCGCCGCCGCCAGCGAACGGCTCGACATACCGTGTTGGCCGCGATGGTTGCTCCGCAATCAGCGACGCGATGAAGTCGGCAAGCTTTGTCTTTCCGCCCGGATATCGGAGGGGGCTCAGGTAGCGTAGGGAGCTAGACGGCATCGTCAAGGGCCTGCAAGAACGCTTCGTAGTTGCGAGCCCAGGCCCGCACCGTCGCGGGATCAGGATGGTAGTCGGCGTTGTGGACGAACCCGTGAAGCGTTGTGATCGAGAAGATGCTCGATCCGTCGCCTAGGCCTTGGCGCACCCCTTGGAACGCGGCGTCTTGCTCTGTGGGCTCGACATCCTTGAGGGCTCGTCGAATCCGGTTCTTGAATTCCCCGTTTGCCTTACCTCTCGTCTTCATGAGGTAGCTGTCGACCGCCAGCTCGACAATGACACGGAGAAGGATGCCGGAGCTGTTCGGCTGCCGATCGACGCTCAGGGACTGGAACTCGTCAAGCAAGTCGTGTACCCGAGGGCCTAGCGAGGACAGGCTGAGGGTGCCGAGCGGCTTCTCGGGCTTGGGCCGCTTCGGTTTTGGCTTTGGCTTCGGAGGGGTCGCCGGCGACGCGGGCTCCGACCGCGGTGTCGGTGCATCGCCTAGCGATACGGCCTGCTGCAGGCGGTGCTTCGGGTCGGGATCGGGGACCTTGTCGCGAAGGTAGGTCTCGCGCTGATCCTTCCGCTTGAGCGTGGTAACGGTGACTTCGGTGGCTAGATCATTGAGCAGATGCTCGAATACCGGCTCAAGTTGGGAGGCTGGAAAGGCAAACGCGAGTGGGCCGCCCTTGTCGCCCGACACCCCGAACTTGTCGCGGAATGCTTGATCGCGAGCGAGGCGACCGACGGTCGTAAGCCGCTTCTCGGCGATGGCCTCGACAAGGCTCTGAAGCGTTGCGTTGTCCGGGTAGCCGAGGGCGACCGCGTCGAGGAACGCTAGGCCGGCAAGGTTGTCGTCGTGCGGCTTGCCCTCCCGCTGCTGCGCAAATCGAGTTGCCGCGAGCGTGTTCCATGCTTGTACGCCGGCTCCGCGATGCCCTCGGGTGTGGCGAATCAGGAGCCAGTGGTCGGCGTCCTCGACGTCGTCGAGAATGACGCAGTCGGCCCGTGTCGGTGGCTCGGCCGTTTTCGCCACGCGCTTGATCGAGCCCGCGATACTGGTTCCGTCGGCGAGCGCAGGATTCCCAAGAAGTCGGATGCAGGCAACTCGGCGGTTTCCCTCCAGCACTCGGTAGTTGCGTCCGCCAGGATCATCAACCACCAGTAACCGCTCCGTCGGGTTCAGGCCGTTCTCAGCGATGTCTCGCGCGAGGACGACCATTCGGGTTCCCTCGCGGGCGATGAGCGCCTGGATTGCCTCCCTTTGGGACTCGACCTCCCCATGGCGCGGATTCGTCGTATCTAGGAGCAGTTTCGAGATTGGTAGGTGCCGGAACTCCACGGCGCTGGGTTCGATGGCGTCGCCCTGATCCCTGCCGTTGCTCCCGCCTCGCGACCTACGGGTGAGAAGGCCTGGGCCGGATCGACGCTCGGCTTGGCCCTCAGTAGAGGCCGTCGAGTAGGTCCGCCGGGGGAGCGTCAAGCGCGCTGATCAGGCGGAGCAGGGTTGTGATCCGCACCTCGCGCTTGCCGCGCTCGATACGCGAGACCTGCACGACGGCGAGGCCTGTGTGGCCTGCCAGGTCCTCTTGCGTCCAGCCGCGCGCGAGGCGCGCTCGCCGCACGTTGGCTCCGAAGCGTTCAGGTACCGAGTCCACCGCGCCGGATGGTCGGCGCTCTTAGCCAATGTGGCCAGAACCAAAGCGGTAACCTGTCGATAGGCAGGGGGTTCGTTGACGCGCCCTCGTAGATCCATTCGCGCAGAGGAGACGCATGACGAAGGCTGTCCTTCCACTGATTCTGATGGTGCCGCTCCTGGCTGCTGGCTGCTCAGGAGGGCCAGGCACCAGCGACGGCGCGGCGGAGTTCACCCGCGCCACTGACGGTCAGGTGACACGGCTGATCGAGGGCGAGCTCGGCGGCGAGACCGACGCCGGTGGCGAGCGTGTGCGGGACGTGATCTGCGTCGAGGGCCTGCGCCCGAAGGGCAAGACCGACTGCACGATCCAGTACGTCGCGGACACTCCGGCGTTCTCTCCCGAAGAGGAGCTGCTGAGGGCGCAGCGGCCGATCTGGAAGGCGCTCTTCTCCGATCCCCGATTCCGCCGGGGGCGCATCATGGTCTACGGCCCGACCACTGACGCGGGCGGCAAGGAGGACGTGTCGCAGGTGATGCTCGTCGTCTGCGACCGCGAGGCGCATCGCCAGATCGACTGGGACAACGTCGATGGCGACGGCATCAAGGCGATCTGCGAGTACACCCCACGCGTCAGCTTCGACTGAGCGGGTGGCTAGCCGCGCAACTCGCTAGCTCGGCAGGCTGCTCGGCTGGCGAACACGAAGTCGCCGTGGCGGTGGGCAAGCCCGGCCCTCACGAGGCCGTCCATGGCGACCGTCACGGTGTCGCGGTCGGCGAACGCGGCTGGGTCCACGGCCATCTCTCGGATGACCTCCTCGACATGGAGCTGGCCGGGGTGATGTTCAAGGATGAAGCAGAGCATCGCGACTGATAGGGACTCAGGGTCGGGCTCGATAGTCTGGACTGGCATGGGGCTTGCCTCCCGTGTACGACCCCGCGTCGTCACTAGCGGCGCGGGGTCACTAAATTTGGATGCCGCGACAGGCTAGCCGTTATTTAGGTGAAAGGTGGCATCGCTGGCTGCGAGCGTCGCCTAGGGCGGCGGGCCGGGCCGGGCTACGCGAGCCCGACCCGCCTGCCCGTGCTAGTCCTCGATCGTCGCGCCGGGGGCTGAGCTCTTCACCGTCTCGGCGGCCGTTCGTGCGCTCGCCTTGGACGAGAACGACTCGCCCGAACTTGCGATCTTGACGTTGTTCGCTGCGACGAGACGCCAGCGCCATTTGTCCGCGACGTCCTTGTACGGCTTGAACGTGGCCATGCGAATCCTCCTTAGGTATCGGTACGGCCATGTTCTCAAATGGTCGCCCCTCGGGCCGGGCGATCCCGAGAGGCTGAGAGGGCAAGGGCTTCGCTCGTGCTGGCCCGGAAGGCGGCATCGAGCGAGTCCGCCAGTGCTGCCTCGACCGAGGGGAACAGGTGGCCGTAGCGGTCGAGCGTGATCTGGATGGATGAGTGTCCGAGCCTGGCCTGGATCAGCTTCGGGTGGGCGTCTTGGGCGATGCTGAGGCTTGCGCAGGTATGCCGGAGGTCGTGGAACCGAAGCCCGTGTAGACGCTCGGGCAGGGCCTCGCGGACTGCGGGCTTGAAGATACGTCGGTAGAACAGGCCGTGGCGGATCGGTTTGCCGGTCGGCGTCGTAAAGAGCAAGTCGTCGGGGCCGTTGCCTCCGGGTGCAGGCTGGCCCAGATGCTCGGTGATGAAGTCGCGAAGGAACTGCGGCAGGCTGACGACGCGCTCGGCATGGGTCTTGGTGTCGCCGAAGACCAGTCCCTTCTCGTGGTCGCTGACGTAGGAGCTAGTCGTGCTGATGTCCTTCAGTGCCTGCCGAACGTGGAGGGTGCCGCGAAGGGGGTCGATGTCCCTTCGGCGCAGCGCCCCGAGCTCGCCGGCGCGAAGCCCGGTGTAGGCCGCCATGTAGATCAGGGTGCGCCAGTGGGGCGGCACCGCCTCTGCCAACGTCCGCACGTCCTGCGCGGTCAGGAACAGCATCTGCTCCTTGGCGGCGCGGGGGAGACTGACGCCAGTGCAGGGGTTGACGATGAGCATCCGCTGCCGTACGCCAGCGTTCAGCGCGGAGCGGAGGACGGAGTAGACGCTGCGTACGGTGCTCGGAGCGAGTCCGCCGGCGGACAGCCGATTGACGTACGTCTGCACCTTCTCCGTCGTCATGGCGCTGACCTTGCGCTTGCCGAACGCGGGCAGCAAGTGGTGGTTCAGGATCGACTCGTAGCCGGCCTTGGTCTTGGGCTCGAGATCGATCCAGGTAGATCGCCAGGCATCGACAACCTCACTGAACGGTCGATCTGCTTTGCGCGGATCTACGTAGCTTCCCGAGTAGACCGCGCTGTCCATGTCTGTAATCCAGCGCTGCGCTGCACCCTTCCGGCGGAACTGCTTCTCTCGGCGTTCGTTCTGGTCGAGCGGGTTCCGCCAGCGGGCCTGCCACTTCGTCGTGCCATCGGCGCGCTTGCCGCGACTGCGGACATGACCGGGCATCAGTCCCGGCCCTCGGTCTTGTGATCGGCAAAGCGTTGGTTCATCTGATCTTCCTCCGCGCATGGAACATATGCATGTTCCGAAAAACGTACCTCGTTCTGAATGCTTCGGGGTCTAGGCCGGGGTCGGGGTGGTGATCTCATATGTGGAGCACCGCTCGTAGTGCGGGACTGTCGTACGCAGACCCTCGGTTCCAGTAAGCGTTTCGGGTATATGGGCTAGTCCATGCATGGCCGGGGATCTGTGGCGTACTTGAACCCCTGGGAGCCTCTGGCGTTGGCTCTCACAGGGCACCTCTGGGAACCCCTAGCTGGTCTTCGGTGTTAGGCGCTCCCAGAGGTTCAGGGTTAGGTGAGGCCCAAGAGTGCGGACTAGCTCCCACCTGGTCGCGGACGATCATGAGCTGACCCCCTGGCTACCCCGACACCCCTTGGGGCAGGATTGCTCGGCAAGATGGGCGTACCAGCGTGTCGTTCGACCGCTGCGGTCCCGACCACGGTACTTGTGCAGCCCTATGTCCTTCCCGGCACGCTTAAGCGTGCTCTTGGTGATCCCCGCATCTTCGGCTTCGGCTTCGACCTTGCTCATCGGTTCCGGGCCTTTGGCGAGAATGGTTTTCCAGAACGTAACGGCATCCCGGCGGGCGTAGTCGTCGCGGCGTCCATCTCCTTGGCGAAGCAGGTCGTCTGCCGTTAGCTCCGAGGTGCCGATCCAAGAGATGCGTGAAATGTCGCCGTCCTCGGCCCACGCCTCGATGGAGTAGGTGAGCGAGGGCACCTCGTCGGCGCGGATGAGATTGTTCTTGGTCTGCGCGACAACTTTCACGGCTGGGTTGTCGCGCTGAGGAGCAACCATTAGCACCGATCGCGCTGCGCCCGAGATCGCGATGGAGCCTCCGCCGCGATACATCGCCTTCGTGTTCGCTTGGTCCTTGTTGAGATGGCGCAGCCCGAGGATGGCCGCTCTCGTCTCCTGGGCGAGAGTGGTCAGCGATCCAAGTGCTTTACGTACCGAGGCGTCGTTGTTGGAATTGATCGATTCGGAGAGGAAAGCCATGATGGGGTCGATGACGACGAACGCCGCCTCCGTTGCGTCGATGGCCCTTCTGAGTTGAGCGATGTCGTCGGGCACCGTGAAGGGGATGACGTTGCCCTTCTCGTCATGGCGTAGAGCCAGCGTCGCGATGCGCCGCATGTTGGCCCCAGCGGCGCGGAGCCGGGGCTTGATGGTGTCCGCGAAATCGTCCTCACCCGACACGATCAGACACACCGAAGGCCCATCGCATACGGGGCGGCCATCGGGCAGCTCGCTCCCGACGCTCAGTCGTGCCGCAAGATCGTAGGCGACCGTCGATTTGCCTAGCCCTGGGTCGCCGTCCATAAGGGTTAGCTTGCCCTTCGGTATGTACCCACGCCACGTCCATTGGAGGCGTTCCTCGGCAACGTCGGTCATCCAGACCACACCATCTGCCGCTGCAAGAATGCGTCTCTTCGCGCTGGCCATTAGCGTGCCTTCGCTTTGGAGTGGCTCTTTGGACGCGTCTTTCTAGCGAGTGTCCTTAAGCCATCGGCATCGCGGCCATGCCTGACGAACCAGTCGGTCAGATCCTCCTTCTCGCCCAGGCCGGTGCTCCCCAAGTCGACCGCCCAGGCGTTGGCACCAGCATCACGTAGTGCCTTGACCCGTCTCTCAGCGTGCGCCTCCTCGCCGACGTCGTAGGCGACCACGACGTTCCGACCCGCGATCAGGCGGTTCCACGATCTGAGCCAAGCTGTAGCCACGCCTGCCGTGCAGGTGATGCCGGGGAGACCGTGGCTGCGGGCGACCAGCGCATCCATCTCGCCGCCGCACACCAGAAGTCCGCCGCGATGGGGGACATCCGGATAGAGCTGAACTCCGCCGTTTCGTTTGGTCCGGCCAGGGAGTCCCAGGTACCGTGCGCCGTTCGGAAAAGGGCTAGGCCATGACCGCCGCCGGAGGTTTACGAGCTGGCGCTTGCGGACGGAGTAGATCGGCAGCGTGAACGCCGCACCGTCCCACCCGAGCTTGCATCTGGCGATGATCTCCTCCGACAGGCCACGTTCCGCCAGCAGATACTCGAGCGGCGCGCCGCTGCTCATCAGGCGCTCGTGCCAACCTGCGACTTGCGCAGGAGTTGGTAATGCGGCCGGCGACGAAGGGGGCAGCGATTGTTGAATGAGATCGCTGAGATGAGTCAGTGGATCGTCGAGGAGCGCGTATCCGTTTGCGTCGCAGCCCACGGCCTCTCTCAGCTCACGCAGATAGTCACCGCCGCCGGGGCAGCGCAGGCAGCTGATGCTCCATCCGTCTAGGCGGCGGATGATTACGCCGTGCTTCTCACCTGCATTGTCACCGCAGACGGGACATGAGTAGACGAACTTCGTGTCCGGCCGGTATTCGGCGCTTGAGTTGCGGCCGGCGAGCCCTTCTAGGTTGATCGACGTGTGCGACTTGGATGAGCGCTTATTCGGACGCACGTCAGTCGCCTTCTGGCGCGCGGGTGTTGGCGTGGATAAACGCTTCGATGTACGACTCGCGAAAGCGGTTCAGGCGGCCGAGCTTCACGACCTCTAGGCGCCCTTCGGCCAACGCGCGACGGATCCAACGATCCGTGACACCGAGGCGGGCGGCTACCTCATGAGGAGTGAGGAGCCTATCCGGGGTATGTTGCGCAGCACGAGTCATCAAATATCACCTCACTGGTTAAAAATTAGCGCCCCGGCTCGCGCTGCACTACGTGATATCTGATAACTGATATGTGGACTCCTTGACCCTTACCGGGCGGGGACCGAATGTATCGGCGGGACGGCGTGCTACCGGGATGTCTCGCCTATGTGGTGGCGAATCTAGCAGAGCGAGCCCAGCCGTAGTCTTCTTGGCCTCGCTCGCGTGTACACGTACACCCGAGCGTGCGCGCGCGCGTTAGCCTGCGGGGTAGAAGCAGGAAAAAGCCTGCTATTACGAGGGTTCTGCGACTCCGGTATTGCAATGGGTATGCGGGTAGATTCGTCCGCCCATGCCATCGACGGCGTGGAACCGACTGATGGTTTGCGGTCCGAGGGGGCCTCCCGTCGAGGCCCTCGACGGACTGGCGACTCACTGGAATTCGTTGGACCCCGCCGGGGACCCCGCGCGTTCGGTCTAGCGATGTTCGTAACGGACGCTGCCGGGCACGCTGTCCGTCATGGAAGTGCGGTCTGCGAGGCGCTTTCGGGCGAACTGAGGCGATCTCGGGCTACAACGGTCGACCCCCCAAAGGCACACTACGGAACCGAAGGTCAGAGGTTCGAATCCTCTCGGGCGCGCTTCACCGTCTCGCACGATCCGCTGCAAGCAAGCGGGTTCCGGTCAGTCGGCCACTGACCGCGAGGTAAAGCTGTCGTCTATCGACCCTTATCTCGTCCTCGTAAGCGATCAGGCCGCGGCGGACAAGTTGAAGCAGACTATGCCCAGGCTCTATTCCTAGCGCCTGGCGAGTCCGAGCCGGTCATTGATGGCCCAGAGTCGTCAGTGGCTTAGCGTCAGTTCGGCGAGCGAAGCGCTCAGCATTTCCACGGCCGTCCCTAGCGCGAGACAGACTTCGCCAAGTCTCGCTGGCGTAAGCGCCGTGATGCGCCTGTTGGCAGGCCCTTGCGTAGTGGCGTGGCGTGTCTGAGCGACAAGTGCGCAGACCGAGGCATTTCGGCATCCTGGTCAAGTTCACCTCGGGCGGGTTCTCCGGATGGTTCGCGTGGCTGGCGCAACCAGGATCTTGCTAAGGACGCTGATCGCCGAGCGCCGGTCGGGAACGTATCGTCTCTCTGGGATGGTGCTCTTCGACGAGATCGATCGCGGTGATGGCTCGCCCCGGCGCTATGACGAGGATTCATTCTCCTTCTACAACCGAGCCGCCGGCGCTCACTGGCAGCGCATCCGGGACGTGCTCGAGGACTGGTTCGCTGCGTACCCGGACGCCCACAAGGCGGACCTCCGCGGCCACTTCCGAAGCAAGATCGCCGGCCAGCACGCGGGAGCGACCTGGGAGCTGTATCTACACCGTCTCTTCTCACGCATGGGCTACTCAGTCGCCGTCCACCCGGAACTGCATGGAACGACGGGGCGCCCGGATTTCGAACTAGTCCGGGACGATGAGCGGCTCTACGTCGAGGCGGCTGTCGTGTTCTCCGGCATTGTGGAGGACGACCGCGACGGTATCCGCGAGGGGTGGATCATGGAGGCGGTCAACAAGGCATCGCATCCCAACTTCTACGTGCTCATCAAGGAGTTCGTAGAGGTTGGGAATCAGAAGCCGAGAGACAAGGCAATACACCGTCCGCTTACCGGGTGGCTGGACACTCTCGACCCTGACGAGGTGACGCATACGCTCGAAGCCACCGGTCGCCTGCCTCAACGGCTTGTTGAGGTGGATGGCTGGTCTGTGCTCTTCGAGGCTGTTCCAGTCAAGCCCGAGGCGCGTGGAAATACAGGGAGGCTCTTTGGCGGGGGACCCGGGACCGGCGGATACGTAGATGACGTCGAGCAACTGCGGGACACTCTCAAGCACAAGCGGGGCAAGTACGGCACTCCTGACGTCCCGCTTGTTGTCGCGGTCAACTGTGCCTCCTCTTTCATGGAGTTGAACGACATCGCTGGGGCGCTCTACGGAAGCATGGCGGTGCAGTACCAGGTCGGTGCCCCCGGAGCATCGAAATGGGTTCGGCAGCGTAACGGCACTTGGATGGGTGATAGCGGCCCTCGCGGCAAACGCATGTCAGCAGTACTCACCGCTGTGCAACTGCATCCGTCGGCTATGACAGCGAACCAGCTCGCGCTCTGGTTGAACCCGTGGGCCGCCACTCCGCTCGACGTTGATTGGCCCTTCAGCCTCGGGACCGGTACGGACAACGGTCACGTGGGCGTCGATGAGCGGCTTGTCAACATGGCCGCGTTGCTCGGTCTACCCGAGGCATGGCCTGGACGCGAGGATCCGTTCGCTCGAGACGATCCAGCGAACCGGCGGCCCGATGCTGCGTGAGGCTTGGCGACGGTACTGGCCGAAGAAAGAAGCGTTCCCTGCCTAAGTCCGTTCTCGGTGGCCACCTGGCGGGCAGCGCCTTGTCTGTTCGCTGACATGCCGCCGCCCTGGACTGGAAGAGAGCGCGCCGGTGCCGGTCCCCGTCGGCGCGTCACAGCTGGGGTATGCGCCAGTTCGAGTAGTAGGTCCTAAGAAGGTCGGTTCGGGCTCGCTTGCCAAATCCCAGCTCGGCCAGCAGGCAGGCCTGCAGCAGCGCCTCAAGCCTCCTGGTCGAGTCGAGGACGCCACGCTCGATCTCCTCCGTCGTGAAGAGCTGCCCGGGATCACCTCGGTGGGCGAGATAGTCTCGCGACGTGCCGATCAGCGACAAGGCCCGGTTCGTGCACCCGGTCACTTCGCTGGGGACGTCCGCGTATTTACGCAGCTTGCGTGGGTCGCGATGGCCGTGCCGCTCGCGGCTGTAGGTCTCTACCGCGGAGTAGAGGGTCAGGTAGCGGTTCGGGGAGTAGTTGCGTCCCTCGAGTATGTGGTCGCCGAAGATCCCTAGTGCCGGCCAGACCCTCTCGTACAGGCGCCACCAGCGCCGGATGTTCAGGCCAAAGTCGCGCAGGTCTGCAGCCTGGAAGAGCGCGCGGTCGCGTCCCGCCCGCCACGGCGAGAGGCCGCGCTCCCGCCCCGCCCACCAGAGCTCCACTCGGCGGCGCTTGCCGTCCAGGTAGACCTCTTTCGTTAGCGCGTCGGGCCGATTAACGGCGAACGCCGTCAGGGCGAGCAGCGGCGTGGCGTAGTGGCGCCGCGCGTGCTCGACCGTGAACGGCTTGCGCGGCTCGACCATGACTTGCTGAGGCGTGTTGACCGTCCAGACCGGCGACTCCCGCTCGATCGGCGCATCGAAGCTCGTAGTAAACGTGAGCGTCGCCCCCTTGACCTGCACCTTGTTGGGGGGTGGCGGCTGCCAGTCCATCCGGAAGTGTTGCGGCCGCACGCGGCGATTGGGGTACGAGTACGCGAGGCCGGGGTCTGGGCGCCAGCGGTCGAGGTTGTGGGTGGCGAAGACGGCGCGCACCCAGCGCTCCTCGGGCGTCGTGTGCTCCCCCACCGCTAGGCCAGGGGCTTCGAGCGCCAGCAGCTCCTGGCTCAGCGGGTCGTATCGCCGGACCCAGCAGGAGAGCAGCGACACGTCCTCGCCCTCGCGCAGGCGCCCGTGGAAGGTGAAGTACTCGCCCCGATCGAGGCCGTCGACCCAGCCGAGGTCCGCGTCAAGCAGCTCGAGCTGCGCACCATCCTCGCTGGACCAGCGCAGCACCCCGGGTGCCTCGTCGTCGCATCCGGCGGGCGCGAACCATCCGAGCAGGGGCTCGCCACGCAGTAGTCGCTCCTTCGCCTCCCGCATCATCGACGGGTTAGGCTAGAGCGCGGCGAGGACCCTCGTGGATACAGACTTTGGTCGGCGGGCGTTGAGCGTGATTCGCGTGTCGATGTTCTCGCGGCTTCGCGGCCGCTTGGGTGCGTAGGGCGCGTTCTTGTCGATGGGGGAGTGGGGGTGACACACGGCCTCGGTAATGTGCATATACGCTGTCCATCTGTGATGATGGAGCTTGGTAGCCGCATCTGCTGGATGCCGCCTCCGTTTCATGTTTCGAAACTTGGAACGTAGATGACATGCTCAGGGGCCAGGATGTCGTCGTTCTGTTGAAGCTGTTGGGCCGGAGCGAGCCGGTAGGTGTTCGATGTCGCTGGCACTCATCGTGCCTTGCGTCACCTCGACGATGCCTGACTGCGCTCGGGGTTGTGCCGGGGAGTTCACATCCCGCATGCCGAGGCGTTCCTCATCCACGCGGTGAAGTTCTGCTTCTCGGCTAGGTGCGGAGGTGAGGCGCCGGGGATCCCGACTTCGTGGGCTGGCGAGCCCTTGAAGGGGCGAACTGGCGGACTCGACTGATTTGCCGCCTGTGTGGCCGCGCGCTCTTGGCAAGGTGCGGGGGCTCGTGTTCGAGCCGCTGCATCCCATGGTTTCCGGTGCGGCCAAGTCAGACCCCGAGTTGGCAGAGCGCCTGGCGCTGGTCGATGCGCTGCGGAGTCGTGAGGGTGCGCGCGTCAGGGGGCTGGTCGAGCGGCTCCTTAAGGAAGCATCCATGTCGAGGGCTGGTCTGCTGCGTGACCATTTGAGCGCGAATCTCCAACCGCCGCCGACGCGACGTGGCCCGCTGGGACGGTTTCAGCCAGCGGCGTGTATCGCGTATCGAAACGCGATACGCCAGGCGCAGTCTTCTTCAAAGAATCTGTTGTTCCGCTGCCAGCAGAACATGACGGTTTCGTGGAACTCGCCGGCGGTCTACCGAGCCGAGAGGCGGATCGGTGGAGATTGAGTCGCTATCAGCCAAGCTCCTCGGCCAGGCCGACGACGACGCCCTCCGGCCCGCGCAGGAAGCAGAGCCGGTAGCTGTCCCCGTACTGGGCGATCTCGCCGACCAGCTCGCCGCCGTGGGTGCGGAGGCGGGCGACTGTGTCGTCGACGTCGTCGACGGTGAACATGATGCGGCGTATGCCGAGCGCGTTCGATGGCGCGTCCTCCGGCTCGGCCCTGACCGCCGGCGGGGTGTGGAACCGCGACAGCTCGACCCGGCTGTGGCCATCGGGGGTTCGCAACATGGCGATGTCGGCACGGACGCCGTCAAGGCCGACGACGCTGTCCGCCCAGGCGCCCTCGACGGTTGTCTCGCCCTCCAGCTCCATGCCGAGCTCGACGAAGAACGCCTTGGCGGCCTCGAGGTCCTCGACCACGATGAGAACGTTGTCCATGCGTTGGATCGTCATGGGCTCGACGTTACGCGGTGCGGTGACGGAAGGGTCACACGACCGCCGACGGCCGCGCCAGCGCCGCGAGCAGGTCGGCCTGGGCGACCAGGCCGACCAGGCGGCCGTCGGCGTCGACGACCATCGCGGCGTGGCGGTGGCCGTCGGTCAGGGCGCCGACGAGCGCGGTCGCGGGGTCGGATGGGCCGGCGGTCAGGGCCGGTGACATCACGTCGCCGACGGTGCGGGCGGGGCGCGCCAGCTCGCGCAGTCCGACGCCGCCGGCGGGGCGGCCGTCGCCGTCGAGTACGGGCAGGAGGCGGACGCCGGAGTCGAGCAGCAGGCGGCGGGCGACCTCCGGGTCGGCATCGCGCTCGACCGAGATCACGTCGCGGGACATGATCTCCGCGCAGGTCAGGTCGGACCGTTCGCGGGCCAGCACGCGGGCCTCGAGCTCGGTCAACAGCAGGCCGAGATCGTCGCGGCCGATGTCGAACGTCTCGCCCATCTTTGCCAGCACGGCGTCGACGTCGTCGGAGCGCAGCCCCGCGCGCTGCGACGGCAGCGGATCGTCGGTCGCGACCGCGCTCTGCCGAACGTGGGGATAGGCGTGGCCTGACAGCTTGTGGAACGCCCAGCCGGCGACGACGAGCATCAGCGCGCTCGTCGCGACAGGGTCGAGCGGAAAGAGCCAGCCGGCCGAGTCGACCGCGGAGCCGCCGAAGGTCGCGGTCAGGGCCGCGGCCGCGCCGGGCGGATGGAGGCAGCGCGCGACCGACATCGCGCCGATCGCGAGCATCACCGCCAGGCCGCCGGCGACCGCTCCGCCGCCGAGTGCCTGCGCGACGCAGACGCCGACGAGCGCCGACAGCGCGTTGCCGCCGATCACCGGCCAGGGCTGGGCCATCGGGCTCGACGGCACCGCGAACACCAGCACCGACGACGCCGCGACGGGCACCGCGATCCACGGTGAGGCCAGGTCGTCGCCGTGCAACGCCAGGCCCACCAGGCCGGCCGCCACGATCGCCAGGCCGGCCCCGAGGCTCGCGAGCACACGATCGCGGCCGGTCGCGCCGGCCAGGATCGGGTTGAACAGCCGCCAGTGGCGTCGCGGCTGTGAACGTGGTGAGGGTTCGCGGCCCATCGGGGCGGCGGACCCTACCGGCGCGCCGGCGCCTCCCCGCGGCGGCCGCACGGCCGCCGCGGGACGAGGCGCGCGGTCGATCAGCAGACGGCCGAGACGTCGAACGCCCGGTCTGCCAGCTCCGCCGTCGGGATCAGGCTGAGCGTCGTGACCGTGACGGTCTTGTTGTCGGCCCCGACCTCGGTGCCGATCGTGCCGACGTCAGTCCCCGACGCCGACTGCGTCGCCGTCACCGCGCAGCCGTTGACCGGCTGCTCGAACGCGACCGTGTAGGTCCCGGTCGAGGGATGCGTCACAGCGCTCACGCCGCGTGCCGCGATGCTCGTGCCGGACACCGACACCCGCGCGAAGCTCAGCTTCTGCTGCGTCGCGGACACCGCGTCGCTGGTCAGCTCGGCGGGGGTCTTCGAGCCGACCCGCTCGGCGTTCAGGCCGGTCGCCACGCCGGTTGCGTTCGTCGTGAACGGCTTGGTGTTGTCGCCACCCTTGCCGGCCGTGATCGTGCCGACCAGCGAGCCCGCGGTGAGGAACTCGAAGGCGAGGCCGTTGGCGACGTTGCGCGAGCGCGCGCACGGGTAGTTCTTGGCCGGTGTGCCGCCGGGTGCTGAACGGCAGCCGAAGAGCAGTCCGCCACCGCCGCCGATCGCGCGGTTGGAGTAGCGCATGCCCCAGGTGTTGTTGCTGGCGATCACCTGCGTCTCGGAGGCGAACGCCCCCGACTTCGGGTTGCGCTTGCCGCCGATCAGGCCGGTCGACTGCGCGACGGCGAAGGGAGAGATGACGAGGGTGAGGACGAACGCCGTCCCCAGCACCGTCCTGACCCTGCCGCCTTGTCCCACCTTGAATCGATTGAGCTGTCTGAACATCTCACGCTCCTCTTGGTAGTCGTCGGGCTTGCGTCCTCCTCGTAAAACGACCACTTCGCTCGAGTTGCGCTCGCCGGAGCTCGGTCACCAGATCGTCGGGATCGACGGCCGGATCGTGGACGCTCGGCGAATTGGCCTCCATGATGGACCGGTGACGAATGACCGAGACCCGGCGGCGATCGACCTCGCCGGCGTCGTCGAGGTCCCGCCGGCCTCGGAGACGCAGCACCCCGACGTCAGGCGGCCACCGGAGCATCCGGGGCGGTTGCTGGTGCTGCTCGGCCTGATGGCGGCGATCGGCCCGGCGTCGATGGATCTCTACCTGCCGGCGCTGCCGACGATCGCTCGCGAGCTCGGCGTCTCGGCCTCGGTCACCCAGCTGACGGTCGGGGCGTTCCTGGTCGGTCTCGGGGTCGGTCAGCTCGTCGCCGGCCCGATGAGCGACGTGCTCGGCCGGCGGCGGCCGCTGCTCGTCTCGATCTTCGTCTACGTGTTCGCGACCACTCTCTGCGCGGCGGCGCCGGGGATCGAGGTGCTCGTTGCCAGCCGGCTGCTGCAGGGGGCGAGCGCGGCCGCCGGGGTCGTGATCGCCAGGGCCATCGTGCGCGACTTCTACTCGGGCGCGCAGGCCGCGCGCTATCTCTCGCGGCTGATCCTGATCTTCGGGCTCGCGCCGGTGCTCGCGCCGATGCTCGGTGCCCTGCTGCTGACCATGATGTCGTGGCGCGGCCTCTTCGTGGTGCTCGGCCTCGGCGCGATCGCGCTGCTGGCCGCGGTCGCTGCCTGGCTGCCCGAGACGCTCCCGCCCGGTCAGCGCCGCCCTGGCGGGGTGCGCGCCACCGCCGGGTCGCTGCGCACGCTGATCGAGGACCGGTCGTTCGTCGCCTACGCGACAGCGCTGGGGCTCGGGACGGCGGCGATCATCGGCTACATCGCCGGCGCGCCGTTCCTGCTCCAGGACGTGCACGGCCTGTCGCCGGGCGTCTACGGCGCCCTGTTCGGCGTCAACGCGATCGCGATGATCGTCGCCAGCCAGGTCAACGCGCAGATCGTCGAGCGGGTCGGGACGAGCCGCATGCTGGCGGTCGGGGTCGTGCTCCTGGTCGCCTCGGGGGCGCTGTTGACGACCGTCGAGATCGCGGGCCTGGGCATCGTGCCGACCGCCCTGGCCTACCTGCTGACGATGACCTCCTGGGGCCTTATCCCGCCGAACGCGATCGCGCTCGGAATGGCGGCGCACCCCGAGATCGCGGGCGCCGCGTCGGCGATGCTGGGCGTGTTCCAGTACGGGCTGGGCGGCCTGGCCGCGCCGCTGGCTGGCCTTGGGGCGACGAGCTCCGGCCTCGCTTCAGGCCTGCTGATCCTGGTCTGCGGCCTGCTCGCGGCGGCCGCGTTCGCCACCGGCCAGCGTTGGGCCGCGGACCGCCGGGTCGTGGCCGGGTAGGACCGTGAGGCCGCTGTCGCGGAGTGCCGCGAGCCGTTCGGCTGAGCGGAGCTGAACCGCGAGGTCGTCGCCGAAGACCGGCAGCCGGTGGTCGTCGAGGGCCGCCGCGAAGTGGACGACGTCACCGCCGATCACGAGGTCGCCGACCTGGACCGACTGGTGTCCGGGCGTGTGGCCGGGGGTCAGCAGCAGGCGGACCGAGCCGTCGCCGAGCAGGTCGTGGTCGCCGTCGATCAGCTCGACCGTGTGCTCGACGTCGGTGTAGGCGCGGGGGAGGAAGAAGTTGCGTTGGATCGCCGCGCTGTCGTGGCCGGCATCCCACTCGGCGCGCTGGACGACGACCGGCACGCCGGCCGGGACGAGCGCCAGCGCGCCGGCGTGATCGAAGTGCAGGTGGGTGAGCACGACCTTGGTGACGGTGGTCAGGTCGACCTGGTCGGCGACGCTCAGCTCCTGCTCGAACCCGAACAGCGCGACCGCCTCGGAGCCGCCGTAGAAGCCGGCGGGGTCGGCGACGGCGGCGGGGTGGAGGCCGGTGTCGACGAGGATCCGCTCCGTCGCGGTCTCGAGCAGGTAGGCCGGGACGGGCATCCGGACCGTCTCCTCCATGTTCGCGCCCGACCGGACCAGTCCGGCGGCGACCGTCAGCCAGCCGACGTTCAGCGTCTCGACTCTCATGGCGGCGATGCAACCACGGCCCGTCCGGCCTCCGCGCGGGCATGTCCGGATACGAGGGGCATACGTCCTTGCGGACATCGGCACCGCCGGTCAGGATCCCTCCCGTGGCTCCGTCTCCGCGCCATGTCGTGCTCGTCGGCTTCGACGGCATGCAGCTGCTCAACCTCGTCGGCCCGGCCGAGATGCTCGACGCGGCGACGCAGCTGCTCGGCGGCGGAGGCCGCGGCTACCGCGTGACGATCGCGACGCCGGACGGCGCTCCTGTCCGCGGGTCGGCCGGCATGCGGATCGCCGCCGACGCGCCTCTTGGCCACGTCCGCCCGCGGACCGTCGACACGCTGATCGTCGGCGGCGGCATGCAGGTCGACGAGATCGTGGGCGACCAGCGGCTGGTCACGGGCTTGCAGCGGGTGGCCCCCGGGGCGCGCCGGGTCTGCTCGGTCTGCACCGGCGCGTTCCTGCTCGCCGGCGCCGGGCTGCTCGACGGTCGGGCCGCGACGACCCACTGGGCGTTCTGCGCCGAGCTGGCGCGCCGCCACCCGCGCGTCGCGGTCGACCCCGACCGGATCTTCGTCCGCGACGGAGCGACGGCCACCTCGGCCGGGTCGGCCGCCGGCATGGATCTCACGCTCGCCCTGATCGAGGAGGACCACGGCCCGGAGGTCGCCCGCGCCGTCGCGCGCTGGACGGTGATGTTCCTCCAGCGGCCCGGCGGCCAGTCGCAGTTCTCCGAGCGGCTGGCGCTTCCGGCCGGCGTCTCGTCGCCGGTCCGCCAGGTCCTCGACGCGGTCGTCGCCGAGCCCGCTGCCGACCACCGCCCGGCCGAGCTCGCCCGGCGCGCCGCCGTCTCGGAGCGCCACCTGCGCCGCCTGTTCGCCGACCAGGCCGCGACGACCCCCGCCCGCTTCGTCGAGCGGGTCCGTGTCGAGGCGGCGCGCGAGCGGCTCGAGCACGACGCGACGCCGGTCGAGTCGGTCGCGGCGGTCTGCGGCTTCGGCAGCGCCGAGACGATGCGCCGCGCCTTCCTGCGCGTCCTCGGCGTCGGGCCGGCGGACTACCGGGCGCGCTTCCGCACCGCCGATCGCGGAGCCCCCGCTGCCTACCGGGAGGCGCCTGCGAACATGGGTTGATGCCCGGTCAGCCGTCGGCGCCCTCCCCGCTCGATCGCGCGACGCTCGCGGTCGCTTCCGTCGTCGTGCTCGGCGCGATCATGTCGATCCTCGACACGACGATCGTCAACATCGCGATCGACAGCCTGTCGCGCGACTTCGACGCGTCGATCACGACGGTCCAGTGGGTGTCGACGGGCTACCTGCTCGCGCTCGCGACGGTCATCCCGCTGACCGGCTGGGCGGCCGACCGCTTCGGAACCAAGCGGCTCTACATCACGTCGCTGGTCCTGTTCGTCGCCGGCTCGGCGCTCTGTGGCGCGGCCTGGTCGATCGAGTCGCTGATCGGCTTCCGCGTCCTGCAGGGTCTCGGCGGCGGGATGATCATGCCGGCCGGGATGACGATCCTCGCGCAGGCCGCCGGGCCGGCGCGGATCGGACGCGTGATGAGCGTGGTCGGCGTGCCGATGTTGCTCGGCCCGATCCTCGGGCCGGTGCTCGGCGGCTGGCTCGTCGACGACGTCTCCTGGCGCTGGATCTTCTACGTTAACGTGCCGATCGGGGCGCTCGCGCTCCTGCTCGCCTGGCGCATCCTGCCGAAGGACAAGCCCCAGCACGACCAGCGCCTCGACGCGCTCGGTCTCGCCCTGCTGTCGCCCGGCCTGGCGCTGTTCGTGTTCGGCTTGGCCGAGACCTCCGGCCCCGACGGCTTCGGCGAGCCGCAGGCCTTCCTGCCGATCGTCGCCGGGCTGCTGCTGATCGCGGCGTTCGCCCGCCACGCGCTGCGCACCAGCGATCCGCTGATCGACCTGCGCCTGTTCCGCCGCCGCGGCCCCGGCGTTGCGGCGATCACGATGACCTTCTTCGCGACGGCCTTCTTCGGCGCGATGTTCCTGCTGCCGCTCTACTACCAGGTGGCCCGCGGGCAGGATGCGCTCGAGGCGGCGCTGCTGCTGATCCCGCAGGGGATCGGGGCGGCGCTGATGATGCCGATCGCCGGCCGGATCGTCGACCGCGTCGGCGCGCGGCCGATCGTGCTGCCGGGCCTTGTGATGATGGCCGCCGGCCTCGCGGTCTTCACCCAGGTCGGCGCCGACACCGACTTCTGGGAGCTGCGCGCGGCGTCGTTCGTGATGGGCCTTGGGATGGGCGCGACGATGATGCCGACGATGTCAGCGGCCTACGTGTCGCTGACCCATGGCGAGATCGCGCGCGCGACCACGGCGATGAACATCCTCCAGCGCGTCGGCGGCGCGATCGGCACGGCGCTGCTGTCGGTCGTGCTCGCCAACCAGTTGACCGACCGGCTGCCGAGCGCCGCCGGCGACGGCAACCCGCTCGGCGCCGCCCAGAACGCCCCGGCCGCGGCGCAGGCGCAGATCGCGCCGCTCGTCTCGGAGGCATTCGCCCACACCTTCACCTGGGCGCTGCTGCTGCTCGTCGTCGCGGCCATCCCGGCCTGGTTCCTGCCACGCGGCAAGCCGTCGGCGCCCGCTCCGCCGGCTGGACCCGGGGAGCCGGACGAGGCGCCCGTGCCGACCGCCGCCTAGCGCTTCTTTTTCTTCTTCGCGGGCGGCGCCTTGACCGTCGTCTTGACGGCGAACGTGCGCTTGTTGCCGGCCGCGTCGGTGACGACGACCGTGCCCGTCAGCGCGAGCTTGTGCTTGGAGCGCAGCAGCGACTTGGCGGCCTTGGTGAGCTTGACCGTCGGCGTCGCCGACCTCCCGGCGGCGACGGTCAACTTGGCGCTACCGGCGGCGATCTTCTTGGGCTTGCCCTTCTTCGGCTTCGGTCCCGGGGTGGTGAAGGAGACGGTGGTCTTGCACGAGCCGCCGGCCGGCTCGGAACAGGTGACCTTCGGCCCGGTGAAGCTGCCGGCCGCCGTGGCGGTGACCTTCGCGGCCTGCTTGACGGTCGCCGAGACGGTGCGGTCGATCGCGGGCGGCGGGGTCCCGCCGCCTCCGCCGCCGGGATTTCCGTCGCCCCTGACGGCGCCGGTCGCCTGGCGGATCGCGAACGACATCCAGGCCGCGGTTACGTTGCCGCCGCCGTCGATCCCGACCGTCGGCAGGTAGGCGCTCTGGGTCGAGCTCGAGATGAACACCGGGCTGTCCCAGCTGCCGCCGTGGGCGAGCAGCGAGGCCTCGATCAGCGGTCGCGCTCCGTTCGAGCGCTTCCATACGGCGGCCGCGTCGCCGGCCGCATTGACCGCGAGGTCGAGGCTCTCCGCACTCTGGCTCTCGTTCGACAGCCAGTTCAGCGGCAAGCAGGCCGAAGCCGCGGCACAACGCGTCGTTGCGACGCGCGCCTTGGCGTCGATGTGGGCGATCGAGGTGCCGACCAGCGCGACGATCGCGTTGCCGGCAGCGTCCACGCCGACGCGCGAGTCGGTAAACGAGCTGGGCGTGCTCCCGACCGGCGTCGCCGTTCCGAAGTCACCGGTCGTCGCGCGGGCGAGCCAAGCGTCGGCGCCGACGCCGCCGGTCCCCGTGACCCAGGTCAGCGCGAACGATCCGTCGTCACTCGCCGCGACGTCGGGATGCAAGGTGATGGCCCCGAGGTCGTGGACCTCTCCGAAGGCCGCGCCGCCCGGGCCGCGGCGCGCCCAGCGTGCGACAGGCGCGAGGGCGGCCGTGGTCGAGTCCCAGGTGACGACCGCCGCGCCGGACGGCGCTATCGCGACGCGAAGCGGCGGCGACTCTGGCGGGTCGAACGCGTCGTTCGGCTCGCTGGAGATGTTGCCGCCACCGTTGAGCGGGGTGAAGCTGGTGCCGGAGTCGCTCAGTGCCGCGCCCTGGACCTGCCACGACTCGGTTGCCGTCTCGTGGCGGCGCCAGACCAGCACCGTCGCGCCGGAGGCGTTCATCGCAAGCGCCGGAACGCCCGCGTCCTCGCCCTCGACGGTCAGCGTCTGGACATTGCCCCAGGGCGATGACGCACTGGGGCGCACGACCGCCTGGACGCGGAAGCTGCCGGTATAGGTCGCCTGCACCCACGCGACGACGGCCTTCCCGGACGGGTTGACGGCGGTCGCAAAGCCCATGTCGTCCTCGGTGTGCGCTCGCGCCGAGTCGACCAGCATCGGGGTTCCGCCAATCGCGAAGGGTCCTGTGCCCGCTCCTCGTGTGTGCAGGAACGCGTCGACGTCGCCGGGGACGCCCTCCTGCCGGCCCTGCCAGCCGGCCACCGCGGCCCCGGTCGTCGTCACCGCGATGCTCGGTCCGGTCGCCTCACGGCCTGGTGAGGACAGCGGGGAGTCGGCGTTCCAGGTGCCTGCCGCTTTCGCGATCCCGGGCGCACCCGTCAGCGCCACCACGAACGCGGCCAGCAGGACGATGGCGGGGCGGAGTGCGGTGCGCAATGTATGGGCCATGCGGCGGGATGCTATTCCCGCGGCGTGCGCGCCGAGCGGCACTGCGTACGTAGTTCTCGCCCAGTCCGGAGGAGGCTCAGGCCATCGGATCGACGTCGTCCACCGCGCCCACGACGACGGTCCCCGCCAGCATGTCGTGCACTCCGCGGCGGCGGTCGTCGACGAGGATCGGCAGGAAGCCAGCGAAGATGGGGATGGCGCAGAGCGTCAGCGCGATCAGGCGCAGCAGGGCGCGGGCGGGGCGCAGCGCCGAGCCGTCCTCGGCGACGCAGACGCGGATGCCGAGCACGCGGTTGCCGGGCGTCTGGCCGGTTGCGCACCAGAAGGTGACGAAGTAGGCGGCCGTCCAGAGGAGGCAGATGCCGCCGGCGAAGCCGAACACGACGGTCTCGACCTCGCTGGGGACCGAGAGCACCGACAGCGTGAGGCCGGCCGCCGCTCCGACGACGACCGAGACGCCACTGATGATCGCGGCGTCGAGCGCGAAGGCGATCGCGCGCGTGACCAGGCCCTCGTACTCGGGGACCAGCGGCAGCGGCGCCACCTCCTCCTCTTGGGCGTGGCGCGCGCGTGCCGCCGCGCGGATCCGGCCGGCGACCTCGTTCACGCGCCGCTCTCCGGAAGGTCGCGCGCCTCGCGCGGCTTGCGGCGGAACACCCGCCGCGCCCGCGTCTCGAGCCGGTCGTCGATCTTGCGCGAGCGGGCACGAACCCCGCCGGCGACCTCGTCGGCGAAGCCGGCGCTCTGGCGCTGGATCGCCTCGGCAACCGCGGGGCTGCGCGCGATCTCGTCGACCATCAGCCACAGCTCGTCGGTCTGCAGCAGACGCTCGACCGCCTCCTCGAGCAGCTGGCTCTCGATCACCCGGACGACGAGCTTCTCCATCGCCGCGCTGTCGAGCGCCGATTCGACGACGCGCTCCAGCTCCGGGCCGTCGAGCACGCGCGCGACGGTCTGGTCGAGCACGCCGTCGGCCAGCAGCCGGTCGGCGACGCGGCGCGGGACGTCGGCGGCCTGCGCGCGCTCGAGCACGCCGTCGACGGTGTCGCCGGGCAGCAGCTCGTCGGCGACCCGCTCCAGCACCGCGTACTGGACGACGTTGCGCGAGGCGGCCTCGACGAGCGGGCCGGACAGCGCGCGCTCGACGGCCGTCCGCGCCAGCGGGCTCGCGAGGACCCGGTCGACGACCTCGCCGGTCAGCGGGGAGGCGAGCATCGCGTCGACGGTCGCGAGTGTCGCCGCGTCGAAGCCACTTGCGAGCGCGCCGCGCAGCTCGCGCTCGGTACGCCGCCCGAGCTCGACGCCCGCGGCGAGCGGACGCACGGCGATGCCGGCAAGGGCCTCGCCGAGGCCGAGCAGCCCCGTCCGGCGCCCGCCGTTGTTCGCGTCGCGTATCACTGGTTGGAGCTCCAAAGCCTCACTGGAAGGCTCCCACGCCACCCGGTCGCTGTCCACAGCGGCGCCGCCGGTCGCCGCTAGCCGAGCGGCTGCAGGCGCGTCTTCTCGACGCGCGCGAGCTTGCGCCGCAGCCGCTTCAGCTGGCGCTTCTGCTCGGGCGTGCGCTTGTGACCCTTGTAGGCGATGTTGACCCGCTCGAGCGGATCGTGCTTGAGGTCGTACATCTCCCACTGGTCCGGCACCTTGCCGTTGACGTCGTAGTAGCGCGCGAGCTTGTAGCGCCGCTCGCGGATGCTGACGATGTGGTTCGGCGCCTGCGGGTACGGCCCGCTCTTCTGGCCGGACTGGAAGTCGTCGTAGGTGAAGACGGTGTAGTCCTGCGGCGCCTTCTTCCTCGGCGAACGGCTGAGGATCAGGTTCGAGTAGTCGACGCCGGCCCAGTCGGCACGACCGGAGGCGGGCGTGCCGAGGAGGCTCGCCAGCGTCGGCAGGAAGTCGACGTGCGACACGATCGCGTCGCTGCTCTCGGCCTTCTTGAACAGGCGCGGGTTCGAGTAGACGAGCGGGATCCGCGTCGCCTCCTCGTAGAAGTTGAAGTTCTTCTGCCGCATCCCGCCGTGGGTCGTGCCCATCTCGCCGTGGTCGGCGGTGGCGATCACCAGCGTGTTGTCGAGCAGCCCAGCCTTCTCGAGCGTCTTGAGGATCTTCACCAGATACGCGTCCGACGCCTTCATCAGGTTGGCGTAGAAGTTCAGGTAGTTGCGCTTCATCTGGTCGGTCGGGATCGGTCCCGACGCGTTGAAGAGCTTCAGGAACTGCGCCTGCACCGTCGGCTTGGTCGAGAGGTCCTCGTTCGCCGTCTTCGGAACCTCGATCTCGCCCTGCAGCCACGACTTGTCGTAGCCGGCCTGGGTGTAGGTCTTCGGGTAGAAGAGGACGTCGTGCGGGTTGACCAGCGAGACGATCGTGAAGAACGGCTGGGCCTGCGCGGCCTCTGAGCTGAGGTACTGGATCGCTCCCTCGGTGCCGTCCTCCGGCGTCCCGACCGAGTTCATGAAGCGGCCGTCGTTGTCGTAGATCCCGCCGCCCTCCTCCGGGATGTCCTGGTTGGCGCCCGCGTCCTGCGGGTTCCAGCGGGTGAAGCCGTACTGGTTGACGTCGGAGGGCACCCACGTCTCGCCGTTCGCCGGCTTGTTGCAGTGGAACTTCCCCTTGTAGACCGGGGTGTAGCCGGCGGCCGCCGCGACGGTGGCGGGGTTCTTGAAGCTGGTCGCGAGCTCGACCTGCGGGTACTGCGGCGCCGGCATGTCCTCCTCGAGCGTGTACTTGACGCCGTGCTGCGCCGGGAAGTAGCCGGACATCAGCGTGGAGCGCGCCGGCGAGCACATGCAGGCGTTGGTGAACGCGTTGTTGAAGGTGATGCCGTGCTTCTGGAGCTGGGTCAGCCCGGGCATGTTGCGCTTCGCCCAGCCGGGCGGGAAGTGCTGGATCGCGCGCTGCTGGTCGGTCATGAAGAGCAGCACGTTCATGCCGGCGACCTTGCGCGGCTTCGGCGCCGGTATCCGGCGCTTCCGCGTGCTCACCGCCGCCGCGGCGTTGGCGGCGTTGCCGCCGAGCAGCAGTCCGGCGCCGCCGGCCGCCGCGCCGCGCAGCAGGTCGCCGCGGGTGATGCCGTCCTGCTCGGTCCCGTCTTCGGGCTCCTCGATCCGGTCGTCCGCCATGGTCAGTCCTTCCCGCGCGGCCGCGCCGCGGTGACTCGCTTGAAGACGCCGACCGCGTTGCTCTTGAACGCCGCCGAGTAGACGAACTTGCTGTCGGGGCTGACCGCCAGCGCACTCGCTCCGAGCAGCCCGCGCGCGTGTACGCAGCCGGGCGTCGGGCGGGCGATCGCGCAGCCGCGGTCGTTGCGCAGCTGGATCAGGCCGCCCGTCCCGCTGTCGCGGGCGAAGGCCGTGACAGCGCCCGACTTGAACGCCGCCGCGTAGACGCTGGCGCCGTCGGGCGAGACCGCGATCCCCTCCGGGGCCTCGAGCGCCCGGGCGAGCGAGCAGCCGACCGCCAGCACGTAGATCGCGCAGGCCGAGGTGCCGCTCTTCTGCGTGAGCTGGCCGGTCCCGGCGCGCGTGAAGGAGGTGACGCTGTTGCTGAACAGCGAGGTCACGTAGACGTCGCCGTCGCTCGGGCTGACAGCGACCGCGTTGGCGCCGGCGAGCTGGGTGCCGGTCGTGCAGCCGGCGAGCGCGCTGTCGACGATGCAGCCGCTGCCGTCGTTCGCCTGGGTCAGCGCGCCGCTCGACGCGTCGCGCGTGAACACCCCGACCGCGTTGCTGACCGCGCTCGCGACGTAGACGTTGTCGCCGTCGTCGCTGATCGCCATACCCTCCGGCGACGCGAGCGCGAGGCCGGTCGCGCAGCCGTTCGTCGGCGCGTTGACGATGCAGCCGGTCGTGTCGGCGGGCTGGGTGAGCGCGCCGCTGGATGGGCTGCGGCTGAACACCGCGAGCGCGTTGCCGGCGAAGGCGCCGACGTAGACGTTCTTGCCGTCCGGGCTGACGGCGAGCACGTCGGGGCCGTCGAGCGCACGGCCGGTGGCGCAGCCGGGCGTGGCGACGTTGGCGATGCAGCCGCTCGCGCCGGGAAGCTGGGTCAGCGCGCCGGTCTTGGCGTTGCGGCGGAAGCTCGTGACGGAGTCGCTGATCAGCGAGGTCGCGTAGACCGTCTTGCCGTCGGCGCTGACGGCGACCGAGTTCGGCCCGTTGAGCCCGCGCGCCTTCGCGCAGCCGCTGGCGCCCCTGAGCGCGACGCAGCCGGCGGCGCCGGAGCGCTGAGTCAGCTTGCCGCTGCGCGCGTTGCGCTTGAAGATCGCGATCGCGTCGCTGCGCGACGAGGCGACGTAGACGTTCTTGCCGTCGCCGCTGATCGCCAGCGCGTTCGAGCCGAGAAACGGCGCTGGACCGCCGAGCGCGCGGACACGCTTGCAGCCCTTCGGGGCCTTGGATCCCTTGGCCGGCTTCGACCGGTCGACCAGGCAGCCGGCCTTCCCCGGGAGCTGCATGAGCGATCCGACGGCCGAGACCTGAGGACGCGTCGGCTTCTTCGGGGCTGCGAGCGACGTGGCCGGTGCGACGAGTCCTACGACGATCAGCAATGTGATGGCTAGTGGGCGGCGCACGGCGAGCAACCTACTGCCCCCGTCGGCCGGCCCGCCGAAGCCGGCTGAAGGTATCTGCCGGAAAGCTGCGAATCAATGGCGCGTGCGTGCCATCAAGATTGCCAACGTTGCCATCCTCGCTGTGACGATCGCGCTGATGAGCGCGGCCTCGGCCCAGGCCGAGACGATCAGCTACACCGGCTCGGGCGGCGCCGTCCCCGACGTCGACGGAACGGGAGCCTCCTTCGACATCGCGATCCCGGACTCTCGGGCGATCCTGGCCACCGGCGACAACGTGTCGCTGACGCTGGCCGATGTGAGCACGCCAGCCGACGATTGGTACAGCCCGTTCGGGGGGTTGGTCGATTTCGCGGTGACGCTGGAGCGTGTCGGATCGGGTGTGCCGGTGCCGGTCTTCATCAACGTGCTCGACCAGTGGACCACCATCTGCACGGCGGGTCTCGACGGCACCTACACCTTCCGCAGCAACGAGCCGAACACGCTGCAGGCGCAGTGCGGGAGCGACGCCATCCCGCCCGGCACGTACCTCGCCACCGAGGGGGACGACGTAACGGACAGCGGGCTCTCCAGCGCGTGGAACGGTCAATCCGCGGCGGGTACATGGCGGCTGAAGATCACCGACACCAACATCAACACCGATCCCGGGCAGTTCGTCTTCGACAGCGACTGGACGTGGAAGCTGGACATCGAGGTCGAGGATCCGATCGTGTCGGTCGATCCGCCAGCTCCGCCGGTCGCGCTTCCCAAGCCGACCTGCAAGGGCAAGCAGGCGACGATCACGGGGGCCGGCGTCATTCGCGGCACCGACGGGCCCGACGTCATCGTCGGCTCGGCGGGAGCCGATCGCATCGAGGCCGGCGGCGGGGCGGATCTGGTCTGTGCCGGCGACGGACGCGACCGGATCCTCGGCGGCAGCGGCGCCGACCGCCTGTTCGGTGAGGCCGGCGACGACCGCATGTCCGGCGGCGTGGGCAACGACCGCGTCGACGGCGGCGCCGGCAACGACCGCCTGCTCGAGCGAGAGGACAGCGGCAAGGGCCAGGATCGGCTGAGCGGCGGGCCGGGACGCGACCGGATCGTGACCGCCGGGCGCCAGCGCGACGGCGTCGACTGCGGCAAGGGCCGCGACGTCGCCATCGTCGACGTGCTCGACCGCGTCCGTCGTTGCGAGCAAGTGACGATCCCCAAGTAGAGGCGGTCGCCGGAACGGGTGTACGGTCACACCATGCACGAGAGCCGGCGCGTGGTGATCCTTGGGGCGGGGTTCGGCGGACTCGAGCTGAGCACGGTGCTGTCGGAGACGTTGGGCGACACGGTCGACGTCACGCTGATCGACAAGAACGACTCGTTCGTGTTCGGCTTCGCGAAGCTCGACGTGATGTTCGGCCGCACCACGCCGGACGCGGTGCGGATGCACTACCGCGACATCGCGAAGCCGGGGGTGAGGTTCCTCCAGGAGACCGTCACCGCGATCGACCCCGAGACGCGCCGTGTGACCACCGACGCGGGCGTCCACGAGGCCGACGCGCTGGTCGTCGCGCTCGGCGCCGACTACGACGTCGTCGCCACGCCCGGCCTTGCCGAGGGCGGCAACGAGTTCTACTCCGTAGCTGGTGCCGAGCGGCTCGCGCCGATCGTGTCGGAGTTCTCCTCCGGACATGTGGTGATCGGCGTCGCCGACGCGCCGTTCAAGTGCCCGCCCGCGCCGAGCGAGTGCGCGCTGCTGATGCACGACGAGCTGGTCGCCCGCGGCGTGCGCGACGCCTGCCGGATCACGTTCGTGCTGCCGCTCGGCACGCCGGTGCCACCGTCGCCGGAGACCTCCGCCGCGCTGCTCGAGGAGTTCGCCGAGCGCGACATCGAGTTCGTCGGCGGACGCCGCGTCAGCTCGCTCGACCCGGCGCGCAAGGTCGCGCTGCTCGACGATGGTGCCGAGCTGCCATACGACCTCTTCCTCGGCGTTCCGAAGCACCGCGCCCCAGACGTCGTGATCGACGCCGGCATGACCGAGAACGGCTACGTGCCGGTCGAGTCGGCAACGCTCCAGACGCGCTTCCCGGGCGTCTACGCGGTCGGCGACGTCGCGACCGCTGGCGTGCCGAAGGCCGGCGTCTTCGCCGAGGGCGCCGCCCGCGTCGTCGCGCGCAGCCTGATCGCCGAGTGGGCCGCTGGCGACCGGCCGGACCCCTACGACGGACGCGGCTCCTGCTACATCGAGTTCGGCAAGGGCCGCGTCGGCCGCGTCGACATCGACTTCCTCTCGGGCCCCTCGAAGACCGGCGTCTTCAACGCGCCGTCGGCCGACCTCGTCGCCGAGAAGGACCACTTCGGCTCCAGCCGCCGCGCCCGCTGGTTCGGGTCCTGACACCGCCGATGGGATCCCTGGTCGAGGACTACCTCGCGGCTGTCCACAGCGCGCATCTCGACGACCGCGGCGGCGCGGTCGCGGACAACATCCCGGAGATGGGGGAGGTCGACCACGACGCCTTCGGCATCTGCATCGCGACCGGCGACGGGCATCTCTACGAGGTCGGCGACACCCGCACCGAGTTCACGATCCAGTCGATCGCGAAGCCGTTCACCTACGGCCTCGCGCTCGCCGACCGCGGTCACGCGACGGTGGCGGGCAAGATCGACGTCGAGCCGTCGGGCGACGCCTTCAACGAGATCAGCCTCGACCCGGTAACGGGTCGGCCGCGCAACCCGATGATCAACGCCGGGGCGATCGCCGCCGCGTCGCTGGTCGCGGGCGACACCCCCGAGGAGCGCTACGACCGGCTGCGCGGCATGTTCTCGAGCTGGGCCGGGCGCGACCTGTCGCTGAACGAGCGGATCTTCGCGGCCGACCTCGCGGCGGCCCACCGCCACCGCGCGATCGGCCACCTGCTGCGCGGCTCGGGCGTCATCGAGGACGACCCCCAGCACGCCGTCGACCTGTACTTCCGCCAGTGCTCGCTGAACGTCGACTGCCGCGACCTGGCGCTGATGGCGGCGACGCTCGCGAACGGCGGCCTGAACCCGCGCACCGGGACGCGGGCGCTCGACAGCGAGCTGGTCGAGCGCGTCATGAGCGTGATGACGACCTGCGGCATGTACGACGGCGCCGGCACCTGGGTCGCCGACGTCGGCCTGCCGGCGAAGAGCGGCATCGGCGGTGGGGTGCTCGCGGTGCTGCCCGGCCAGATCGGCATCGCCGTCTTCTCGCCGCGCCTCGACGAGCACGGCAACAGCGTCCGCGGCGTTAACGCCTGCCGCCAGATCTCGCGTGAGCTGGAGCTGCACTTCCTGCACGTCACGCGCGCGCGGCAGACGGCGATCCGCGCCGCGCACGACGTGCTCGCCACGCCGTCGAGTCGTCGCCGGACGCCTGCCGAGCAGGCGATCCTCGGCGAGTACGGCCAGCGCGCGCGGATCTTCGCGCTGCACGGCGACCTGCTGTTCGCCGGGGTCGAGTCGGTGCTGCGTGAGGTTGCTGACGCGGCGCCCGAGCTCGACGCGATCGTCCTCGACGTGACGCGCGTGGGCGAGATCGCCGACGTCGCGCGCGGGATGCTGCGCGACGCGGCGGCCCGGCTCGCGGAGGTGGATTGCGCGATTGCGCTGGTCGACCCCGACGGCGACCTGCCGCGCGCCGCTGAGGCCGGCACGCCGGTCTTCGCCGACGTCGACGACGCCGTCGCCTGGGCCGAGGACCACCTGATCGCTCGCCACGGCGGTGATGTCGCGTACGCCGACCGCGCCGGCTTCGAGCGCCACGGGCTGATCGACGACCTCGGCGCGAGCGAGCGCGAGGTGCTGCGCGAGGTCCTCGAGCAGCGCCACGTCGGCGCCGGCGAGCTGATCGTCGCGAGCGGCGCCCCGCCGGCCGGCGTCTTCCTCGTCGTCTCCGGCGAGGCGAGCGCCAGCGTCGCCGACGGCAACGGCGGCACGCGCTGCGTCGCCCGGCTTACCCCGGGCACCAGCTTCGGCAAGCGCGCCACGCTCGCTGGCGACCCGCACGCCACCGACGTCGCGGCGGACAGTGACGTCGAGCTGCTCGTCCTGACGCCCGAGGGCCTGATCGAGCTCGAACAGCGCGCGCCGCGTGTCGTCGTGCGGCTGCTGCGCACGATGTTCGCCCAGGCCCACGCGACGGCCGTGCGCGGGACGGCGCAGTGAAGCTCGTCACCTGGAACGTCAACTCGCTCAAGGTGCGGATGCCGCGCCTGCTCGAGTTCCTCGAGGCGCACCGCCCCGACGTCGTCCTGTTGCAGGAGACGAAGTGCGCGCCGGAGGCCTTTCCGGAGCTGGAGCTCGAGGCGGCCGGCTACCGCGCCGTCCACCACAGCGGCGGTCGCTGGGCGGGCGTCGCGATCCTCGCGCGCGAAGAGCTCGGCGACGTGGCGGTCGGCCTGCCGGGCGAGCCGGCCGAGGACGAGGCGCGCTGGATCGAGGCGACCGTCGCCGGCGTCCGCGTCGTGTCGGTCTACGTCCCAAACGGCCGCGAGCCCGACACGCCGACCTACGACGACAAGCTCCGCTTCCTCGACGCGATGGCCGCGCGGATCGGGGAGCTGTCAGGAGAGCCGCTCGTCGTCGCGGGCGACTTCAACGTCTGTCCGGCCGACCTCGACGTCTACGACCCGGCGGCGCTTGCCGGCGCCACCCACGTCACCGAGCCGGAGCGCGAGCGCTTCCGCGCCCTGCTCGCCGCCGGCACCGTCGACGCCTTCCGCGAGCTGCATCCCGACGAGCCCGGCTTCACCTGGTGGGACTACCGCCAGGGCCACTTCCACCGCGGCTTCGGCCTGCGCATCGACGCGCATTTGGTGTCAGGTCCACTTGCCGCCAAGATCGAGAGTTGCGGCATCGACCGCAACTTCCGCAAGGGCACCAAGCCCTCGGACCACGCGCCGCTGCTGCTTGAGCTGACGTGAGTGGCCGGGCCGCGAATCGGCGCGCGGCTCGCGCGCTCGTCTTCGATGGAGACGACACGTTGTGGCATACCGAGTGGCTCTACGATGCCGCGCGCCGACGCGCGCGGGGAATCGTGGAGCGAGCGGGACTCGACGGGGATCTTTGGGAGGCGCGTGAGCGTCTGATCGACGTAGCCAACGTCGCGCGCTTCGGGCACGCAGCCGAGCGGTTTCCGACCTCGTGCGCAGAGGCGTACGAGGAGGCTTGCGTAGCGGCTGGCCTGCCGATCGACGAGGACGTCAGGAAGGCTGTTGTATCCGCCGCTGGCGAGGTGTTCGAGCGTCGGGCGCCGCTGGTCGAGGGTGTCGAGGAGACGCTCGTGGCCCTCAGGGGCCGTGGGTTCCTGCTTGGCTTGCTCACCAAGGGCGACCTTGACGTCCAGCGGTGGCGCGTCGAGCACAGCGGGCTCGAGCACCTGTTCGACCGGGTGGAGATCGTCGAGGAGAAGACGCCCGAGTCGATCCTGGCGCTATTCGAGCACCTGGGTGCGGATGCCGCGACCGGCTATGCGATCGGCAACAGCGTGCGGTCGGATGTATTGCCGTCACTGGCTGCCGGAGTGACACCGATCTGGATTGATGCCCATGTGTGGGAGTACGAGCGCGAGCATGGGGGGGTGCCTTTGCAGGGTGTAATCAAGAAAGAGGATTTGAGGGATCTGCTGAAAATAGACCTCTAGATGAGGTTTGGCAGGGACAAAATAAAGAAAGCGTTCGCGCCGGACCCGGAGCCGGACCCGCACGAGACGGGCTTGACGTTCACCGACATCCTGTTCGGCTTCGTAATTACGCAGATATTCGTCCGGATGCAGAACTGGACTGATCTCTCGGGCTACGTTCGCGTACAGCTCTTGGTCAGCACGGCGCTTGTGCTGGGAAGTTGGATCGGCTTCCGCCAGAGCCTCAATAGGCCGGCCTATAAGTTGAGGTTCTTCAACCTGCCGCTCGTTCGCTTCACTCTCGACCAGGTGATGATCCTGCTCTACTTCCGGGTAGCAGTGCTCACGCCGGGCAGCCCGGACACTGGGGCGGTTCCCGCTCGGCAGTTGACACCGTCGGAGCTCACCACTGACACGCTCAAGGCGCTCTCGATCGTCTTCGTCCTGTATCTGCTCTGGGATCTGAGTGGGATAGGGATGGGAGAACTGGACAAATATAAGACCAGCGAAGCCGACTGGTGGTCCCCGGCCATCACCTTCGTCTTCCTGGTTGCGATCGCGAGCTTGTTCCACGTCGCGAGCGAGACCGATGTCGACGCTTCAAGCGCCAGCTGGCTGCTCGGTGCGGCCGCGCTGCTCCTAGTCGGCTACCGCGTCGCCAAGGACGTCCGCTCCGCCCTGAAGCCCAAGTCGGGCTCCTGTCCGCCGGCCGAGTCCGTGTGTCCCCCGCCGGCCACGCCTCCCGCCCCGCCGGCGGTCGTCTAGGCCGCCGCCGGGCGGACTATCGTCGTCTGCGATGACCCTGCTGCTAGACCGATCGCTCACGGTCAGCCCCGACTCGATCGAGCTGTCCGGCATCGTGGGGCGGTACACGCCCGACGTCGACGCCGCGCGTAGGCTCACAGCCCGCGTTCTGCTTCACCTGCCACGCCTGGCGGACGAGGCGGGGGGCGTGTCCGTGACGGAGGCCGAGCGCGAGGTGCGACGGCTCGCCGCTCAGGAGGCTGCCGCGCCCGCGTGGTTGCGACCGCCGCGACATCCACCAGCCAGACCGACCGAACTCGCCCTCACCGAGCTTCCCGCTGATCGCGCGCTTGTTCTCCACGAGCGCTTTCACTATCTGCGCTCTCCTCGCGCGGGACTTCACTTCGCGGGAACCCTCGACGGTCATGTTGCTGTGGTGCTTACGTTCTCGCCACTGGATCTCGGTGCGATCGGGGCGGCCCTGCCGGCCGGCATCCGGTCTGACGATGTACTGGTTCTCTCACGCGTCTACGCCGCCGCCTGGGCGCCACGGAACACACTGTCGCGCTTGCTCGCCGCCGCCGCGCGCGACATCCGCCACCGCGACCCGCGCCCGCGCATGCTCCTGACCTACCTCAATCCCGGGCTCGGCTTTGACGGTTCCTCCTACAAGGCGGCCAATTGGGGCCTCTTCGGCCGCGAGCACGGCACTCGCTACGCCTATCTCGACGGCTCCTATGTGACCGACCGCGAGCTCACGCGGCGTTTCGGCACTAGTGACATGCCATCGCTGGAGTCGCTGCTCGGGCCGCGGATCGGCGTCTCCCGAATGCCGCTGGCGCCGCTGGACCTCTACGCGCTCGCGCTCGACTCGAAGCTCCGCGTGGCGCTCTCGGAGCGGCCGACGAGCGCGTGGGCAAGGCCTTGGAGCTAACGATCAAGGAGCGACCATGACCGCCACCGCGCCACTCATCACCGGCGTCGACTTCGTCTCGATCCCGGCCAAGGACCTGCAGGAGTCGCGGGACTTCTATGCCGACGTGCTCGGCCTGGAGGCGTCGAGCGTCTGGGGGCGTCCCGGTACCGATCCGGTGGGCGCCGAGTTTGAGACCGGCACCGTGACGCTGGCGTTGCTGAACTGCGCCGCGCTCGGGATCGAGTTCCAAGCGAGCAACAGCCCGATCGAGTTCCGCGTCGACGACGTCGCGGCGGCCCGCGCCGAGCTCGAGTCGCGCGGCGTCCAGTTCAAGGGCGAGATCATCGACAGCGGCGTCTGCCACCAGACCTTCTTCGAGGACCCGGCCGGCAACACGCTCGCGTTCCATCACCGCTACGCGCCGCGCGACAGCTGACCGTCGCCGTCCGGTGACGGACGGCCGCGCCTTGGGTACATGCCACCCCATGACCGATTTCAAGCTCGAGCTCATATCGGTGCCCGTCTCGGATGTGGATCGCGCGAAGGCGTTCTACACCGAGAAGGTGGGCTTCAACGCCGACCATGACCACGCCGTCAGCGACGAGATCCGCTTCGTCCAGCTGACCCCGCCTGGCTCGGCCTGCTCGATCTCGATCGGCACCGGCCTGACGGAGATGGCGCCCGGGTCGCTCGAGGGTCTGCAGCTCGTCGTTGACGACATCGAGCAGGCGCACGCCGAGCTCAAGAGCCGCGGCGTCGACGTCAGCGACGTCCAGAGCTTCCCGTGGGGCGAGTTCGTCTTCTTCGCCGACCTGGACGGCAACCGCTGGGCCGTGCAGCAGATCCCCGACTACAGCTGAGCCGACTCGACCGCGGGCTCCGCGGGGCCGGGCACGGCCGCGTTGCGCCGGCTCATCGCCCAGGCGAACGCGCCGCCGGTGACGAACATGAAGGTGCTGTAGACGGCGGCGGGGATCGAGAGCTCGTCGGCGAGCGAGGCGCCGACGGCGATCGCCAACGTCGAGTTGTGGACGCCCAGCTCAAGCGCGATCGCGGTCGATTGGCGGCTGTCAAGCCGCGCGATGCGCGACATCGCGAAGCTGATCGCCATCGCCGCCACGTTCAGCGCCAGCGCGGCTCCGGCGACGGCCTCGATGTTGTCGACGACGACCTCGTACTCGCTGGCGATCGCCCCGACGACCACCAGCGCGAACAGCGACAGCGCCGCGACGCGCACGCGCGGGTAGGCGACCGCGACCCGCTCCGGCCAGCGGGCGCGCAGCCACATCCCGAAGGACACCGGCACGATCGTTATCGCGAACACCTTCGCGACGATCCCCGCCATCGACACGTCGCCGAGCTCGTCGGCGCCGAAGTGAGCGGTCGCGAGCGCCAGGAACAGCGGCACCGTCACCACCGCGCAGACGCTGCTGACCGCGGTCATCGTCACCGACAGCGCGGTGTCGCCGCGCGCCAGGTGGGTGAGCATGTTGGCCATCGTTCCGCCGGGCGAGGCGCCGAGCAGCACCAGCCCGACCGCCAGCTCCGGTGGCAGGTCGAACAAGGTCGCCATCGTGAACGCCAGCAGCGGCGAGATCAGCGCGAGGTTGAGCATTCCGATCGCAACGCCGCGCGGGGCGGTCAGCACGCGCCGGAAGTCGGCCGTCGTCAACGCCAGCCCGAGGCTGGTCATGATCGTCGCCAGCGCGCCTGGCAGCAGCAGGTCGGTCAGGAGCGCATTGTCCATCGACGGCCGACCCTAACCGGGCCGGCTGGCCCGCGCGAAGGATTGTTGGGGTTACAGCCCCAAGAATCCTTCGTCCGCTAGGCGATCGCGCCGGCCGCGGCTCGTCCGGCGACGCGCCCCGAGAACAGGCAGCCGCCGAGGAACGTCCCCTCGAGCGAGCGGTAGCCGTGCACGCCGCCGCCGCCGAAGCCGGCGACCTCGCCGGCGGCGTAGAGGCCCGGCAGCGGCTCGCCATCCGGCCGCAGCGCGCGCGACTCGAGGTCGGTCTGCAGGCCGCCGAGCGACTTGCGCGTGAGGATCGACAGCTTCACCGCGATCAGCGGCCCGGCCTTCGGGTCGAGGATCTCGTGCGGGGAGGCGACGCGCGTCACCTTGTCGGCGAAGTAGGCCCGCGCGCCGTGGATCGCCGTCACCTGGCCGTCCTTGGCGTAGGGGTTGGCGATCTCGCGGTCGCGCGCGACGATCTGGTCGCGCAGGTCGTCGTGGTCGATCAGGTCGTCGCCGGTCAGCTCGTTCATCCGCCGCACCAGGCTCGCCAGGTCGCGCTCGACGATGAAGTCCTTACCGTGGTCCATGAACGCCTGGACGGGCGATGGCGGCCCGCTGCCCAGTCGCTCCTTCAGCACGGCACGGATGCTCTTCGACGTCGTGTCGGGGTTCTGCTCGGAGCCCGACAGCGCGAACTCCTTCTCGATGATCTTCTGGGTCAGCACGAACCAGGTGTAGTCGTGGCCGGTGCGCTGGATGTGGTGGAGCGTGCCGAGCGTGTCGTAGCCGGGGTAGAGCGGGCCGGGCAGCCGCTTGCCGGTCGCGTCGAACCACAGCGACGACGGGCCGGGGATGATCCGGATCGCGTGCTTCGGCCAGATCGGGTCCCAGTTGTGGATCCCCTCGACGTAGTGCCACATCCGGTCGGCGTTGATCTCGTTGGCGCCGGCGCCGCGGGCGATCTCCAGCATGCGGCCGTCGACGTGGGCGGGAACCCCG
>CAZVRI010000028.1:0-37354 GCA_964629855.1 uncultured Thermoleophilaceae bacterium
CCGTCGCGGGGCCGTCCCGCCCTGACCGCGCCCCGCAGGGGTGCAAACATCAGGCGGGCGGACACGGGGCCGGGCGCGTCCTGCACCCAGCCCCCGCCAAACCTGGTCAGTCCGTCTCCACGACCAGTGCGGGCACCTGGACCACCCCCGCGTCAGCGCAGGCACGGAGGCGCTTGGCCCCGTCCGCTAGGACGTAGCGGTGGCCGTCGCGGCGGACGCGGATCGGCTCGAGCATGCCCAGGGCGATGATCGAGACCGTCAGGCCCGCGAGGTTGGCCTTGGCGGTGTGGTTGTCGGGCTCGTAGGGCTCCGGTACGTGGATCTCTGAAGCGGCCATCAGGCGGCTGGTGACGTTCTCGATGACGGCGGTTGTCATTGTCCGGCTCCTTGGTGGGGGCTCCGCCCGTCGCGGAGCCCGATGCGTCCGCCTAAGCGCCCCGAAGGGGTGCCAAGATGGGCGGCGCTCGGGTCCGCGGTCGGGTATGGGTCCCGTCGTGAGCCGTGCGCCCGTCGCGCTCATGCGGCCCCGTCCTCGGTGTCCGGCATGACCCGCGCGAGCCCGTCGCGCGCGGCCTGCCAGATTGACGTCGTGTCGTCTCCCTGGTTCTCGATCGCCCTGTCTCCGATCGACGCCAGCGAGCAGGCGATGCCAGGCACCTCGCGCACTGTCACCTGTCCGCTGGGCAGGGTCGCTACGAGGTAGAAGCGCTGGTCCTCGCTGGTCTGCCCGTCGAGCATGGCGTTGACGAGATTGCGCGCGAGGTGTCCAACCTTCTCGGCGAAGCTGAGGTGCTCGAGGTGAGCGCCGAGATTGGTGACGTCGGCTGAGCTATCCCAACCGTCGGGCGCCTCGTTGAAGAGGGCGCGAAGCACGAGGGCGTCGTTGTAGGTCGATCTGTCGAGCGGCATTGGTGGCTCCTCTAGTGACGAGCCTCGCCCGGCGCGAGGCCGATGCCACGAGCCCACGCACCCGGACGGGTGCCACGGTGGCTCTGGCAAGGCCCGCGGCGGTCGAGGCCGAAGCTCGCGGCAGCGACGCCCCCGGCCGAGTCCGTACTGAATCCGGTCGGCGATGATTTCAACGGACTGGCGCTTGTTGTCGTCCTTGTCGGTCCACTCGCGCCACCCGCGTTGTCGTTGGCCCTGCACCCCCGGTGGCCGTCGGTGCTGGTAGTGCGGTGCCCGTCACCTCGGTCGCGAACGAGTCGTCGCACGAGGCGGAAGTGCGCCTCCGGCGGTGAGACGATCTAGGCCCTTGTGCCTGATTGGTCGTACCAGTATTTCTGGACGGATGTTTCTGGTTGCCCGTACCCCCACTTGTGGTTACGATTGGCCCCTCAACGAGGGAAAGGGAGGGCCATTTGAGTTCAGTACATCCGCTCAGTCCGTCAGTCAAGCGACGAACGGTGTCGCGCCAGGTGGCGGGCACCGTGATCGGGCTCGTCTGCACGGCGGTCATGCTCGTCGCGCCTGCTGCTAGCCAGGCATTCGTCGACGGCTACTGCGGCGTCGTGCGCACCCCGGGCGGGCCTACCTGCGATAGCACATGGCCTCACTCGTTCCAGGAGTCCCACGCCTATTACACAGGGCTGCCGCAGCACCACGTTAAGCCGTGCACCTACCTCAGAAACACGGCTAACGGCAACATTCGCGGTGGGGAGGTCAGCTGCCGGTGGAGTGAGAACGGCGCGGCCGTCGTGACCTTCGGCCCGACTTACGCGCTCCAGTACAAGGGGCAGGCCTACTTGCATTCGGATAACTGCTGTAACCACACGATCGGTGCTTGGGCCGAGACGACCCTCCCTTAGACGAAAGAGACCACACCAATGATGAACTCAATGAGACGAAAGCTTCTGGCCTCGCTGACAGTTGCTGCGCTCGCTGCCGGCGTGGTTGGAGTAGCAATCGGCACCGCGGCCGAGGACCCGCCACGAGCGGACCCGGACGGCGGCGACGTCGCCCTCGATCAGGCACTCGCGGAGAAGTTCGCCGTCCTGACGACCGGTAAGGGCCCAGAGGATTCGATGCCCGACGGTCTCGTATCGGGCCGTGTCTCTGCGGACCTGACTCTCAACGACGACCTCGCCCGTAGAGCTGGCACCTACGACGACGGACGCACGACCTACGTGGTGCCGGGCGATAACGGCGTCTGCCTGGCGCTTGTGTCAGGCGGCGAGAGCAAGGCCGCGGGCCTGGCCTGCAACTCCACGGCCGAGGTGAAGTCCGGCGTGATTGGACCGGCGTCGCTGCTAGGCGGCTGCGTCATCTCGAAAGATGATCAGCCGCCGCAATGTAGTAGTGAGTCGATCTACGGACTTGCGCCGGACGGCGTAAGTGACGTAGAGGTCGTCATGCCCGACGGAACAAGGAGAGCGATCGAGGCCGAGAACAACGTCTATCTAATCGACCTCGACGGCGCCGAGGAGCCAACGGAGCTGTCTTGGAAGTCCCCGAGCGGCGAGACGCTGCGGCGCTTCCCGCTCGCTGGACAGTAGGACTCGCCGGGCCAGGCTGCAGGCCGGAGCGAGATGCAACGGGAGGTAAAGGGCCCGCGACCCCGGAGGGTCGCGGGCCTTGCCCTGTCGCTCTGACCTAGACGGTGACGGGCTCGGGCTCCGGCTCGGGTACCGCCTCTGCGGCGTCGTCGGTGGGCTTGCTGTCGAGGAACTCGACGTCCTCGGCGATCCAGTCGTAGTGGTGGCGCTTCTCGCCCTCGGGTCCGGTGACGCTGTGCTGCACGCGCCCGGTGATGCAGACCAGGCGGCCCTTGCCGCTGTGCTCGGCGCAGGTCTTGGCGAGTCCCTCCCACAGCGTGACCGGGAAGAAGTCGGTCTTGCTGCGGTCGCGCTTGCGGTCGGAGGCGATCGTCACGTTGGCGACGGTCTTGTCCGACTTGGTGGTGCGCAGCTCGATGTCCCTGGTGAACCGGCCGGTGATGACAAAGGTGTTCATCTGCTCCTGCTCCTTCTGGTGGGATGCGGTTGACGTAGCCCGAAAAGCACGCTGTGCGTGCCAACCTGGGCGGAGGCGGCCGTGCATTCCCATCGGGAGAGAGCGGGAGCTCGAACACCACGGCCATCCGGTCGGCGAGCGGGTTCATCGGGCCGCGTGTGGTGTCGCGTAGACCTCGACGACGGCGGCAATCGTCGCCAGCACGACGAGCGCCAGCAGGACGCGACCTAACGGGTGACGGTGGCGGCGCTGGCAGACCCACGTCGAGCCAGCGAGGGCGAGCGCCGTGCCCTCGACGGGCAGGTGCGGCAGGTAGCGCAGGAGGTCGGTGCCGTGCAGAGCGAGCGCCGCGCCGACCGTAAGGCTGTTGACCACGACGATGCCCGCGGTTACGAGATCGCCAACGACCCGCCAGGGGCCGGGCCGTCCGGCCGCGGCGCCTGCGAACAGCAGCGGCACGACCAGTACCGCGAGGTTGGCGAGCACGATGTCGACGACCTCGACCGGCGTGCCGGCGAGCGTCGGCTGCGGGTCGTTGGGAAAGATCGCCGTGGCGGGTGCCGGCCAGGCGGCGGTGACCGCGCCGGCTATCGAGCCGAGCGCGAGCATGGCGAGCGCGACGACCGCGACCGCCGGGAGCTGACGATCGCGCCGGCTCATCGGGGGGCGATCCCGACGTGGATGTGGTTCCAGTGGTTGCCGCCGGTTCCGTCCTTCCAGATGATCTGGACACGGAGGCGGTCGGTGGTGACGGTGACGGCGCCGCCGGCTCGCCCTGCGGCGCTCGCGGCGGATGGGCTGTAGCCGGCGGCGCGGAACGCGGCGGCGGCGATGCGGTCGCCGTAGCCGCCTCCGGTGACGGGGAATCCGTTGGCGCTCGAGCAGAGGTCGACGCCGTTGCCGGTCCAGTGGTCGGAGACGTTGCCGGTGGATGTGAGCTGGCTGTGGTTGGTGCCGGTGCAGATGACGAGCGTCCGCTTGGGCGGTAGGTAGCCGGTCATGCGGTTGAGGAACTGCCGCATCGGCGGGGTGAGGCCGACGCCGGCGCGGTTCGCGCCCGGGCCGAGTTCCCAGCGGCCGTTGCCGTGGGCGTCGCCGACGAGCAGGCAGTCCGCGGGGCTGCCCGTGGTCGGCGGGCCGCCGCCGACGATCGGCTTGCCGGCGATGCGGGTGTCGCGGCTGCCCCAGCTGTTGACCGTCTTGGTGGCGATGGCGCGGTCGCCGAAGACGTAGATGTCGATGTGGCGCTGTTTGATCGCGCCGCCGGTGTCGGCGGCGATGAACGGGCCGCGCCAGCCGTAGGGGTTCGGCCATACGTAGACGGGCGTGCCGAGCTTGATGAGCGTCGGGTCGACTGCGATCAGGTAGGCGCGCTTGGCGCCGGCGTTGACGATGATCCCGCCGGCTGTGACTTTGCCGCCGTTCCAGACGTTGATGCCGCCGAAGCTGGGCGCGTAGACGGTCGCCAAGACCTTGCCGGCCTGGTCGGGCGCGAGCGTTTTGCCGCCCTCGCGGTTCTGGAGGTCGCGGACCTCTTTGGCCGTCAGGCCGGTGCCTTGGTAGCCGCCGAGGCTGCCGGGGCCGGTCCAGCTACCGGCTGGACCGCCGCAACCGGCGGGCGGCTGGCCGGCCTGGACGGCCAGGAACGGCGCGGCGAGCAGCAGCGGCAACAGCACCAAGGCTGCGAGCAGCCATGCGAGCGGGCCGGGGCCGCGACGGCGGCGGCCGGCGCCGGACGCGGCGATCGCTCGACCGGCGACCTTCAAGGCGGCGGGAGCTGGCATCGCCGCTCACGCCTCGACCTGGTGATCGCGGGCCTGGTGCCAGGCGGGCGTGCAGAGCAGCTGCAACGCGTGCCACGGGTCGCCATCCGCGTCAGCGAGGGCGGCGGCGCGGACGGGCTGGTCGCGCTCGGGGTCGTTGCTGGCGATCCAGTACTCGAGCGCGCCTAGCGCGATACGAACCTTGCACCGCCCGCGCGGGCTGAGCAGGTAGCACGACGAGTAGAGGCCCTTCAGGGTCTCCAGTGCGACGATCGCGTCGATGTCGGTGTCGGTGAGTCCGAGGGACTCGCGGGCGGCGAGCAGGTCCTCGCGCGTGTTGCGGAACAGGACGCGCAGTTGCGCGGACTCCGCGAGCGCGCGTCCCTGCTCGTTGTCGAGGTCCTTGAAGTGCTGGGTGACGATCACCAGCCAGAGCGCGTAGTGGCGGCTGCGGCGGGCGTACTCGTTGAGCCAGGCGCCGGCGGCTTTGGTGTTGGTGAGCTTCCAGCCCTCCTCGACCACGACGAAGCAGCGGCCGGCCCATGCGCCGTGCTCGTCGAGCGTGCCGGCGACGCGGCGGGCGCGGGTGCGTTGCACCTCGCGGTCGATGTGGTCGACGATCGTCAGTACGACGGCGGGGATCAGCCGCTCGGCGGTGCCGGCGATGTCGAACAGCGTCAGCGGCGCGTCGGCTTGGACGGTCGTCTCGGCGTCGGTGAGGTGGGCGTTGACGCCGCCCTCGATGTAGGGGTGCAGTCGGGCGACGAGCGAGCGGTAGGCGCTCGCGATCGTCGGGTCGACGTCTTCGGTGTCGTCGCCGTCGGCGAGTCGGGATAGCTCCTCGGCTAGCAGTGTCTCTCTAGGCCGCTCGCCGGAGAACGCGCAGCGCGCGTAGACGGCGGTGATGCCGCGGTCGATCAGCGCCTCGTCCAGAGCTGAGAGCTCGCGGTCCTCCCCATGCCGATCTCCGATCAGCAGGGCGTGGAGTGCGCGCAGGAACTCGACCTTGGCCGATGGGACATCGGCCGGATCGGGTGTGTCCCAGGGGCAGATGACGGCGCCCTGGTCGGTGCCGACGTAGATGCGGTGGCCGCCGGGGACGTGGGAGATCAGCGTCTCGTAGTGGCCCTGCCCGCGACCGCCGCCGTCCTCGGAGGCGGTCGAAGACCGGTCGATGATGAACCCGCGCATCCCTTGGCTGATGCCGCGCGAGAGCAGGGCGTTGGTCGCGACGGTCTTGCCTCCCCCGCTCGGCCCCAAGACGAGCGTGACGTGGGTCTGGAGGATCGGGTCGAACGGATCGACCCGGACGAGCAGGCGTTGCGGGTCGGACCAGCCGAGCAGCAGTCCGCCGTCGAACCCTGACGCGGCGGTTGCGAGCGGGACGCAGTGGGCGATGTTGCGGTGCGCGTAGCGGCGCTTGGCGCGGAGGCGGTCGATGCCGAGCGGCAGCGTCGATGCCCAGGCGTCGGGGTTGACCCATCTCCCTCGTGCGACCCGCGCGTCGGTGAGCCCGGCGAACTCGCGCGCGAGCGCGGTCAGCGCCTCGTCGAGTGCGTCGGCGTCGCCGCCGAGGTGGCGGGCTGCGTAGTAGACCGACACGCTGTAGAGCGCGGACTGCGCGCTCGACGACAACTCGGCGTCGAGATCCTCGGCCTCTTGCAGGGCCTCACGCTCGTCGTGGCCGACGAGGTGCCCACGGCGCTCCTTGAAGTCGATCGCTGTGCGCAGTCGTGCCCAGCGGCGACGCTGGCTGTGCCGCGACCGCGCGCGGTCGCCGACTGAGATGTTGACCGTGAGCGTAGATGGGAGCTGTGTCTCGAGGAGGTAGGCGAGCCACCACGGCGAGGTCGCCGCTGGCTGGGTCGCGAGGTGCAGGACCTCCTCGACCGTGCCGTCTGTGTGGCGCATGACGCGGCCGCCCTGCTCGGAGATGTCGAAGCCGGCGCCGTGGGTGAGCAGGTCGACCAGCTCGCCGCGCCGCTGGCGGGCGGTGTCGGGATCCGTCGAAGACAGAATCCCGGCCACGCCTTGGAGGAGGTCGAAGTCGGGCAGGTTCTCGGCTGCCGGATGCAGGCGCTCCCAGATCAGGGCCAGGTGCTCGACCGGCGCGAGTAGCCGGCCGTCGACGCCGAGCGCCGAGAGGGCGGCGAGCAGGCTCTCCGCGTAGCGGAGGCTGTCGCGCGCCGCGCGCTGATGGGCCGGCCAGGTCGTGCGCAGCACACCGCCGGACTGGCGGCGCAGCGCGGCGAGCTGCTCACGCACGCCGCGCTCTGGAACCCACGGGACGATCAGGAAGTAGCGGGCGTTCGCGGCGGCGATCGAGTCGGCGGCGGCGTGGACGGTCTCGGCCTGGGCGGCGAGCAGCCGGCCACGGACGGCCGCGAGCTCGTCACGGCCGGCGTGACGGTCGTCCTCGATGGCGGCCTCGACGCGCTCGCGGTCGGTCGCGAGCGCGTCGCGGGCCGCGAGCGGGTCGGTCTGGACGACGAACTGGAGCGCTTGGCGGTCTGGGATCTGGCCGCAGAGCCGGGCCCAGCCGGCGGTGATGCGCTCCAGCGCATCGTCGCCCGCGGTGACGGGGTTCGGGACGTGGTCGCACGCGATCGCGCGGACATACCGGCCGTCTGTCGTGACGATCAGGCCGTCGGGCTCGATGTCGGCGATCGGCACGAGCTTGGCGAGGTCGCGGCTGCGGTCGCGGCTACGCATGGTTGGCCTCGATCAGGTCGTCGTCCCATCCGGGGGGAGCGGCGGCCGTCGGCAGCTCGGGCGCGGGACCGTCGATGACGATCCCGCCGTCGGGCATCTCGCCGGCGTGTGGCTTGTAGGTCTTCGGGCCGGCTGCCCAGCCGGCCAGTGCGGCTAGGTAGCGGCCGGCGCCGAGCGCCTGCCCGCTGGCCGCGAACGTGGCCATCGTTGGCAGGACGCAGGCGATCAACAGGACACTCACCGTGGCGCGCACGTCGAACGGGCTGAGCCGAACGAAGCCGTAGAGCAGGCCGGCGCCGAGACCGACGCCGAGCCATCCGCGCCAGGACAGGCCGTAGTAGCGGGTCGGGTCATCGAGTCGGCGGAACGTCCGCATCGCCGCCTCCCTTCGGGTCGTGGTCTGGGCGAGGACGTGTCTGCGCAGGCGGTGACGGCTGCGGCGGCCGGCTCGCCGGCCGCGCCGGATCGGGCGGCGGCGCAGCGGTCGACGGGCGCGGCGGCGGGGCCGCCGCAGGCTGGCCGGACGCGGCCGAGCGCTCGCTGTGGCCGGGCGCGGGTGGCGTCTGCGATCCCTGTGCCGGTGCGGGCGACTCGGCCGTCGGAGTCGGCGAAGGCGTCGGTGAAGGGGTGCCGTCGGGCGCTGCTCCCCAGCGGGGAGCGGTGCCGGGGTTCTGCCAGCCGGCGCGCGCGGACGCGGCGACCCTGGAGGCCACGACTCCGGCCGGCGCGGTCTGGCCGAGTCGTCGAGTCGCGTGTGCGCTCGAGGCGAGGGCGCGTCGCCCGCCCGCACCGGCCGCGCCGAGCAGGCCGCCGCGGGCCAATGCGCCGCCGCCGGCGAGTCCGGCGAGCGCTCCGGCGCGGGCACGGCCGGATAGGTGATCGCCGGCGGTCTGGCGCAATGCGCCTCCGACGCGGTCGCCGAACGCGGCGAGCTTGCCCGTCGCGCCACCAGCGGCGGCCTGCACGCTGGAGCGCTGCGCCCCTCCTCCCCCTCCACCGGCGAGCGCGAGCGCTCCGCCAACCTGGCCGACGACAACGCTGGCGAGCGTCGTTCCGATCTTGAAGGCGACGGCGGTGGCGGCGATCGAGCCGACGGCGAGCATCAGGCCGCCGACAAGCTCCTTGAGCTTGCCCGACCCCGCGACGGCTCCGGCGGCCGTGCCGGCGTCGTTCATCAGCAGCGCGCCGATAGCGAACACGACGGTCCAGATGACGGGGATCGCGAGGAGCCCAACGGTGGCGGTGATCCACGCCTGGGTGATCGCCTGGCCACGCTCGGTCGCCGCGATGCCGGGCATCAGGACACCGGTCACATAGAGCAGCGCGCCCGCGACGAGGATCATCAGCTTGAGCACGACCAGGCCGACCAGCAGCACCGCGGCGATCAGCAGCAGCAGCGCGCCGAGCATCGGCACGCCGCGCAGCGCCCCCGCGCCGACGATGAACTCGAACTGCTTGTTGAGGCCCTGCTCGACCGCCGGAATGCGGAGGATCGAACGGGTGAGCTGGTTAGCGCCCGTGGCGAGCTGGGTCCAGAGGAACGGATAGAGCAGGACGAGCGCGATCGACGACAGCGCACGGGTGAACGGCGCGATCGGGTGGTCGTTGCCGACGCCGAGACTCGCCCGGCCGATCGCGACAGTCAGCGTGAGCGGGATCAGCGTCACCCCGACCCACGTCAAGACGCCGCGCAGGGTGTTCACGCCGCCGAACGCGTAGCCGCCGGCGCCAGCTCCCCCGGCCGCGTAGTTGGGAACGGAGACGATCCAGGCGACGAAGTTCAGCGCCTCCTTCGCCAGCCAGTCCGGGATCAGCGCGTCAGCGATCCCGGCGAGGAGATTGGTGACGAACCCGGCGGCTTGGTCGACGCCCCACTCCAGGCCGCCGAGAACTTGGTCCTTGACCCAGCCGAACGGGTTGATGCCGGCGACCGGGAGGCTCATGCCAGCACGGCGGGCACGCCGACCAGGAGCAGCAACAGACCGAGACCGGCCTTAAACAGCCAGTCCGGTGCCGACCGGACACCGAAGATCAGCGCCCCTGCGGCGGCGGTGAGGAACAGGCCGATCGCGGTCAGGATCAGCCACTCCGCGTTGTTGGTCAGCTCAGCCACCAACGTCTTGAAGGCCCCTCCGCCGCTTGGCTGCTTGCCGTTGAGGCCAGCGGCGCGGAGAGCGTGCAGCGTGGTCACCGACAGCAGTGCTCCAACGGCGGTCGCTGCCGCGATGGCGGTGTTCCAGTCCTTGCGCGACAGGCGGCGAATTGCGCGCTGTCGAAGCTGGTTGGGGGTGGTGTACATCGGGTGTCCTCCTGTGGCGGTGGTCATGGGCGGGCGAGATCGACGACGCGGCCCGCGGGCGCGTAGGGCAGATCGGTGTCGGGTGCGACGAAGACGGCGACCCGTCCGCGCGGCCGGGCGGGAATGCGCAGGCGAAAGCGCCCGTCCGCGTTCGCGCGGGCGGTGCGCTCGCTGCGCCAGCCGCCGGCATGGCGACTGGCGAGCAGCACCCGGGCGGGTGCGCTGGGCTGCACGCGTCCGCTGATGGCCGTCGCGCCGCCGTGGTGGTCGACGCGCAGCGCGAGGCGGGCGCGGACGGTCGCCCGCACGGGCGCCGATACGGCCTGGGTGTCGCCGTGGGCGATGTGCCGCGCGCGGTAGACGTGGCTGCCGTGGAGGTGGGCGACGCGCCAGCGGCCAGCGGCGTCGGTCGTGGCGGTCCCGACGACGCGCGCCACGGTGTCGTCGGTGCGGGCGGCCCCGACGAGCTCGACGCGGTCGTGGCGGATCGGCTTCCCGCCTGGCGTGGTCAGCCGGCCACCAATGGCATGGTCGGAACGTGGCGCGGGGGACTGCTCGAGGCGAGCGCTGAGCTTCGCCTCGGCGGGCTTGCGGGCGGGCGCGGTAAGCGTCTGCCAAGCGATCGTCCGGTTGCCGGCGGCGTCGGCTACGACGATTGCGACCGCCTCCATCCCGGCCGGCGAGCTGGGGGTGAACGAGAACCGCAGCGCAGGCGGACAGTCGGGTCGGCAGGAAGCCTGTCGGGCATCGCGGCGACGGCCGTTGACCAGCAGCTCGATGGATCGCACGCCGCTACCGGGGTCGTAAACGACGCCGGCAAGGCGACCGTCGCCGCTCGCGGTGATGTGGGCAGTGCGCGGTGCCAGCACGTCGGCCGGCGACGCCGGCCGAGCCGGCAGACGCTCCAGAGTCGCCGGCGGGTCTCGGTGATCCTGACCACCGAACGAGCCGGCGAGCAGGGCGGCGCCGACGACCGCGGCGATGGGTACGGAGACGATCGCGATCGTCTTGGCCGCCGGGCGCGGCAGCGTAGGGCGAGCGCGGGGCTCGACGTCTCGCTCAGTGGGTCGAGAGTCGGCTGACGGCGTGGTGCGAGGCAAAGCGGCAGCGCCGAGCGCGCGGTCGGGCGCTGCCGTGGCGGCTTGGCCGTCGCGCTCGCCGCTTGCTGCGCGCTCGAAGAACGTGTCTGAGTCCACGAGCCCGTCGACCACGGCCGCCCGGTGGGGCGTCACCGCTGCCAAGTGAAGTCCTCCCCCGGCTGTGCCGGCTGCGGCAGCGCCGACGGCGGCGCTGGCGCTGGCGCGGCATGCGCCGGGACGACCGGAGCCGACTCGACGGGCGTAGGCGCTGCCGCGACCGGTGGCGTGACGGGCCGCTTTGGTCGGCGCGGCTCGCGCCGACCGTCCAGCAGCCAGGCGGCAGGGAGCATCGCCTCCCCGTGTCGCCATGTCGGCTGCGAAGCCGCCGGCACGGTCGGACGGGCTGGTCGCTCGCTGTCGCTGCCTCCCAGCGCGACTACGACGACGGTCAGCGCGACGACACCGGCTAGCGCAGCGAGGGCGACCGAGCGCGCGGAGTCACGCCGTCGGGGGGACTCGACTACTGCGGCGGCGGTCTCAGACGGGGCGGTCTGCGGCATCTACAGACCGCAGAACCGACCTCCGTCTAGGAGTGGCAAGACAGATCAGTCACCGGGCCGACCGACGTCCCTGCGACGTGGCAGCCCGCGCACCGTCGCGCGGCTTCTGAGCGCATGGCCGACGCTGGCGAGCTAGTCGTTGCTGCGAGCGGCGGCACAGCGGAACGGGCGCTGCGCGTTGCCGATGGCGTCGACGAACTCGAACGTCGAGCCTGTGTCGTCGAGGACGACGACGGCGACGAGTTGGCCTGCGGTGGTGCTGGACTCGCTGACGTCCGCGGCTAGCTCTCCCCCTGGCGCTATCGGCTGCTGGGGATCGAGGAAGTTGACTAGCTCGGCATAGGTCGGTAGGCGGCGGCCTGCGACTTTGCACATGGCGTTGGCGATCCCGTAGCTCTGGGCCGGGCGGGTGTTGCCCTCGAAGCATGCGTCGCCGGATGCGATCAGGCCCGCGGGGCAACGGACCTTCAGCTGGTCGGCGGTGAGCCCGCCGAGCGTGTCGGCCGCTGTCGCGCGCGGCACGGTGCCGAGGTTGGACTCGTCGATCTCGCGGGCGCCGAGGGTGCCTGCTCGAACGTTTCGACCGAGGACGGTGTTCGCGGCGATGTCGCCGGTTCGGATCGTCTTGTCGCGGATCTTCTTCGACGTAACTGCGCCCTTACGGAGCTGCTTGTCCCCCACGCTGTTCTTCGGCAGCGACGAGACGGCGTAGCCGGTGCCGCCAAGCGCCACGAACAGCGCGAGGAGCGCTACGGCCATTGCGGGGCTTGGGCGGCGGATCAGCTTGTGCATCTTGGGGTGCCTCCGGTGGACGGTTTCACTGCGTTTCGACCTGGGCCGATTGTGGCGGATCAGAGTCCCCGCACGCGCAGCTTGCGAGCGACCGTGCGGCCGGCAGCGAACGGGAATCCTGCCTCGGCGGGGATGTTCGCGCGCAGCTTGAAGATCACTAGTCCGGTCACGCTGACGACTGGCTCGACGTGTTGCCAGCGGCCGGCGGCGTCGGTCCTGATGACTCTGAACGGCGCCCATTGGCGGCCGGTCCACTTGCGAAGCTCGATGAGCTTCCCGTTCGGTGGGATTGGACCCCCCTGTACTCGGCCCTTGAACGTGACGGTCTCGCCGTTGAGGATGCGCGGCGGGTTCAAGGTGAAGGTGCTGGACGCGGGGACGGCGACATTGACCTCCGAGGTCGAGGGTCGGATGCGGCCGGTGCCGTCGTAGCGGAACTGGAGCGTGCGGCTGGTAGTGCCGCGCAGCTTGTAGGTGAAGCGGCCCTGGCCGTCGGTCCTGACGATCCCGGTGGCGGCGAAGCCGGCTCCGGGAAGCGCCGGCTTTGCCAGGACGCGGATCGGCACGTCGTGGAGTGGCTGACCGTCTGGGTTGGTCAACACGCCCTGGATCTCGGCCTGTCGGCCGAGGCCGACCGGAAACGCTGTCTTGAAGCGCACGACTCGCCGTTTGACCCAGCGCTTGCCCTTGCCGCGACCGATCTTGCGTCTCACGGTCTTGACCTGCTGACGGCCGGCGCTCAGGCGTGTCTTGACTCTGACGGGGAGCTGTCGGAGCGCACGCGCCTGGTTTGCCTGAAGTCCGGTCGAAGAGTGGTTGCCGGCTCGATCGGTCGCTTGCGCGCGCAGCTCATAGCTGCCGTCGTCAAACCGCTCGTCATCGATCTGGGAGACGAGCCGTTGACCTTCCACGCCCGTTGGCAGCTCTCGCCACGTCGTGGTGCCAACTCGGCGGATCTCGAGCTGGCCGCCGGCAAGGCCGGACAGTGGATCGCTAGCGGTCGCTGCGGCCTGGATTGGCTCGTTGGGGTCATGCGGGTCGATCGCGAGCTCAGGCGGCGACCGGTCCAGCCTCATGACTGCTGGGCGGGCATCGGCAAACGAAGCGACGTTGCCGGCCTGGTCGCGCATCACGGCGCGGAACTCATAGGCGCCATCCGATGCTAGGTCGATCGGCGGGGCCGCGGTCGGGTCCGCCTTATCGATCGGGTGGGTGACGCAGTTGGTCGTCGCGGCCTTGCAGAGCTGCCACGTTCCACCGACGATCGGCGATCCGCCATCCGCGACCGAGGGCCAGGACACGGCGAACCCGTTGGCGTTGCGCCAACCGTCCCCGTTGTGGATGTGCGGCGCTACCTGAGCAGGCGGCACGTTGTCGACTCGGAAGGTTCGGCTCGTGGAGACAGTGGTGTCCGAACCGTCTGTGGCCACGAGGTCGATCCGGTGGCTGCCGGGAGAAAGGTTGGTAGTCGCCAAGTTGAAGGTGCCGGACTGGTTCGCGCACGGGACCGGACGCGTGTAGTCACACCCGTAATTGCGCTCGTCGATCACTCCGCCGTCTAGGTAGAACTGCACCGCCTTGATGCCGATGTTGTCGGCGACTGAGAAGCTGATCGGCCGCGTCGAACGCACCCACTCCCCCTCGCTGACGCCGCTCATCGAGATCCCAGGGCCCGAGAAGTCGTTGAGCGTGACCGCGGCGTGGTAGGTGTGCATCGTCGCGCCGGTGCCACAGCTCGCGGCGCCGCATTGGGTGTTCTGAGTGAGCGAGGTAGTGCCCGCCGGTGGCCAGAGCGCGACTGGGTTGGAGTACTCCCAACCGGTGTAGTAGGAGCTGGCGCCGGGCTGGGCCGGATATCCGACCAGCCGCGCGTTGGACACACCGCCTTGGGCCGTTAGCTCGACCGCCCACGACGGTGTGTTGCGCGCCCCTCGACCGGACCAGTCGACACGGCTGATGTTGGTGCCCGACGGGGCGTGAAACCACCACCGGGAGTAGGTCCCACCTGGGAACGTCGATCCGGAGGCGCCGGTGACGCGCGTCACCATCCCGCGCGTGTTCGGACTTCCGCCGCCCGCCGACGGGCAGTTCGCGTAGCTGTTGAAGCTCCCGTTCTGGGCCGCCCAGGCGTTGACGTTCGGCGTCGATGGCGCCGCGTCGCAAGAGCGGACCGTGTACTGGCCAGCCGAGGCGAGCTGCGGAATGGCGAGGCCTGCGGCGATGACAACCATGACGGCGGCGGCGCGGTGGGGCATGAGTGAACTCCTTCTGATGAAGCGTGGTGTCTGCATGGCTCTAAAGCCCTCCAAATGAGGTGCCTGACGACCCGCCAGACGCTCCGCCACCGGAGGCGGCCGGCGGCGGGGCTGGTGCGGGCGCTGGGGTTGCTGTGGGGTTGCCGTTGAGACCGCTCAGCGAGTCGCTGGCGGTCGGCGGCGTCGGGGTGGGCTCGCTGGCGGCTTGAGCGTCGGTCGTGGAGTCAGCCGGGGTCGGCTCGACGGGAGCAGCGACCTGTTCGGGAACGGTAGTCAGCGGCTCGACGACCGGCGTAACGGGGGCCTCGACAACCCGATCCCGCGGCTGGGACCTGGGGTTGTCGGTGCCGGGGAGCTTGTCCACGAGCGCCGCCGGCCCCTCGGTGACGCAGACCGTGGCGGCGTAGCCGCCAGCGCCCATGCACGCGAGAACGCCGGCCACGACCGCTTGACTGACGGCCCCACCGCCGCGCAGGCCGCCGCCAGCGGCGACCTGCGTCGCTGCCTCCTGCGCCGAGCCGCCGCGACCGACAAGATCGGAGACCTGCTGCTTGACGCTCGAAAGCATGTGACTGATCCGCCCCGACGACGGCGGCGCGGCTGCGGCGACAGCAACGGGTGGCATGAGCGCAGCTGCCTGGTGGCTGAGACCACGGATCTCGGCGAGTAGAACGCGGGCGTGGGTGTCGGCAGCGAGCATCCGCTCGGCCTGATCGCGTTGCTGGTCGGTGGCGGTGCCCAGCTCGTAAGCAGTGAGCAGAGCGCGTTGCTGGCGGGAGTGCGCGCCTGCGTTGTTCGCGGCGATGCTGTCAGCGAGCCCGGTCCCGGCGGCCTTGAGCAGCTTGTAGGCATGGCTCGTGCTGATGCCTAGATGCGCAGCGATCTCGGGCATCTCCATGGCGAACTCAAGGCGCATCTGAAGCACCCGGCGGGAGCGCTCGTCGAGCTGGTCGACGAGCATCTTCACGCGCCGGTCCTCGTCGGCGTCGATGACTGCGACGTCGACTGGTGCGGTGGCGGGGTCCGGTTGGCGGGCCTCGGGTGAGTTCTGGGGGTCGAAGGTGAAGCGGCGGCGACGATCGGCCGAGCGCAGGAGGCTGTAAGCGGCGTTGCGCGCACAGGTGATGAGCATCGCCTCGATGTTCTGGACGTTCGTGCCCTTGGCGATCTCGTCGGCGAGTCCGACGAACGCCTGCTGGCGAAGCGTCTCGCGCTCGTCAGCGGCCAAGGCTGTGCCGAACGTGCCGGCCAGGTACCGATCGACGGTCGCGGCGTGCTCGCGGTACTCGTCCTCGAGTTCGCGGCGGGCTTGGTGGTCTTGCTCGCTGCGACGGGTGTCTATGTCGGTGATGAGGGACATGCGTCTTCGACGTAGACGCAACCCCCTCTGAGTTTTCGCATCGCCGTTTGAGAACGGCCAGGCGGGCACCGCGGGACCTGCCCAGCGCGCGGGCTCCGAGATCTGTGGTTCTGGCTCTGCTTCCGTCGGTTGGCGCAACTTGTCTCCCGCCGTGTTCCGCGCTGATCGCGCCAAACGGCCCCTACTAAGAACGTACGTGTATCTGGCTCCACGTCAAATCGAACCGTCGTCTTGCCACTGGCAAGAGGGGGCCGCGTCTGCGCCCGTCAATGACCTCGATCGAAGGGATGACGGATGCGAAGTGGACGAGAAGCAGTCGGTGCGCTGGCGGTCGTGGTGTTCTTGGTGGCGGCTCTGGCTGCCCCGCCGTACCTGGTGGTAGCCACCGAGCAGTTCGACGTGGCCGACCTATCGCCAGCCGAGGCGATCATCGGCACGCTCAAGCTCGCGGGCAAGGCCCCGCTGAGCGCCCCAGAGACGGCCTACCCGCCAAGCGCTCGCGAGCAGATGCCCGACGACGCGAGCTGGTGGGCACTTCTGGCCGTGCCCCTCGGCGCGCTCGCCGTCGGAGCGGCCGTTGTCGCCGGGCCGCTTGACGTACTGACCGCCGCGCGGAAGTTCGGCCGGCGAGGCTTTGACCCGCGCGGCAGCCGCCCGCGCGAGTGGGCGCGGCCGAGGGACGTCAGGCCGCTCCTCGTGGACAAGCGTTCGGGTCAACGGATGACCCTCGGGAACCTGGACCGACGCCTACTCGCCGGCGATCCCGAAGCACACACGCTGATCTGCGCCCCGCCTCGCGCCGGCAAGACCACCGGCTACATCATCCCGTGGCTGTTGGAGCACGACGGCCCTGCCGTAGTGACCTCTACCAAGCACGACGTCTGGAGGGCGACCGAGCGTCAGCGCGCGAAAGGCGGCCAAGTATGGGTCTACGACCCGTTCTCGGCAGGGTCATGCCACTGGGACCCGCTGGAGGGGTGCGAGAACTGGAGCCGAGCTTTGCGACAGGCGCATTGGCTAACCGACGCCGCCAGTCGGCCAGGACACGGGAGCCACGTCGAGGAATTCTGGAGCGGCGAGTCGGCCAAGCTGCTCGCGCCGCTGCTCCACGCGGCGGCGCTGGCGGGCAGCGAGCGGGCGATCGGCCAAGTCGTGTCGTGGTTAGAGGCCGAGGACCGAACCGCGCCGTTGGAGATCCTGCGCTCCGACGGCGATGCGGCAGCCGAGAGCCAGCTCGAGGGAGTGCTCGCGCTCGACCCACGGAACGCCGGCACGACGTACATGTCGACGGCACACCTGCTGCACGCCTACCGCTTCCCCGAGGTGCTGGCGACCGCGACCCCCGGCTTCACCGCCGAGCACCTGCTCGACGGCGGCGCCGGCACGCTCTACCTCACGTCGTCGTCACGGCATCAGAAGATGCTCGCGCCGATCCTCGTCGCGCTGGTCTCGTCGGTCCTCGACGCCGCGATCGAGAAGTCGCGGGCGTCGGGAGCGCCACTCGATCCGCTGCTGCGGGTGCTACTGGACGAGACGGCGAACTGCGCGCCGTTGCAGACCCTGCCCGGCCACCTCGCAGACGTAGCCGCCTACGGCGTCCGGATCGCGACTGTCTGGCAATCGATCGCGCAGATGCGCGACCGCTACGGCGATGCCAAGGACACGATCATGGGCGCCTCGACCGACAAGGTGTTCCTCGGCCCGATCACCGACAAGACAACCCGCGACGAGATCATCGACCTGCTCGGCAACCACGAGGTCGACATGGACGATCACGCGACGCTGGCGCCGAAGGCGACGGCGCAGGATCTCCAGCAGCTCACCTGGGGCCGGGCGCTGGTGGTGTCGGGATCGCTGCCGCCCGCGATAGTGCGCTTTCGCCCTCATTGGCGGGACACATGCCTGGCGTACCAGACCTCTCCGACTAGAGCCCCGGTGTAGGCCGGGGACGAATGTCGACTCCGGCCATTTCATAGAGCACGCGGGTCTGATCCAGTAGGCGGAGGCGACCCAGGTGACGCCAGAAGTAGTGCCTGAGAAGAGATGGGTCACGGGTGGGCGCATGGCGCAACATGGAATGCATTGGATCGACGACTGCGTCGTATCCGATCGGCTTGAGATGCGGCGGTAGCTGCTTGGCTGCGTCGATTAGAGCCAGGAAGGTGTGATCGTTTGCCTCTGGGGGGTCGCTTGGGAACCAGGCGAGGAGGAGCAGCATCTCAAGCCACATCCAGGAGCGGACCTCGGGGGCGGCAGAGCCGGCCGCCCCTAGAATCGCTTCGAAGAACGCACCGACCGCGCTCGGGGCTTCTGCATCGACGGCTTCGAGGAGAACCAGTGCGTCCTGGGAGGTCTCTCCCGGGTGGGCTCGCCACCGCGCACGGTCGGCCAGGGCGCTTCGCACGGTAGAGTCGACGTTGAAATCTGATGCCCTGGCGATCTCAACCAACTCATCGCCGCTGAGTTCAATACCCCAAGCGCCTCGAGTGGCGAGGGCGCGACGCGCCGAGAGTCGGGACTCGTCATCGATCAGATCTTGTTCCACTAATGCATCGAGCAGCGCGAGCGTGCTGAACGCCTTGAGCCCGAGCGATCGCGCTCCAGCGCGGACGAACCGATCATCGGAGTAGACCGGCCGTCCGGTTCGAGTAGCGGCGAGCAGCGTTCCAATGAGGAGACGGAACTCGGGGCGCCCGTCGTCCTCGTTCCATAGGGATAGCAGTTGCGACTCGGGGTCATTCCCTCTAGAGGGGGTGACCTCTAGAGCGCGTGCTGCCGCTAGCAACCGGTCCGTAAGCGCCTCATCCGCAGCATGCTCTGCTTCCGAGATTTCTCGGAGACCAACCTCGCCTGAGGGCAGGTCGACTGCGTGAGCCCACGCTTTCCCTGGTGCCCGAGCGGTGCTATCAGCGTCCTCGAGCGTCTCGGTCACGATCACTGAGCCGGGCAGGTAGGTACGCGTCTGCTCCGCCAAATCCAGGGCGATGAGGCAGTTGATAGCTAGCGCCGACGGATCCCAGACTGCGGCTCCGCCGATGGCCTCGCGGGCGGCCTGCACGTCGATCGCATGCTCGGTCGCAAATCCCAGGGGAAGCGGGCTCAGATTCAGCCAGGTTTGTGCGACGCCGCGGTTGGAGAAGGCCGCAAGAAGGTTGACCGGCGTCCTCCCCCCTTCTATCTCACGGGCCGCGTCGCGCCTCCGTTGTGGCGTGTCACCCGCGAGGTCACGCAAGAATGCGTCGATCTCTTCTGGTGTCTTCGGGGCGGGTACGGCGGTGATTACGTCGGAGTCAGGGAAGCGTTCTGGGAAGCGGGCAAAGGTGTCTCGTACTCGCGACTCAATCGGCTCGGCAAATACGGGCTGGTCGGGTTCGACGTCCAGAGCCGTCGCGATGATGAGTGCCTCGATGGCCTCCAGTTTGCGATCGAACTTGTCAGAGAGGGCGACGAGTTCCGTGATGGCTTCCGTAGGTTCTGCCGCGCGGTAGAGCACCTCTGCAAGGAGGGTTGCCTGGGGCTCCGTTTCAGCCACCAGGGCGCGCTGCTTAATGACTTTCCATGCCTCCGCGTGTCGGCTCAGGCGGGCCAAGGCGAAGACCTCGTTCCAAGCCGCGTTGCGGCTGTCTGGGAGCGCCGTGCGCCACTCTCGCGCTAGACGCAGGATCGATTCGTAGTCGCGGTTTGTTGACAGGAGGTCGACGTTTGACCCGAAGGCGGAGTCGCGGAGAGGAGCTGGCGCGTCACGGTCATTCGCTACGGACGCGAAGGCGAGCCGAGCCTCCTCGATGTCGCCGAGCTTGCGTAGAGCCTCGCCTAGGGCAAGCCGGTCGCGGGGATCGTTGCCGTCGCGCAGTAGTGCCTGTGTCCGGTCTCTTGCGAGTCCCCACTGGCCCGCCATGGCCGCGTAGTCGCGGAGCCGCCGTAGCGCCGCCGGCCGATCCGACTTTGGAAGCAAGATCTTTTGCGCCTCGTCGAAGTTCCCGTGTAGAGCCTCGTGCTCAGCTCGCAGCGCGATGGCGGCCTCGGGTTTGGCTTGAGCGACCACTTGAGCCGCGTCGTCGCTCCATGAGATGTCGCGGGACTTGGTGGCTGCGACGAGCAATGCGACAGCTGCGGATGTCGCGATCTCGGCCTCGGTTGAGGTGATGAGCTGCTCCAGCGCGGCTGTTCCACGGGATCGGTCGCTCGCCTTGTCTGACTGCGTTAGAGCGTCCGCGACGACGAGTTGGGAGCGCGCGTCATGCACACCTGGGGGAACGAAGCGCCGCGCGAGATCCGGTCGCTCTGCTAGCAACGCCAGCTCGGCAGCGTCAGCGGCGGCATCTCTTGAGAGACGGCGGGGGTCGGGGATCTCGTTCAGAACGCGGATCGCCTCTGAGTGCTGGTCCGCAAGAAGTCGACAGTGTGCGCCCCTGGTTAGTAGTTGAGCCGCCTCGTTGCTTCGTCCTTGTCGTGCAGAGCCTCCCGCGAGGTCTTCGAATACCTCGGCAGCTTTGACCAGTGGACGTGTGTCATCGACTAGCTGTCCGGCCGCCATCTGGCGCATGGCCTGGAACAACGGGAGAATGGCGCCGAACTCCCGTACCGCCTCGCTATGCGCATCCGCGGCAAGCGCCGTCTCGAACTCTGCCTGGGCTGCAGCCTCATTCCCGAGTCCCAGATGCGCCTGCGCGCGTGTCTGGTGCAAGAGGGCTGTCTCGGAGGGATTCTCGGGCTCGACCGCCGCGACATGGTCGAGCATGAACTGGCTGTCCGAACTGGCTCGGGCCTCAACAATCAAGAGCGCGGGATGAGCGGCATCGAGCTCTCGCGCGGCATTCAAGTGACGCTGGTATCGGTCGTCGACACCTTGGATAGAGGCCATCTGTGCCGCGCGGACGTACTGACGCGCTTTTTTCCCGTCGGACTCAGAGAGATCCGCGGCGCGGAGGTACGCCGACTCGGCCTGAGCGAAGAAGCCTTCATCCGTAACGATGCGCGCGGCCTCTATGAGCAACTCCGGAGGGCCCGAATCAAAGACCCCCTGCATGATCGCGTCCGCGACGCCCGACGCGCCCTCCGTAGCCAGAAGTCGTTCCAGGCGATCAGATGCGTCACGGTCACTCTTGCGTAGCGTCGCGAGGTGGTCGCCGCGCCCCGGGGGTAGCGCGGCTCGCGCGTGTGTGGTGGTCGCACCCCCCGCATCGGGATCGTCTGTTGACTTCGCTAGGCGTGCCGCAATCCGATCGGCAAGCTCGTCGATCCTCCTATCAGCGTTCTCATCGATCTGACTCGTCTGAGCTTCGAGGAGAGCCTGCATCTGTTCTGGGTCAACCGACCGTCCGTCGGACGCCTCTCCGGCTGAGGACTCAATGTGAGCTTGAAGTTGCCGCGTGATCCCTGCGATCTCCGCGAGAACAGCCTGGGTACCGACCAGCCGATCGTCGACGGACTCGACACGATCGCCGACGGACTCGATCGTGGTCGTAAGGTCGGCCGATACTTCCTCGACCTTGGATACGAGAAGCCGGCGGGTGGCCAAGTCCCGCGCCTGCCCGTCGGGCAGGGCGGCAACGGCCGCTTTCTCAGCAGCCTGCATTACTCGATCGATGGTTTGAGCCTTGTCGTAGCGCCCACCGTCTGGTGGCTCCACGAATGATTCGAAGAACTTCCGCATCGCGGCCTCTGAGCCACGCATTCCGAGCGTCAGATCGAACATGAGGCCGAAGAATTCCGGCTGCACCTCGCACCTAGACCTAATCTCTGGCCAAGGGACGTCGAGATCGTTCTCGAGTTCTTTCTTGAACTCCTTTGAGAAGCGGCCGGTCTCGTGTTTCAGCTTCTGACGAAGCGTGTCGAGCCCTCGGGCACCGTCGTCCAAGCCCTTGAGTAGTCCGACTATCTGCGTGACGCCATCCACCGTGCACACCCTACGATCGGCGGCGGCTGACCCGGGTCTACGGCAACCTCACCTAGTCAGTCCAGGCAGGTCGGGCTGGGGCGCCAGGTCTGGTGTCGTGTCCATGCCGGGCAGGTCGAACAGCAGCTCGGCGAGCTTGTGGCTGTGCTGCCAGTCGGCGGCCTGGCGTCCGGTGAGGTTGGCGGGATCGTGGTCGTGGGGGTAGTCGTCGTACTGCAGCCTGTAGGACTCTTGGGCGGCGACGGCTTGCTCCCAGCGCTCGCGGTCGGTGGGCGCCTCGGGACGCTGGCCGAGCTGCCGCTCGATGGCGGGGTCGGTGTCGAGCGCGGCGATCCTGGTCGCGCGCCAGTGGGCGTGCGCGCGTCGGCCGGCTAGCTCCCGCTCGGCGGCGCTGGCGTCGACGATCTCCATCTCGTGCTGGTCGATGACCGTCGCCGGATCGGCGGCGGTGTCGGTGCGGTCGGCGACCTCGGCGCGGGCGGCGGCGAGCGCCTGGTCGAGCTGGTGGATGCGGTGGTCGAGGGTGGCGCGGCGGTCCCCGTCGCGGCGGCTGAGCCCGTCGCGCTCCTGGCGGGCGGTCGCGAGCAGTCCGTCGAGGTGGGCGGCGTTGGCGGCGGCGCGCTCGAGCAGTTCGGCGTCGCGGGCGCGGCGGGCGTGGCGTGGGATCGTGGAGAGGATCTGCTCGCCGCGGTCGCGGATCTCGATGAGCTGGGCGGTGGTGAGCTGGCCGAGGTCGGCGTCGATCTCGCTGACGTCGACCGCGAGCTGCTTGGCCCGCTCGACGCCGAGCGCGCGCTCCAGCTCGTCGTAGAGCGGCTGGTCTTCGAGGCCGGGCAGCTGCGGGCGGTCGAGGTCTGTGTCCTGGCCGACGTTGATGTAGAAGCGCGCGCTGTCGGTGTGACGCGACGAGGCGACGTAGCCGAGCTCGCGGGCGAGGTCGGGCGAGGCCAGGACGAAGGTGTCACTGATTGTCATGCCCTGGGATTTGTGGATGGTCTGGGCGTAGCCGTGGCTGAGGTGACCGTCGGCGAGGTAGTCGGCGGGCAGGATCACCTCGGGGCCGGTGTCGAGGAGGGCGTGCAGTTCGCCGGCGTGGTGGTCGAGGCGGGTGACGGTGGCGCGGTTGCCGTTTCGCAGCCGGTGGCTGCCGTCGTCGGCGCGGGCGACCCACTGGTTGCGCAGCGCGAGCACGCGATCCCCCTCGGCGAACAGCCGGTCGCCGACGACGAGCGCTGTGCTGTCGTCGAGGTCGCCGGCCGCGACGCGGGCCTGGCGGGCGAGGTCGTTGAGGGCGTGGGCCTCGTCGCGGGTGGCGGTGAGCATCTGCGTCTCGACCAATCCGTGCTCGCGGGCGGCGACGAACCAGTCGGCGACGAGCTGGTGGAGCTGGTCGTCTGCGCCTTGGCATGGGACGAGGCGGCCGTGTTGGTCGTAGGCGGCGACCCACTCGGAGATGTCGCCGTGGCGGAGCTGGTCGAGCGCGGCGCGGTCCCATGCGTGTTGTTGGCGGTAGACCTCTGTGAGTTCGATCGCGCCGAGCCGATCCGCCAAGGCGGCGAACCCGCCGCCGGCCTCGACGGCGGCTAGCTGTCGCTCGTCGCCGATCAGCACGACCTTGGCGTGGGCTTGGGCGGCGTGTTCGAGCAGTCGGGCCATCCGCCGGGTGTCGACCATCCCGGCCTCATCGACGACCAGGACGGTGCGCGAGCCGAACGTCCAGTCGCCGCCGCGATCGAGGTCGTGGAGAAGTCCGTGGACTGTGTAGCTGTCGATCCCACCGCGGGCGCGCAGCTCGTCGGCCGCCCGGCCGGCGAGCGCGGCACCGACGACGTTGTAGTCAGAACGCTCCCACAGCTCGCGCGCCGCGTCGATCGCCGTCGTCTTCCCCGTCCCGGCCCTGGCGCGAACGACCTCGACACCGCGACCGGAGGTCACCAGCGACCGGACCATCTGCTGTTGCTCATCAGAGAGCATCAGCCCGCCGGCCCGCCGCGCGAACAGGTCGTCGCCATCGGCGAGCCGGACGACTCCCGCTCCCTCCCCCACCCGCCCGACGGCCTGGTCGACCATCGCGGCCTCCACGGAGAGCATGTCCGCCGTGGTGAGCGCCGCCTCTCGGCCCGCACGGGCGGACCGTCCGCGCAGCCGTGGCCCGGCGGCATGGTCGCCGTCTACGACCACGATCTGATCGGAGCCGATGAGCCGATCGGCGATGTCCTCGATCCGCTCGATCGACCCGCCGCGGCCGTGCGCGGCGGCGAGGTTCTGGACGACCTGGCGGCGGTGGAACGTCGACCGCTCGCTTGTCAATCCGTCGGTGCCGATCAGCTCGCCGACGGTCTCGCCGATCTCGATCCGGTCGAGGTCGCGGAACTCGCCACGGCCGATCGCGCCGGCCAGCTCGTCGGGTCCGAATCCGTGCTCTTGGGCGAGCGCTCGCCACTGGCCGCGCTGCTCGGCGAGGTCGAAGGACTCCTTGCCCTTGCGGGTCGACAAGGCCGCGATCTCGGCCTCGCGAGCGCTCGAGCGGCCGGCGCGTTCGAGCGTGTCAAGGATCTGCTTGCGGCGCTTCGATAGGGAGAGCGCGAGCGGCCGGGGAACCCCGGCGATCTCAGCCGCGCCCTTGTGGACATCGGTCCACTGGACGCCGAGTTCGCGGGTCAGCCGCTCGCGGAGCTCGGCCTGGAAGACGTAGCCGGCGGCCATCCGGTGCTGGTAGAGGTCGCGGGCGTCGAGGGTCCGCCAGCCGTCCTCGACACCCTGCGCAGCGTCGCCAGCGTGGGTGATGTTCGCGACGAGGAAGTGAACGTGGATGTGCGGGTCGCCCTCGCGGGAGAAGCGGTGCGGGAACGCCGCGCCGATGAACCCCTCCCCCTCCAGCGGGATGTGTCCGCCGCGTCCGGCGCGCGATGTGCAGGCGTGGCGCTCGAGGTAGCCCAAGGCGGCCCGGCCGGCTCCGTTGGTCGCCTCCCAGACGGCCTCGGCAACCTGCGGCTGGCCGTACTCGTCAGCGAGCGCCCAGAGCGTCGAGACGGACTTCGGGACGGCCATCTGGAGGTCGATGCCCTTGACCGCGTGCTCGCCGGGAGGGCGGCCGAGCTGGTCGCCGCTGACAGGGTGGCGGCGCTCGAACAGGGCTTGCAGGTCGCCATCTTGAAGCTCGCCGGCCAGGCCGAGATTCGCGGCTCCTTGGCCGGTCCAGGTGCCGGGCGCCTCGCCCTTGCCGGAGTAGTAGTCCTCGGCGCCCTGGGCGACTTGCTGGGTGTAGTAGTCGGGGGTCCGCCAGTGGCCTCCCCCGCGTCCGCCGATCTTGCCGATGGTGAGCATCGGAGGTGTAGACGCAACCTTGGTGCAAGTGTGTGATCCGCGAAGCGGCCGAAGGACGCGGGAGCGGATCAGAGGACGGCAAGGCGACCGAAGGGAGCCGGGCCGGTACGCGGAAATCAGCGGTAGAGCGGGCAGACGCGGAGAAAGCAGCGGCTAGGACGGACGAGGGGTGCGGGTGGCGGTGCGGCGGATGGGCGCGCGCGGCGTCGAGGCACAGCGTACGCCCTGCACGAATGGGGTTCGCCCGGCTTCTAGCGGCCGCCGCACTCGTCGCGACTCGGCTGCGAGCGGGCAACCTGCAGGGAACTTCCAAACCACCGCCAGTCCATGCGTCGAGTATGGGCCGCGCACGACACCGAGCGGGCGTAACGTTGGCCGGGATGTCGGACCCTCGCAAACACCACCGCGTCCCGCAGACCCTCCTGCGCGGCTTCGCGCGCCAGAAGACCGCGAAGACCTGGCAGGCGGTGGTACTCCACCGGACCACAGGCGAGCGGCGCCTGAGCAACATCCGCGACATCTTCGCCGCGCGCGACTGGAACACAATCAAGGACGCCGACGGCAGCAACATCTACGACATCGAGCGGCTGCTGGACCGCCGCGTCGAGTCACCCGCCGGGCCGGTGCTCCAGGGCCTACGCGACGGGCACTTCCCGCTCGACCCGGAGCCCCGACAGCAGCTCACGGCGTTCATGGCGGTGCAGATGACCCGGGGCCGCCACGTGCGCGAGAACCTGGCCGACTTCGTCACCGGCCTCAACCAATCCCTGGTGCGGATGGCCGTTGCCAACAACACCGACGAACAATGGCTCCAGGTCGCAGGGGAGGTACCTTCCGAGGAGGTCAAGCGACGCGCGGCGGAGGGCGTCGGCCTCACGGTGAAGCCGACAAACGCGCTGCTCATCAACACGCTCATATCGCCCATCGAGGATGTCGGACAGATGCTCTCCCAGCGGACGTGGACGCTCGTCGAGTTCTCTGAGCCGTGCCTGTTCAGCGGCGAGGATCCGGTTGTCCGCATCAACCCCTCCGGCGAGGACATCGGCTTCGGCGTGTTGATGGCCGAGCGCATCTACATGCCAGTGTCGCCGACCCGCGCGCTCGTGCTGTCGCACCCGCATTCGAGCTGGCCGGAAGACCGCATGGAAGGCGATGTCGAGCTGGCGCGTCGGCTGAACTGGGCGATGGTCACCTTCCCCACGAACGAGGAGCTGCTGTTGCACCCAGACATCGAGGGCTACCCGCTGCCCACGGTCAGCACTCTCGCGAACGCCAGCGACCCCTGGTGGCCCTGGGGCTACGACCCCGACTCCGAGGTGCCGATAGGGGTGTCCATCATGCTCGACGCGCAGAGACATCAACAGCGGCGACAGGCAGCCGGCTTGGCTTGAAGTTTCTGGCCGCGTCCGGGCTAACTGCGCATGCGCACCCAACGTCGGCGGGTTCGGCGCCGAGCCGGTCGGCTAGTTGGACGCGCTCGCGGGCGCGGCCGCCGCGCCCGGTGCGCACAACATGGGCACTACCGTGCGGCCGTCGACGAGTCGCTGCGGTCGCTGTCCTGACGGTCGTTGTCGTGACGGTCGCGCAGCAGCTCCCTAAGCGCTGCTCGTCGGTCGTCCATCGAGACCTCCGGCCTGCCTTGGAGAGCATCGTTAAGTTGCTGAGTGGTTGTGACGGGAGTGCCGCACTCAGCCTGGACTGAGAGCGTCCACGTGCCCTTCGCGTGGTGCGGCAGGTTCGTGGCGCGGACCTCCCAGGGCACCTGGTGGTCGCCGGCCGGGAGCGTGAGGCTGAACGGCTCGTCGCCGGCCGTGCCGGACTCGCGATGGCGGATAGTCCAGCGGCCGTAGAAGACTTCGAGACCGCCGTCGCTCGTCTTCTCGTAGTCCGGTGCCTCGACGGACGCGAAGCGAAGCCCATCTAGGTCGGTGTCAATCCTCTGTAGGACGAGCGAAGGGCTTGCCATCAAAGGAGCTGGCTCGTAGACCGGGGTCATCAGTGAAGCCCAGCCTGCCCTTCGTCGAGGGAATGACGGAAGCTCCGGCGCCTCGGGCGGGTCCGTCTCCTCGTACTCGACCGTGCCTGGCGGGAAGAACAGGTGGAGGCCGGCGTCGATGGCGTCAACGGAGGTCGGGTTGTGCTGAACGACATCGGCCACGAAAGCTGTGGCTCGTGTGCGCAACCAGGTTTCTGACTCCTGGGCCCAAGCGCGAACGTCGTCCGCATAAGTGGTAAGTGCCTCCTCGAACTTGTCGTGGTCGGCCTGAGTCGGCTTTGCGAACTCGTACAACTTGACGATGCCTGTCGACTTCGCGAGCGCCCGCGCAGTCGCCAAGGCTTCCTCGACAACTGCTTCCACGTCGACAGGCCGCCGGACCGCGGTGATGGCGAAGTTCGTCGTCTCCTCGCCGTCGACCGGCCGTAGTGTCAGGAGCGGCTTCGGCCGAGGCTCAAACGGGTTCCGCACCTGGAGCGCCACGCTCGCGATAGTCGCCAGGGTCGCGAGCACAACCCCGGCGCCAACGACAACAGGCAGGACGCCGTCGACAGAAAGCGCGTAGAGGCCAGCAACCAGGAGGAAGCCCAGCACGCCGCGCTGCCACCACGGGACTTGTCCCAAACGCTCTTTCATCGAACCATCGAGAATAGGCATCACCCCCGACAGGAACCGGACGCCAGCCTAGGTGGTTCCTAATCGAGTCGCACAAGCCGGAAGCCCCGCCCGACAGTAGGCTCGGGAGCCGTGGAGGCGGGAGCCGCTGAGCGCGACAACATGCTGAGGCGCCAGATAGCTGTGATGGACCCTGGGCGTTTCGAGCAGCTGGTGCTCGAGTTGGCGCGTCGCGAGAACCCTGGGGTTCGTCGGTTGACGAACCCGGATGGCGGCGCTGACACGCTCCTGCCGGAGGAGCCAGGCCGCCAGGCCGAGGTCTGGCAGGCGAAGCGCTATCCGGACGGCATCAACTGGCAGGAGTGCGAGGGCTCGCTTGACAGCGCTATCGAGCGTTGGAAGCCGGCGTGCATCACCTTCGCGTTTCCGCGCGACCTGTCCAGTCCGCTGGAGGACAGTTTCGAGACACGGCTGGTCAAGCCCGGCCGCGAGCGCGGGGTCAGCGTCGAGCTGTGGAACCTCAGCGAGCTGGTCCGTCGGCTTGACGACCACAAGGACCTCAAGGTTCGCTTCTTCGGCGAGGAGCAGGAGGGGCTTGTCGACGCCGTCTTGCGAGCGGCGCAGGCCGGCGGGAAGTTGCACGACGCGCACGACCTCGTCAAGCGGGCGGAGGCGCTGAGCGACTTCGCCGAGCAGCAAGACCCGGACTTCACGTACAGCATCACGAGCGCGGCAGCGTCCACGCCAGTCCCGGGGTGGGAGAACTCGCCGCATCTGCGCATGACCGTCATCAACGATGGCCGACAGGCGACGGTTGCAGCCTGGCCGCGAGAGGGGGCCGATGTCGGAGCCAGCTTCTGGTTCGTAGACGACGACACCGGGCGCGCGGCTCGGCAGGAGGCACTCGAGCATTGGGCGCGAGGTGAGGAGGCGGTCGTAACCGAGGGCGCGCAGGTTCGGTTCAGCACTCCTGAGCTGATGCGCCAGCTCATGCCTGACCCGGAGACGATGGGCCGCGCGGGGCATCTGCGCATCCCCGCGGCCACGGCGTTCGAGGCGAGCCTTGAGGTCACGGCCGGAGGCGAGACGTACACGCGGCAATTCGAGGTTCGCCCGATGCCGCCGCGCCCGGGCGCGTACGGCGCGCTCGCCGGGTACGCCGGCTCCGTCCTCATGGAGATCAACTTCCGCAAGCGCGACGACGAGACGGTCGGCGCGGACTTCTCGCTGCACAGCCGGTTCAGCCAGGACGCTCACGAGAGCGCAGAGGCTGCGGCGCTCCTGCATGCCTGGTGTGTGCACGAGCATGTCCGCTTCCACAGCGCGACGCTGTTCCCGAAAGGCATCGAGGGTGACGGCCATGTGCCCGAGGCGCCGGAGGCTGCCGAGGAGATGGGATGGCGCAAGGAGTTCTATGCCGATGTGGCGTTCTTGGAGGACCGACTAGGCGTTGAGCTTCCGCTGCCGGAGGAGGTCACGAGCGATGACTTGGCGGGCGTGGGGACGGCGTCGGCCGCGCTGCGCTCCGGCGAGGGCACGGCCACGTTCACAGAGGCGAGCGGCTTCGTGGACAACCCCTTGGACATCCCGCGCATCCCAGACGAGTTCGCCAAGATAGGAACCGTCCGGCGGACGGTGACCTACACGGTGTTCGGCCGGGTGCTCGACCTTAGTCTCGCTGAGTACGAGATACCGCCCGTCCGGGTGGTGAACATCATCCCGTACGGTCAGACGCCGACTTCGCCGGCACGGGTTGTCATCGGACCGGACGACAGCGACCAGATGACCTTCCGCTTCGTAAACCCGACCCGGCAAAACAGCCGGCAAAACCCCTAGAATCGGATTCAATGCAAAGCAAGGCGGGATCGCTTGAGATCGCGCTTGCGGGGCATGGATTGGCGCGTAAAGCGCTCTGGAATGAGGGGCGAACGACGGGACTCGAACCCGCGACCACTCGGACCACAACCGAGAACTCCACCACCAGCTGAGCTACATCCGCCGGTAAAGGCCTGAGCCCACCAACGAGGCGGGTTCTGCGCCAAACGACACCACCAGGCCGCCAGGCCCCCGAAACGTTGCCGGAATACCCCTCCCGGCAAAACGCCTGGCACAACGAATCGACCGCGATGCGATCGGCGGCCATCGGCGGTTCAAGATCCGCGCGCCGAGGTCAGCGAATCCAGCCTCGCGCTCAACCGTCCACAGCCCGACCTGTCCTCCGGCAGATCGGGCTCCCACCGCCCGAGCCGAATGTCGTCGAGCAGATCCTTGACCTTCCCGTTGATCACCGCTTAAGCCCGCACGCGGCTCGGGCTCGCGATCGCCTCGGCCTGCACTGTGGTCCGGCTCGCCATGATCTGCGAGGCGGACCACAAATTCGGCGTGTCGAGCCAACTACTAGTAGATGGCTAGATCGCGACGCGCTTCCTACCGGCCCGACCCCGCGCTGATCCTCTTCGCCAAGGCCCTGCGCCGCGAGCGCCAGAACGCGAAGCTGTCGCAGCGCCAGTTGGGCGAGCTGGCGGGGGTGAGCCAGGGCACGGTCAGCGACATCGAGAACGGTGCGCGCGAGCCGGGCCTCGGCCTCGTGATCCGTCTCGCCCGTGCGCTCCAGCTACACCCCGCCGACCTGCTCCGGGATCTGCGCTGAGGTCATCGTCTACGGCGCTTGGGTGCACTCAGGTAGTGCGTCGTTTGGCAGCTGGAGGACGTCCCCGGCGGAGGAGCCACTGGGATTGCGATCCCGTGGACCGTGAGCCAGGCCCTATACGCCGCCTCAACTACGACGGACTGCATGTCTCCCCAACCCTGTGAGGCCCAGTACCCGCTAATCAGCGCGTCATCAAGTCCCTGAAGCACGTCTTGAAGAGACCGGCCCAGCCGACCGATCAACTCTGTAGGCAGCGACAGATGGACATCGATCAACGAACCGCGCATGTGGGGCGTAAGACGCTGAGCAAGCATCCCGAGCATGTGCTGGGCGGGCTCCTGATCGTCGAGGCCGCTCGCAGCGCCCGATGACCTCTTGGCTGCTAGCCACAACTCGAGGGCGACCTCGGCGCTCGCCGAGCGGAACTCCGCGAATTCGAACGTGCTGCCGATCGCCTCGGGATCGAGAGCCCCCGTGTCAACTGCGAGTTGGGCGAGCACCATGTCGAGACTGGCCGTCAATCGTCGGTCGAGCGACACCGACAAGCATGCGAGTCCATAAGGACGATCGACTCTCCTCTGCTCGAAGGTGGCGATGACCTCTGCGTTCCAGGCGCCTAGCGCGCCTTCACGCCGAGCCCTCTCTGCCCAGCCCACCCCTACCGAACCTTCCACGTTCGACCGTCCTCCAAGAGTGCGGTGATCCCATACCGATCTGGCGGCACTACCCGCCCGTCGGCTCGCTCGCGTTCAGAAACTTCGGGCCGGGTCGTCCCAGACGCGACGAAGATCCGCATGGCGTCGGCCCCGGACTCGCTTGGCGTCCACGGCTCCGACAGCCGTGCCTGCATGTGGTGACCGTCAGGCGTTGTGATCTTCAGCCTGTCTACGTCCTCGGCCGCATATCCGACAACAGTCGCGGGGTGGCCGGTCGTGGATCCGGCGATGACCGCCGGCGTGTCGAGGAGCTTCGACGCGATCTCGCGTGGAGAGGGCCAGCATGACAATGTTCCCGGCCGACGCGATGTGGCGGTACGCGGCGTGTCCTCGTAGGTGGCGAAGCAGACATCGCCAGCATTGCTGAGGTAGGCCACGCCCTCTGCAGCACCGCCCGCCGCTGACGGCATCGGGAGAGATCGGCTTGTACTTCCTGCCTGCTGCTGGAGCCCAAACGCTCGGGACCCGGCGCGTCGGGGCGGAAACGGCTGGCCCCCGCGCGATTTCGAGTGACGCGCCTGTTGCGCGCTGATGAGTCGATCAACCGACGGAATCCCCGTGGTGCCGAACAAGACAGCGCTTGCTGCGGCGGTCCCCGCGACGCAGACCACCAGCGAGCCGAGAGTCGCGACAACAAGACGTAGGCGTCGCCTGGTCGTAAGGCGGGCGGGACGCGCCGCTGAATCCCGCACCACGGCCTTCCGCATCTCGCGGCGGATTGCGTCAAGGTCGCGCCGCGGTGGGTCATATCGACGCCACGGGTTCATGCGCGTGCCCGCTGGGCGAGTTTGGCGAGGCCGGTGCTGACCCGCTTGCGGATAGTGGCCGGAGTGACGTTCGCCGCGGCCGCGATCTCGGTGTAGTCGCGATCGTGAATCACCCGCGCCATGACGGCATCGCGCTCGACAACGGGCAGACCATCCACGATCCGGGTCGCGTCTATCAGCGCCTCAGCCTCCTCCAACGCCGCATCCGTAAACGACACCCGCTCGATCCCGAGCTTGCGCCGCGCCGCCATCTCACGACGCCCACGACGCTCCGCCCCCGCCAGGGTCCGGGCAGCGATCCCGAACAACCACGCCCTTGCCGGCCCCAGCTCCGGATCAAACCGCCGACGGCCCAGATAAGCCGCCGCGAACACCTCAGCACTCAGATCGAGCGCCGAAGCCGTATCCGACGCACGACCCGCCAGAAACCTCAACACCGCCGGATGATGACGCCGAAAGAACACATCAAACGCATCCCCCACAACACCATCCCCCGCCCCCAACAACTCAGCATCAGACCACGAACAGACCGGCGAGGCCGAAGGCCCCGCCTGCACGTCGTTCGCTCTTGGCCTCACTCCCCCCAGCACCCCCACCCTCCGTCCCTCTCTCTGGTAGCGACCGCTCCCTCAATCGACGGACCGCCTGCTCGATATCGAATTCTATATGACCTCGCCGGATAGAAACGTCGTACTACTGGTGACACGATGGGCTTGCGCTCCCATCAACAGATGTGTAAGGTGATCCCGTATTCGAGATGGAGGGCAAGCGAATCGGAGGGAACGCGTAGACGTAAGCAACTTCTAGATCGTTCTCGAATCCGAGTAGTTGGCAGAGGATTCGAGGGCCGCGCTGACCGCGCGGTGCTCAGGGGCGACGCACGGACCGAACCCTCCCCGTGACCAGCTCCAAGGGCGCTGTGTGAGTCAACACTCGCTGGCGGCGGTGAACCCATCCCTCCGGGCGCCGCCGCCGGCGGTCAGCGCACAACCCGGCCTCCCGAGAGGTTGACGGGAGCCTCCGCCCGTGTTTAGAGTCAGCCAACCTGCTTAGCCCAGTAACGGCTCGGCCGCATGATGACTCTCGACGGGAGGGAACTATGAGACAACGCATACTGCTTGCGCTCTTAGCTTTTGCTGCGCTTGGGGCAGTCGCGCCCACACAGGCCAACGCATTCGTGAGCTACTACAACTGCGTGCTCAAGCCGAGCAACCAGTGGTGTGACGGACGAGCCAACGGCAGCTTCGACGGTCAGCACAGCTGGGACTACAACTACGGCGAGTATCCCGGCGCGTGGAACAACACGGTATATGTGTGCGAGCACGTTTGGAAGCCGTCGTCGGGGAACGAGCTCGGGGGCGGCGGAACCTGCGCATACAACTGGACGAACAAGTACTACGGCGACGTCCAATGCGCATGCTATGAGGCCGAGGTCAAACAGATCAGCGGCGGCCCTCACAGCGTCAACGGCCTCGCCGACGCCGACTTCTAGGAGGGGCTGTGTTTATTAGGCGAACCACAATTGTCGCTACGGCCTGCGCGGTTCTGGGCGCAGGTTCAGTCGCGGCTATCGCACATGGAGACGAGGAGCCGCCTCTTCGCGGCCAAGGTGACGTTCAGGTCACTACCATCGACGAAGACGCCCTCGAGGTAGTCGCCGCGCTTCGCGAAGCACGGACAGCGGGCGACGCTCTACCACAGGATCTAGCGGAGCCGCTTGGCAGGCATGCCAAGTTCGGCATGAACCCTGGGCTATCGCGCCGGACGATCGGGCAGACCATGAACTCCGTCTACCTGATCCCAGCGAACGAGCACGTCTGTGTGGCGTTGACCGACGGCCAAGGGGTCGGCACGACCTGCGCCTCCACGGCCGATGTTGCGGCTGGCGAGGCTGGCCCCCTAGTGGCCACGATCGACGAAGGCAGAGGAATCGCTGTGCTCGGGATCGTCCCCGACGGCATCGATGTAGCGGCACTTGAAACCGGGACCTCGGAGTCGCAGCCAATCGCGGTCGTCAACAACACCTACTACGCGGTCGTTCCGGCCGAGACCGAGCTACGCAGCGTCCGCTATGAGGGACCAGGCGGCCCGGTCTCCTGGCCCATCTACGCTCCATCGTCGGTCTTCGAGGACGAGTAGGGGGTTGCTGGTTCCGAATGCGCCAGCAGGTCGGCGGGTTGCAGCTGGAGCGCGCGAGCCAGGCGTATCACGAGGCCAAGGCCCGGCTCGCGCGCACCGTTCTCGATGTCGCTGAGTGTGCCCTGGCTTAACCCCGCCAGCTCGCCCAACTGACGCTGGGACAGCTTCGCGTTCTGACGCTCGCTGCGCAGGGTCTTGCGAAAGAGGATCACTGCGGGGTCCGGCCGATAGGAAGCGCGTCGCGATCTAGCCATCTACTAGTACTTGGCTCGCCACGCCGAATTTGTGGCCTGAGTTTGGCGAGGCCGGTGCTGACCCGCTTGCGGATAGTGGCCGGAGTGACGTTCGCCGCGGCCGCGATCTCGGTGTAGTCGCGATCGTGAATCACCCGCGCCATGACGGCATCGCGCTCGACAACGGGCAGACCATCCACGATCCGGGTCGCGTCTATCAGCGCCTCAGCCTCCTCCAACGCCGCATCCGTAAACGACACCCGCTCGATCCCGAGCTTGCGCCGCGCCGCCATCTCACGACGCCCACGACGCTCCGCCCCCGCCAGGGTCCGGGCAGCGATCCCGAACAACCACGCCCTTGCCGGCCCCAGCTCCGGATCAAACCGCCGACGGCCCAGATAAGCCGCCGCGAACACCTCAGCACTCAGATCGAGCGCCGAAGCCGTATCCGACGCACGACCCGCCAGAAACCTCAACACCGCCGGATGATGACGCCGAAAGAACACATCAAACGCATCCCCCACAACACCATCCCCCGCCCCCAACAACTCAGCATCAGACCACCCACACAACGGCTTCCGAAACAGGCTCGCCACAAAACCCTCTGTCGTTCGCGACTCAAACCGGCCAAGCCCATCCCGAATCCTGGATGAGCTAGTGCCGCCGAGCCTAACCGATTGGCACCACGCGTCCCGGATCAGCCCGGTCGATCGGCGAGGTCACATCAGAGTCCGTCGATCAACTCCGAGCCTGTCATCCCCAGCGCCGCAGCAAGCGCGAGGATCGAAGGCAGACGAGGCTGTCGCAATCCAGCCTCGAGGCGACTTACCGCAGCGATATGCAGCCCCGACCGTTGCGCCAACTCGCTCCTGGTCCAACCGCACATCTTTCGCGCCGCCTGCAGGTTGGACGCGAAGGTCGTCTCACGCAACTGGACCGGCCGCGCCACGCACTCCCCTCTCCGTGCCGCAGTCAACGCACCCGCAGGTCGACCATGTGGCCGTGTCGGTCGCGGCGCTGGCCGAAACGTTCGTAAGTCCTCTCACGGACGTGAAAGCAGAGCGATGCTGTTTCGCTGGCCGACCCATGTCAAGGCAAGTGGAGCGCCGTTGGGACGAACGACGGGAACAACGTCAGCTAGCACGGTTCCCGGATAGGCATAGCGGGCTCCTGCGCGTGCCCCTGGCTTGATCGAGCGGGCAACCACCCGTCTCGGCGGAGCGGAGCGGCAGCGTACGGTTTCGAGGCCATTCTCGATCCATGCGACCAGTCCGCGTTGGGCGCTACCGACAGCGGCCACGCCCGACGAGACTCGGCCTGGTGGCGAGAGTGCGATGGTGGCGCGAGGCGCACCGTTCCTGGCGATGGTTCGCGCGAGAACGCGCGGTCCCACCCAGGCGACTGTTGCGCGCCCGTCGGTGAAGCCAGCTACCGCGACCGTGGGGCGCTCGACTAGGCGCGGCATTATCTCGGCGCTTCTTCCGACCCTGCGGGGTGGCCCGATCATCCGTCGAGCAGCCGATGCCTGCGCCACCACAACGGCAGCGCGTACGCTCACCTCACCGCACGGGCGCCGCAAGCTTCGGACACGATCTACCCAGGCAAGCATGAGGTTTCCGTTGGAAGTCTCGGCCGCTTCGAGCTCTGTGGGGCAGCGGGGCACGATACGACTGGTGGTTCTCGTATCAATGTCGGAGCCGGCACGGACGGTCGTAAGCTTGATCGAGCAGCGCGTGCCGACCCGACCCGTCGCCACGATGCTTATGGCCCCTGAGGCGCGGTGCGGGACCACGATCCCGCCGTGTACGTCCTGGATTCGGCCGAGCGAATTGTCGGGATTGACTATGCGAGCGCGGAAGGTGCCAGGAACACCCCACAAGATCAACCAGCGACCGGACGACGCTGGAACAGCGAGTGGTGGCCTGTCGCCTACGTAGACGTTCTGCGGGTCATAGGTGTCGGCAACCTTGATCGGCGGACCCAGCTCTCCGCGCGGTGAGCGGTGCCGGAGAAAGATCCCGTAGTACGGACTGAGAAGGCCAGGGTTGTCGAAGTACGGCGATCGGTGATGCATCGCGGACGGGGCATTGCCCTCCCATATGAGGACCCCAGCGCCATTGCGCCCGATGTTCTGAGAGAAGGTCGCGACCTGCATCGACGGCGACGCCACGAGTTGCACGTCCGTGAGGCCGCCGCTGCCGCGCAACGTGCCGATCCTGTAGTTGCCGCGGGCGTACCAGCTCGTCACAACCCCGTCACCGCCCCCTAGCGGAAAGACGCTAGGAGGCGCCCCGTTCGTTGGCGGTGTTCCAAGCGAGAGAACGCCCGCCGACACGGCGGTAGGCATAAGAAGAAGCAGCAGGAGGAGCGCTCCCAACCAGCTGAGCATGTGGCCGCGTCGGTTCATGCTTGGTCCCGCGTGATGGAGGGGCAGCTCCGGCGGGTTCCGCCAGAGTAATGCACCATCCCCATCTATGCGGTTGCCGCGTCAAGAGTTCGTAGTTTGTTGTGGCAGAACTTCCGGCAAAACCTCCGGCAAAACCCCTAGAATCCCTGTCAATGCAAAGCACTACGCGCAAGCCTCTGGCCGCCCGCGTAGCGCATGGATAGCGGGATTCGGCTCTAGAGTCGGGGTCTCAATCCAGCAACCACCGCCTCGACAAGGCGGAGGTCACTGGTTCGAGCCCAGTACGGCCCACTTCGCCGCATTCGGAGGGAATGTGGCTACGTCGCGAGCCTTCGGGCTCGGAGTGCTGATCCGAACGCCACGAACATCAACTGGCCGGCGGTGAGGAACACGAGCGCGATGATCGAGAGCGGATCCATGAAGAACTCCGTGTCGACGGCGCCTGTGAAGAGGACGACCGTGAAGACGCCGCCCGCGACGAGGGTGATGCCTACGAGGGGACGCCATGGCGCAAACGCGCCGGCCAAGTACGGCCCTCCCAACCAGAGCGCGAGGCCAACGACCCACGAGATGTCCAGGCTGGCCATGAACGGCAGCGAGAACACCAGGAGCACGTAGAAGACGATCGCGCAGGCGGCGCCGGTCGTGATGTTGGACGGATCCTTGTCCATGCGCGTCAGGCCTCCGCGTCGTCCCGGCGGGAGGCGACCTTCTGCTCCAGCTCGGCCATCACGCCGGGGTCGCGGAGGGTGGTGACGTCGCCGAGCTCCTTACCGTTGGCGATGTCGCGCAGGAGGCGGCGCATGATCTTGCCGGAGCGGGTCTTGGGCAGG
>CAZVRI010000029.1:0-22986 GCA_964629855.1 uncultured Thermoleophilaceae bacterium
TGCGCGCCGTCCGCGAGCTCTGCGACGAGCACGGCGCGCAGGTAGCCCTCGGGATGGACGATCATGCCGGCCGCGCCCTGGACGAGCGGCTCGACGATCACCGCGGCGATCTCGCCGGGATGGGCCTCGAACAGGCGCCGCATGTCGTCGATGTCGCCGGGCTCGGCGGCGAGCGTCTCGAACAGCAGTGGACGGTAGGTCGCGTGGAAGAGGTCGATGCCGCCGACCGACACCGAGCCGATCGTGTCGCCGTGGTAGGCCTCGCGCAGCGAGATGAAGCGGGTCCGGCGCTCGTCGCCCTGCTGGGCCCAGAACTGGAACGCCATCTTGAGCGCGATCTCGGTCGCGGTCGACCCGCTGTCGGAGTAGAAGACGCGCGTCAGGCCGGGCGGGGCGATCTCGACCAGGCGGCGGGCCAGGTCGATCGCCGGCGGGTGCGAGAGGCCGAGCATCGTGGAGTGCGCGACGCGGTCGAGCTGGTCGCGGATCGCGGCGTCGATCCGAGCCTCGCGGTGGCCGTGGACGTTGCACCACAGCGACGAGACACCGTCGATGTAGCGGCGGCCCTGGGTGTCGATCAGATCCGTGCCCTCGGCCCGCTCGACGATCACCGGCTCCTCGCCCGCCCAGTCGCGCTGCTGGGTGAACGGGTGCCAGAGGTGGGCACGGTCGGCGGCGACGAGGGCGTCGTGGTCGACTTCCGGCGGTTCGCTCACGACTCGCGATCCTAGCTATCGTGAGCGCGCAGATGCCACCGCTGCCATTGCTCGTCTTCGCGGTTGGCATGGGCTCGTTGGGCGCCGAGATCGCTGCCGTGCGCCTGTTGGCACCGTACTTCGGGGCGTCGACTGTCGTCTGGGCGAACACGATTGGCGTCGTGCTCGTCGCGCTGTCGGTCGGCTACTGGCTCGGCGGCCGGCTCGCGGATCGGCGGCCGGACATGCGCTCGCTCTGCCTGCTGGCGCTGGTCGCGGCCGGGCTGCTCGCGCTGGTGCCGTTCGTCGCCAACCCGCTGCTCGACGTCGCGGTCGACGCACTCGACTCGGTCTCGGCGGGGGCCTTCCTCGGGTCGCTGCTGGCAGTGCTCGGCCTGGTCGCGGTGCCGGTGCTGCTGCTCGGCGCCGTCGCGCCCTACGCGATCCGGCTCAGCGTGACCACGCTCGAGGAGGCCGGGCGGGTGTCGGGCCGTCTGTATGCGATCTCGACGGCTGGCAGCCTGGTCGGGACGTTGCTGTCGTCGCTGCTGCTGATCCCGCTCGTCGGCACGCGGCGGGCCTTCCTCTTCTTCGCGCTGACGATCGCGGTCGTGGCGCTGCCCGGGCTGTGGGCGGGGCGGCGGCGCTACCTCGCGGCCGCGGTTCCGGTCGCGATCGTCGTGATGATGATCGCGCCGGTCGGGACGCTGAAGGCCCAGGCCGACAACGGCCGCGTGATCTACGAGACCGACACCGAGTACCAGTACGCGCGGGTGATCGAGCGCGACGACCGCAGCAGGATCCTGGAGCTCAACGAGGGCCAGGCGCTGCACTCGCTGTGGCGGCCGGGGACCGTGCTCACCGGCGGGTACTGGGACGGGATGCTGGTCGCGCCGTTCGCCGGCTTGGCCGAGCCGCCGCGGCGGGTGGCGATCCTCGGCAATGCGGCGGGGACGATGGCGCGGGCGTACACCGAGCTGTTCCCGGGCGTGCGGGTCGACGGCGTCGAGATCGACGGCGAGCTGTCGGAGATCGGCAAGCGCTACTTCGGGTTGGAGGAGGGGCCGCGGCTGGCGCTCCACCACGAGGACGCGCGGCCGTTCCTGCGGAAGACCGACGCCCGCTACGACGTGATCTCGATCGACGCCTACCGCCAGCCCTACATCCCCTTCTACCTGTCGACACGCGAGTTCTTCGAGCTCTGCCGCGACCGGCTCGCGCCCGGCGGGGTGATCGTGATCAACATCGGCCATCCGGAGGACCAGACCGACCTGGAGGAGGTGCTGAGCGCGACGATCGGGGCGGTCTTCCCGAACGTCGTTCGCTACCCGTTCGACGACACGAACTCGCTCGTGGTGGCGGGCGAGGGGCCGGTGTCGGTGGAGCGGCTGCGCGGTGCCACCGGCGAAGTCCCGCGCCAGCTGCGGCCGGCGTTGATCGAGGCCTATCTCCGCTCGGGCCCGCCGCTGACCGGCGGCGAGATCTACACCGACGACCACGCGCCGGTGGAGTGGCTGATCGACAAGTCGATCGTCGACTACGCCGCCGACTAGCTAGCGGGCTGCGCGGTCCTGGGCGCGGACGAGGGCGGCCGAGCGGGCCGGAGCCTCCATCTGCGGGGTGTGGCCGATGCCGGGCAGGACGACGACCTTGGCGCCGGGGATGTCGCGGAAGTCGTCGGCGGACTTGGGGTCGACGATGCGGTCCTCGGCGCCGAAGATCACGGTGACGGGCAGGCGGGTCGAGGCGATGCGGTCGTCGAGGTGCTGCTCGTCGGTGAAGTCGCCACCCTCCTTCGACGACTCGGCGAAGGCGGTGTAGGTCATCTCCTTGACGTTCTCGACGAACGTGTCGGGGAAGTCGAAGCCCGTGTGGAACGCCTTGCTCAGCTCCTCGTGGATCTTGCTGTCGGGAACGACCTGCTTGATCGCCGGGCCGATCACCGGCATCCGCGCGATCCGCGCGGTCAACGGCAGGTCGACGTACTTCGTCTGCGACGCCGAGTCCATGATCACCAGGCCGCGGACCTTGTCCGGGTGGCGCTGGGCGAGCGCGGTGCTGACCGGTCCGCCGAGCGACTGGCCGACGGCGAGCACCGGCTTCGCGTCGAGGGCGTCGAGCGCCTCGGCGATCGTGTCGGCCTGGTGCTCCATCGAGTAGCCGCTGTCCGGCTTCTCGGAGCCGCCGTGGCCGAGTAGGTCGACGGCGATCACACGGTGGTCGCGGCGCAGCAGCGGCTCGAGCCGCTGCCAGTAGTCGATCGAGCACGTGTAGCAGTGGACGAGCAGGATCGTGGGGGCGTCGCGCGGACCGCGGTCGGTCACGTTGAGGTCACCGCCCGGCAGGTCGATCACGCGGCCGGCGCCGTCAGCGCTGGCGGCCTGGGTCTCGCCGCCGACGATCACCGCGTTGACGACCAGCAGCGCCGCGAGCACGGCGAGCAGCGACAGGGCGATGATCAAAAAGCGGCGCACAAAATCCTCCCGCGGAAGAGGCTACAACCAGCTGTCAAGCGGCAAGGCGGCCCCGGCGGCGGCGAGCTGCGCGGGGGTCGTCGGCGGCAGCCCGCTGACTGGGACTCCGCTCAACCGCTCGACCGTGTCGCGGTTGGACCGCTCGATCGGCTCGGGGTTGGCGGGCCACGGCGTCATGACGATCCCGGCGACGTGCAGGCCGGCGGCGCGGGCGGACTCGACGGTCAGCAGCGTGTGGTTGATCGTGCCGAGGCCGGTGCGGGCGACGACGACCAGGGGAAGGGCGAGGTCGACGGCGAGGTCGCGGACGGAGTAGGCGGGGGTTAGGGGCACGAGGAGGCCGCCGACGCCCTCGCAGATGAGCGCCCCGGGTTGCCGTGGTACGCCGCGGCGGGGGGATTCCCGATCCGCTTGGGAATCGCTGCTCGGGATTCCCCCCGCCGCTGCTGATTGGGCCGCGCGGTGGGCGGCGGAGCGGAAGCTGGTGGGATCTATCGTCGTGCCGGCGAGCTGGGCGGCGTAGTGGGGGGAGACGGGTGGGCCGAAGGTGGTTGGGGCGACGTCGGCGGGGGTTTGGCCGGCGTTGGCTGATGCGGCGAGGAGCTCGTGGTCTGGCGGCCAGGGGCCGGGGGCGTCGTCGGTGCCGGTGACGACTGGCTTGAAGGCGGCGACGTGTTCGCCGCGGGCGGCGAGGGCGGCGCAGATCGCGGCGGCGACGATGGTCTTGCCGACGCCGGTGTCGGTGCCGGTTACGAAGAGGCCGCGCACGCGGGCGGGGCGCTAGGCCGCGTCGGCGAGGCGGTCGAACACGCGGCCGCCGGCGGCTGCCGCCTCGGCGTCGAGCGCCCGGCGCGCGGCGGCCTTGCGGGCAGCGTCGGGGACGGCCTTGGCGACCACCTTGGCGGCGTCGCGCAGCTCGGCCTTGGTGTGCGAGGCCATCACGGTCAGGCGCATCCGCGACGAGCCGTCGGGGACGGTCGGCGGGCGGATCGCCTGGGCGAAGACGCCGCGCTCGAGCGTGCGCTCGCTGGCCGAGACCGTCGCGTCGGCGTCGCCGATGATCACCGGGACGATCGGCGTCTCGCCGCCGCCCGTCGGCAGGCCCTCGTCGGCGAGCGCGTCGCGCAGGATGCGCGAGTTGCGCTGCAGCCGCTCGACCCGGCGCGGCTCCTCGCGCAGCAGCTCCAGCGCGGCCATCGCGGCGGCGACCTGCGGCGGCGCCAGCGCGGTCGAGAAGATCAGTGTGCGCGCGGTGTTGACGAGGTACTTCGCCATCGGCCGGTCGCAGCAGACGTAGGCGCCGTAGGAGCCGAGCGACTTGCCGAGCGTCCCGACCAGCACGTCGACCTCGTCCTCGAGGCCGGCCGCCGCGACGGAGCCGCGGCCGTCGGGACCGATCGTGCCGGTGCCGTGCGCGTCGTCGACCATCACGCGGGCGTCGAAGCGGCGCGCCAGCTCGACGATCTCGGGCAGCGGGGCGACATCGCCGTCCATCGAGAAGACGCCGTCGGTGACGATCAGGCTGCCGCGACCCTCGGCCTCGCGCAGGCCCCAGGCGAGGTGGTCGACGTCGCCGTGGTCGTAGACGAACGTCTCGGCGCCGGCGAGCCGGCAGCCGTCGACGATGCTCGCGTGGTTGAGCGCGTCGGAGAAGACGACCTCGCCCGGCTTCGCGAGCGCCTGGACGACTCCCGTGTTGGCGAGATAGCCGGAGCCGAACAGAAGCGAGGTCTCATAGCCCTTGAAGTCGGCGAGCCGCTCCTCGAGCCGGCGGTGGATGCGCATGTTGCCCGACACCAGTCGCGACGCGCCGGCGCCGGCGCCGTAGCGCATCGCCGCCTCGGCGGCCGCCTCGCGGACGCGCGGATGGTCGGCCAGGCCGAGGTAGTTGTTCGAGCACAGAAGCAGAACGGGCCGCCCGTCCAACAAGACGCGCGGCCCCTGAGGTCCGGAGATCATTCGCAGCTTGCGGTACAGCCCGCGGTCGCGAATTGCGCTGAGTGCGCTCTCGATGTCGGTCACGACGCTCCCTCCACCTGGACGACCTCGAGGCCGCGGTTGGGCGCCCCGTCGGGGCGGGGCGGAACCTTCCCCTTCTTGACGCGGCGCAGCTGGATCTCCGGGTTCCAGAACGGCGCCTGCGCGCGGCTGTCGACGAGCTCGTCGATCGGGGTGCGCGGCGTCTCGCCGTCGAGCCAGCCGCTGCGGTTGTCGGGCCGCGGGTTGGAGCCGTTGTCGTCCTGGCGCGCGACGTTGAGGCCGAGCTCCTCGAACATCGCCCGGTCGTCACCCGGCTCAGAGCCGAGCGTCGTCAGGAAGTTGCCCATCATCACGCCGTTGATGCCGGCCTTGACCGCGAGCGAGTGCAGCTCGCCGAGGTTCTCGACGCGGCCGCCGCAGAGACGGAAGAGCGCGTTCGGCAGGATCAGCCGGAAGATCGCGATCCACTTCACGGCCTCCCACGGGTCCATGTAGTCACGGTCGCCGAACTTCGTCCCGGGGCGCGGGTTGAGCATGTTGATCGGCACGCTCGTCGGGTCGATCTTCGCCAGCTCGAAGGCCATCTCGACGCGCTGCTCGCGCGACTCGCCGAGGTTGAGGATGCCGCCGACGCAGGTCTCCAGGCCCGCCTGCTCGACCGCGTCGATCGTCCGCAGCCGACCCTCGTAGCGGACCGTCGTCGCGACCTCGGGGTAGTAGCTCTCCGCCGTCTCGACGTTGTGGTGCACGCGCTGGATGCCGGCTTCCTTGAGCTGCTTGGCGCGCTTGACCGACATGTGGCCGATCGAGGCACAGCGCTTGAGGTTGGTCTGCTCGGCGACGAGCTTGGCCCCCTCGAGGATGTTCTCGAAGTCCTTCTTCGACAGCCCTTGGCCCTGGGTGACCATGCAGAAGCGGTGGGCGCCGGCCGCCTCGGCCGCCTTCGCGTGCTCGAGGATCTGGTCCGGGGTCATCATCGCGTGCATCGGCGTGTCGGCCTCGGCGAAGCGCGACTGGGCGCAGAAGCCGCAGTCCTCGGCGCAGCCGCCCGACTTCGCGTTGACCAACGAGCACATGTCGGTCGAGTCGCCGAAGTGCTCGACGCGGGCCTCCCACGCGCGCTCGATCAGTGCCTCGATCTCGGCGCGATCCTCGATCTCGCCCAAACGGAGTGCTTCTTCTCTACTGATCAGCGGGGGCATGGCATCTCCCTCGGGGGATTGGGATTGGGCCGGAAGCTAGGGGTGACGCCGGACGGATTGCTAGGCGGGGAGCGCCTCCGCGCGGGCACAGTATCCGCCCTCGGCGAAGTTCTGCGATCCGATGCCGAACGCCCAGTCGAAGCGGGCACGGTAGTTCTCGAGCGCGATCTCGTTGCAGAGCTCGACTAGCTGGGCCTCGTCGAAGTGCTCGCGGAGCCGCGCGAACAGCTCGTCGGAGACCTCGACCGGGGTCCGCGTCATGCCGACGGCGAGGTCGAGGACGAGCCGCTCGACGTCGCTGAACTCGGGGCTGTCGCGGTAGTTCGGCAGGGCGCGCAGCTGGGCCTCGGTGACGCCGGCCTCGGCCGACAGCATCGAGGTGATGTCGATGCAGAACTCGCAGCCGGCCAGCGCGGCCGCCTTGGTCACGGCGAGCAGCTTCAGGTCGCGCGGTACGCGGTCGGCGGTGCCGGTCGCGTACTCGAGCGCGCCGTAGCCGGCGAGGATCGTCGGATGGTGGGCGTGGACGCGCATCGGCTCCGGCACCTGGCCGAGCGCGCGGCGCGCGTAGGAGTAACTCGACCGCGCGACCAGCCCGGCGCGGTTGTTCGGGACGCCGGCGATGCGGCCGCCGTTCTCGCCGGGCGCGGCTGTCACCGCCTTGGCGGGCGTGCGCGCCAGGAAGAGGATCAGGATGCCGCCGACCACCGTCCACGCGAGGGTCGCCGTGTTGCCGATCGCGTCGGCGGTCCCGTACGGCTCGAGGTTGAAGACGTGCCAGACGAAGTGGGGGACCGCAAAGATCAGCCAGGTGATCGTCGCCGCCAGCACCGTGCCGCGCCGCAGGCTGACCGCCGCGAAGCAGAGCAGGAACCCGAGCGCCACGAACAGCGCGCCGACATCGGTTACCAGATGCTCGTCGAATGGGCCGAGCACATTCACCCAGCCATCCGTCCCCGCCGGGAAGTCGTCGTAGAACGAGTTCGGCGCGAACAGTGCCCAGAAGCCGATCAGCCCCTGCGGTATCCCGAGCGCGAACAGCAGGAAGCGGATCGCCCCGCGGTTACGCGTGATGTGGTCGCCGTAGCTCATGCCGCCTCCTCGAGTCGCGTGGTCAAAGTCATGATCCCATCCGCTCCCAGGCCGAGGTCGACTTTTGCGACGCAATGCGTCGGGAAAGTCGACCTCACGTCAGGGCGCCCGGGACAAGAGAGCCCGGAGCTCGCGGATCACGTCGGCGCGGTTGCGCAGGACCTCGCGTGCCGGGAAGCGCACCGTCACGAAGCCCGCCCCGAGGAGGCGGCGGTCACGCCTGCGGTCGTGCTCGAATGCCCGCCGGAGGGCGTGGTGAGACCGGGAGTCGACCTCGACGATCAACCTCCGCTTGCGCCAGAGGAAGTCGGGGCGGTAACCGCTGCCTTCGGGGAGCGGTATCCAGGCGTTCACCTCTGGCTCGGGTAGTCCGGCCATGCGTACCAGCGCGAGAAAGCGCAACTCCGCCTCGCTGCGCGTAATCGCCAGGTCGTCGTAGCGCGAGAGGGCCATGGCAACAGCCCCGCAACCCCGTTGGCCAGGCATCCGGTCAAGCTGTGCTCGAACCGCTCGGAGGTCGAAGATTCCCAGCTCTTCTGCGAGGACGATGGCGCGTTCGAGGCGGTGCATGCCGATGTTTGCCGCCACATCGACGAGCGAGCGGGCCAGCGTCGTGCATGGGATTCCGTCGATGCTGGTGATGTCGTGTGGCCGCAAGGCGGCCCTGTGGACCACGACTCCGGGGCGTGTCCGGCGGTGAGCGCCACTGACGTTGACGTGCACGGCGCCACCTGGATCGCCCAGCACATCCCATAGGGCCGCCGCGGAAGCGTGCGAGAGCACTGCGCCGTCGCCGTACGCGCACACCGCCGCGAGCCAGCGGCCTTTCTGACTGGGAGCCTCGACCGAGTACACGCTGCGGTGGAGTCGGCGCAACCGCCCGGACTTCGCACGGTGCTGGCTCGCACGCTCTCCGAGTCCGAGACCGCGGAGATCCGATGCGGTCACGATCCCATGTCGGGCCTGGGCGAACTGTCGTATTTCGGCGTCTGTCGGGTGAGGGCGACTATTGCGACGTATTACGTCGGGAGAGTCGACCTCACTGGCGGTGGGGCGATCGGCGGCGGGCATGCGCCGAGGTTGGCGCGGGGTGGCGCGCTGGTGGGGCGTGGAGGGTTACGGGTGCGTGACGGGCGGGTGACGGCTTGGGTGCTAGCGGCCGTGCCAGACCGGGGGGCGCTTCTCGGCGAAGGCGCGGACGCCCTCGCGGAAGTCCTCGGTGCGGAAGCAGGATTCGCGGAGGGCGATGAGGTCGCGCTCGACGTCGGGCGGAAGGGCGGCGGCGTGGGCGCGGAGCTCGCGCAGGACGCGCTTGTTGCCGGCCAGTGAGAGCGGGGCGTTGGCGGCGATCTCGGCGGCCATCGAGACGACGGTGGCGTCGAGCTCCGCGGGGTCGACGACGTGGTTGACCAGGCCGATCGCGTGGGCGCGCTCGACGTCGATGTTGCGGCCGACGTAGAACAGCTCGGCCGTGCTCGCCGGCCCGCAGACGTCGAGGAACTTGCGCAGGCCGGTGTGCGAGTAGATCAAGCCGAGCTTCGCCGGCGGCATGCCGACGTTGATGCCGCGCGCCGCGATGCGGATGTCGCAGGTCAGCGCGAACTCGAGGCCGCCGCCGATCGCGTGGCCGTTGAGCTGGGCGATCACCGGATAGTGGTAAGCCTCGAGCGCCTCGAGCGCGGCGTGGAACGGCGGCGCGACGAGCTTCTCGGCGTTCTCGTCGAAGTCGCGGCCCTCGAGGTTGCCGAGGTCGTAGCCCGCCGAGAAGATCCCGTCGGTTCCGGTGAGCACCAGGCAGCGAGCATCGAGGCCCGCGACCGTCTCGGCAAGCGTGTCGAGGATCTCGTGGTCGAGCGCGCCACGGCGCTCGGGGTTGGCGATCCGCAGGCGGACCACCCCCTCCGCGGGCTCGTCGCGGATCAGCTTTCCGGAGGCGAGCTCCACGGCTACTCGAGCACCACCAGGACGTCGCCCTCGTTGACCGACTGGCCCTCGGCGCATTTGATCTCTGCGACCGTGCCGTCGTCCTCGGCCTCGACCGGCATCTCCATCTTCATCGACTCGAGGATCGCGACCGTGTCGCCCTCCTCGATCTCGTCGCCGACCTTGCACTCGATCTTCCAGACCGTCCCCGTGATGTGTGCCTCGACGTTTGGCAACGTGCTCTCCTCTGACTCTCGTGACAGCTCTGCGCGGCGCGCACGATACCCGGGACACGGGATGACCCCGGCGTAGGATGGGCCCGTGATCCTCGCGCTCGACCAGGGCACCACCGGCTCGACGGCGCTCGTGTTCGACGGTGAGGGACGGATCGCCGGCCGCGCCTACAGCGAGTTCGGCCAGCACTTCCCGCGCCCCGGCTGGGTCGAGCACGACGCGAACGAGATCTGGGAGGTGACGCGGCGCGTGGGCCATCAGGCGCTCGCGGCGGCTGGGATCGATGGGAGCAAGCTGGCGGGAATCGGGATCACGAATCAGCGCGAGACGGTCGTCGCGTGGGACCGCGCGAGCGGCGAGCCGCTGCATCGGGCGCTGGTCTGGCAGGACCGCCGCACCGCCGCCCGCTGCGACGAGCTGCGCGCGGCGGGGCACGAGCCGCTCGTGCGCGAGCGGACGGGACTGGTGCTCGACCCGTATTTCTCGGGGACGAAGATCGAGTGGCTGATCCGCGAAGGTGGCGTTGATCCCGCCCGTGCCGCTTTCGGCACCGTGGACTCGTGGCTCGTGCACAAGCTGACCGGCCGCCACGCGACCGACTACTCGAACGCGTCGCGGACGCTGCTGTTCGACATCGCGCGGCTGCGCTGGGACGCGGAGCTGTGCGAGCTGCTCGGGGTACCGGTCGAGAGCCTCCCGGAGCCGTGTCCGAGCGCTCACGTCTACGGCACGACGAGCGAGTTTGGTGGCGAAGTCCCGGTCGCCGGGATCGCGGGCGACCAGCAGGCCGCGCTCTACGGCCAGGGCTGCCACGCGCCCGGGCTCGGCAAGAACACCTACGGCACCGGCAGCTTCGTGCTGCTCAACGCCGGCGGCGAGCCGCCCGCCCCCGAGGAGGGCCTGCTGACCACCGTCGCCTGGGGCGTCGACGGCCGTGTCGACTACGCGCTCGAGGCGGCGATCTTCGTGACGGGCGCCGCCGTCCAGTGGCTGCGCGACGGGCTCGGCGTCATCCGCACCGCCGCCGAGACCGAGGAGCTCGCCCGCTCGCTTGACGGCAACGACGGGGTCTACCTCGTGCCGGCCTTCACCGGCCTTGGCTCGCCGCACTGGGACCCCTATGCGCGCGGCACGATCGTCGGCCTGACGCGCGGAACCGGCCGCGCCCACCTCGCGCGTGCCACGCTCGAGGCGATCGCCTACCAGACGGTCGACGCGGTCCGGGCGATGGAGGCGGCGTCGGGGATCGCCTTCGCCGAGTTGAAGGCCGACGGCGGCGCCGTCCACAACTCCTGGCTGATGCGCTTTCAGGCCGACGTGCTCGGCGTCCCGGTGATCGTTCCGGAGGTCTCGGAGACGACGGCGCTCGGCGCCGCGTATCTTGCCGGCGTGGCCACCGGTATCTGGAGCGAGTCAGACGTCCGCTCGATGTGGCGCGAGGCCGCCCGCTACGAGCCGCGGATGCCGGCCGCCCGGCGTGACGAGCTGCTCGCCGGCTGGGCCCGCGCGACCGAGCGCTCGCGTGGATGGGCGGACGCCTGATGGCCGATCTCAAGATCAAGGAGCAGGTCTACAAGGACCCGCGCCCCAAGGAGGACTTCGACCACTTCCACGCGCGCACACGCGGCCACCGGCCGACCTGGGTCTACGAGGCGGTGCGGGTCGTCCTGACGCCCTACTTGCTCGGCTTCTTCCGCACACGCGGCTTCGACACCAACAACGTCCCCGCCGACGGCCCGTGCATCCTCGCGCCGAACCACTTCTCGTTCCTCGACCACTTCTTCCTCGCCGTCTACCTGCGCCGCAAGGTGCACTTCATGGCGAAGTCGCAGCTGTTCACGTTCCCGCTCTGGCTGATCTACAAGTACGGCGGCGTGTTCCCGGTCCGTCGCGGCCACCACGACGAGGAAGCGTTCGTCACCGCGAAGGCGATCCTCGGGCGCGGCGACATCGTCGTGATGTACCTCGAGGGCGGCCGCTCGCGCAGCGGCGAGCTCGGTACCCCGCGCCCCGGCGTCGGCAAGCTCGCGCTCGAGACCGGCGTGCCGGTCGTCCCGGTCGCGATCATCGGGTCGGAGAAGACGCGCAACTGGAAGCGCGGCCAGTTCCCGAAGGTCAGCGTCCGCTTCGGCAAGCCGGTCCGGTTCGACCAGCTCGACGAGGAGCCGACGCGCGAGCAGGCGCAGTACGCCTCAGAGCAGGTCTTCGAGCGCATCCGCGGCCTCTGGGCCGACGCGCGCAAGCTCGGCCGGTAGCGCCGCACGCGGCGCGGCCAGGCGCCACGGGGGTCCGGGGGCGTGAGCCCCCGGTCTTAATAGACGGCGTCGAGCCGGCGCCAGGCGGGCATGTCGTGACCGGTGATCACGAGGGCGTCCGGGTTCTGCTCGATGTAGAGCTGGATCTCGCGCAGCGAGCGGCGGAAGCGGTGCTCGTCGTCCATCTTGTAGGGGAGCGCGGTGTCGGCGATCGTCCGCTGTGTGTAGGCGGCGTCGCTGGTCAGCAGCACGTCGCGCTCGGCCAGCCGCAGGATCACCGAGCAGTGGCCGGCGGTGTGGCCGGGTGTGAAGACGATCCGCACGCTGCCGTCGCCGAACAGGTCGAGCGAGCGGCCGAAGCTCGCGAACGAGTCCGTGTCGTCGCTCTCGAAGTCGAGCAGCCGGTAGTCGAAGGCGTGGTCGAACTGGCGCTTGATGTAGCCGTCGGTCGCGCCGCCCCCGGCAGCGGCCTCCCACTCGGCCGAGCTGACGACGAACGTGGCGTCCGGGAACTGGGCGATCCCGCTGGCGTGGTCGGCGTGCAGGTGGGTCAGCACGATCGTGCCGACATCGTTCGGATCCAGCCCGCGCTCGCGCAGCTGGCCGGGGACCGCCTGTGCGGTGTCCATCCGCAGATCCTTGAAGACGAGTCCGCCGAGCCGGCCCATCCCCTGGCGTGGGTCGACCGCGACCGCGGCGTGGAAGCCCGTGTCGACGAGCACCAGGCCGGCGCCGGGATGCTCGACGAGGAACGCCTGCACCGGGATCTCCGGCCAGTCGTCCTGGGAGACGCCGACGCCGAGCGCGCGCAGCGGCGCCAGCCGGCCCTCGGCGCGGTGCATCATCGCCGGCGGCGCGATCATCCGCGCGCACAGCAAGGGGTGGAGTCGGACCGTCGCCCCCTCGCGCCCGCCGGGCAGCGGCAGCTGCGCCGGCCGTGGCTCTGCCGCCGTGGCCATCGGGGGAAATGTACAGTGCGATCCGTGGCTCTAGCCAAGCTACCGCCAGCTCAGGTACCGGCACTGGGCTTCGCGGATCTAGAAGATGAGCTCGCTCGTGACTCGCTGCCACTCCGGGGCGACTTGCCACCGTGGCTTTCGGGCTCGCTGATAAGGGTCACGCCCGCGAAGTTCGACGTCGGGGGGACACGGGCCAATCACTGGTTTGACGGGTTGGCGATGCTCAACCGCTTCGGATTCGCCGACGGCCGGGTCTCATATGCGAGCCGTTTCCTCGACACCGATGCCTATCGCAGCGCTCGGGCCGGCGAATGGTCGAAAAGGGCATTCGCGACGGACCCCTGCCGGACGCTGTTCCAGCGCGTCCAGTCGATCTTCTCGCCCGCCCTGACGGACAACGCGAACGTCAACATGACGCAGATCGGCGAGCGTTTCGTCGCATTGTCCGAGACGCCGCTGCCGATCGAGTTCGACGCCGAGACGCTCGCGACCCTCGGGCCGTTCGCCCACGACGACAAGCTGGGCGGACACCTGACGACCGCGCACCCGCATCACGATCCAGCGCGACGCGAGCTGATCAACTACTTCGTCCGGATCGGGCCGCGCAGCGAGTACGTCTTCTACGGAATGCCTGTCGAGGGCGCACGCAGGCGGACGATCGCGCGGATGCCGGTCAAGCAACCGTCATACATCCACTCGTTCGGTAGCACCGACCGTCACCTGATTCTCGCGGAGTACCCGCTGCGTGTGAACACGCTGCGCCTTGCCGCGTCCAACCGGCCGTTTATCGAGAACTACCGCTGGGACGGCGGCGCGCCGGCACGGTTCCTGGTCGTCGACCGCGACAGCGGCGAGCTGCGCGGGAGCTACGAGACCGACGCGTTCTTCTGCTTCCACCACGTCAACGCCTTTGAGCGCGGCGACGAGCTCGTCGTCGACTTGATCGCCTACGAGGACGCGAGCATCATCGACGCGCTCTATCTGGACGATAAGCGCGAAAGGCCACGCGGACCGCTCCCCGGTGGCGAGTTGCGCCGCTACACGATCGACCTCGCCGGCGGCGGTATCGGCCACAGGCCGTTGGCCGAGGGTGCGCTCGAGCTGCCGCGCATCGCCTATGGCAGCCGCAACGGCCGCGACTACGCGTATGTCTATGCCGCCGGCCTCGAGAGCGACTGGTTCGACCAGCTGGTCAAGGTCGACGTGCGTGACGGCACGCGCCGGGTCTGGCGGGAGCCTGGCTGCTACCCCGGCGAGCCGGTGTTCGTCGCGCGGCCGGGCGCCAGCGCCGAGGATGACGGCGTCGTGCTGTCCGTCGTGCTCGACGCGGAGGCCGAGCGTTCCTTCCTGCTGGTCCTCGACGCGGCCTCGTTCGACGAGCTGGCGCGCGCCGAGGCGCCCCACCACATCCCGTTCGGCTTTCACGGGCAGTTCGTGCGATGAGTGGACAGGACCCGAGCGCGATCTTCAAGCCGGACCTGCTCGCCGGGCAGGTCGCGCTGGTCAGCGGCGGCGGTTCGGGGTTCGGCAGGCGTACCGCGATCGAGTTGACGTCGCTGGGGGCCCGGGTCGTCGTCTGCGGGCGCCGCGCCGAGCCGCTCGAGGAGACCGTCGCGCTCTGTGCCGAGGGCCGCTGCTCGGCGCGCGTCTGCGACATCCGCGAGGAGGACGAGGTCGACGCGCTCGTCGACGGCGTGCTGGCCGATCACGGCAGGATCGACCTGCTCGTCAACAACGCCGGCGGTCAGTACCTGACGCCGGCCGAGGACATCACGCCGAAGGGCTTCCGCACGGTGATCCGGCTCAACGTCGAGGGCACCTGGCTGATGACCCACGCGGTGGCGACCAAGGCGATGATCCCGAGCGGCGCCGGCGGGAAGATCGTCAACGTCACTATCTCGCCGCACAACGGCCTACCGGGCATGGCCCACTCCTCGGCGGCGCGTGCGGCGGTCGAGAATCTGACCCGCGTGCTGTCGATCGAGTGGTCGCGCTTCGGGATCAAGCTCAACTCGCTCGCCGCCGGCCAGTTCGGCACCGAGACGCTGCGCACCAAGTACCCGCAGGCTGTCGTCGACCACCTCGAGCAGACGATCCCGGCGGGTCGACTCGGGACCGAGGACGAGTTCGCCTGGGCGATCGCCTACCTGGCGTCGCCGGCCGGCGACTTCTACTCCGGCTCGGTCCTCACGATGGACGGCGCGCGCGACAACTGGTTCGGTCAGTGGCCGCCGGGCACGATCGCCGACGACTCCGGCAAGCCGCTCGCCGAGCAGCGCCGCCCGCCGCGCGACTAGCTCGTCGCTGTCGCTGCGAGGAAGGACTCGACCGCGCCGATCGTCTCGGCCGGCGACTCCCAGAGGACGTTGTGGCCGTTGGGGACCGTCACGACGGTCAGCAGCGGGCCGAGCGCCTCGCGGTAGCGGCCGATCTGGTCGCGGGCCTCGAACAGCGGCGCGATCGCCTGCACGAGCAGCGTCGGCAGCTCGGCGATCGGCGGCGCCGGCAGCGCCAGCTCGCTCCAGGCGGTGACCACGGTGCTCGGGCAGAAGCGGTAGCGGAAGCGTCCGTCGGGACCGCGCCGGACGTCGTCCTCGACGTAGGCGGCGACGGTCGCCTCCGGGGCCGCGACGACGGTGTCGGAGGCGAGCATCGCGTTCGTCGCTCCCTCGACGGTCGCGAAGCTCCAGTCGAGGCGGTCGATCTCGGCCTGGCGCAGCGCGCGATCGGTGGGCACCGTCAGCCCGGCCTCGAGCAGCGCGAGGCGGCTGACGCGCTCCGGCGCGCGATTGGCGAGCGTGGCGACGATCCGGCCGCCGAAGCTGTGGCCGACCCAGGTCGCGCGCTCGATCCCGAGCTCGCCGACGGTCTCGAGCAGGTCGTTGACGTGCGTGTCGACATTCCAGGGCGGCTCGCGGCCCGAGTCGCCGTGGCCGCGCAGGTCGACAGCGACGACGCGCCGCCCGCCCTGGACGAGCTGCTGTCCGAGCGGCTCGAAGATGCCGCCGTGCTGCGCGACGCCGTGCACGCAGACGATCGGGTCCGCGCCCGTCATGCCCCAACTTCGCGTTCGCAGCAGCATCGCGACAGCCTATGCCGATCGGCTTGCGGGAGGGAGCGCGATCGCGGTCGCGACGAGGCCCCGGCCGGTCAGCCAGCGTCCCGAGAGCTCGGTCAGGGGCTGGCCTTCGACGAGCGGGCCGGGTACGAGCAGCCGAGCATGGAAGGTCCGCGCCTCGAAGTCGATCGTCACCGTCGCGTCTTCGAAGCCGAGCCAGCGGCGGGCGAGCGGAAACCACGCCTTGTAGACCGACTCCTTGGCGCTGAACAGCAGCCGGTCCCAGTGGACCGTCGGCGCCTTGCGGGTCAGGTCGCGCAGCGCCGGCTGCTCCTCCGGCCGCGCGATGTCGGGCAGCAGGCCGTCGGGCAGCGGCGCGTTCGGCTCGGCGTCGATGCCGATCGTCAGCAGGTCGCTCGCGTGGGCGAGCGCGCAGGCGCGGTAGCCGTCGCAGTGGGTGATGCTTCCGACGACGCCGTCCGACCAGCTCGGCTCGCCCTTCGGACCTGGAACCACGGGCGCGGGGGGTAGGCCGAGACGCGCGTAGGCGGCGCGCGCGCAGCTGCGGACGGTCGTGAACTCGCGCCGGCGCTTGTCGACCGCCTGGCCCAATGCGGCACGCTCCTCCGGGAAGAGCTCGGCGGCGCCGTCGTCGCTGGTCGCGGTCACGGCCGCGACCGTCGCGGGCAGCAGCTGCTCGATCACACCGCCACCGCCTCGCCGAGCACGGGCCGCAAAGGCGTCCGGCCGGGCAGTCGCGCGGCGCGCCATGCGCGCTCGCGTGGGTAGCCGAGCGAGACCTCCTCGAAGCGGACGCCGTCGTGCCAGGTCGTGCGCGGGATGTGCAGGTGCCCGTAGATGACCGCCTTGGCGTCGAAGCGGAGGTGCCAGTCGGCGGTGCTCAGCGTCCCGCACCACTGTGCGAACTCGGGGTGACGCAGGCTGCGTGTCGGGGCCTCGAGCAGCGGGAAGTGGTTGACGAGGACGGTCGGCAGCTCAGGCGGGCGGGCGGCGAGGCGCCGCTCGGTGTGCGCGACGCGCGCGTGGCACCACGCCTCGCGCGACGGGTATGGCGCCGGATCGAGCAGGAACTCGTCGACGCAGACGACGCCGGCGTCGTAGGCGCGGCGCAGCGCGGCGGCCTTCGTCGGGCCGACGTTGCGGCCGAAGCTGTAGTCGTAAAGCAGGAACAGCGGCGCGACCGTGAGCGGCCCGCCGCGCCCGAGCCAGGTCGGGTAGGGGTCCTCCGGCGTCACCACGCCGAGCCGCCGGCAGATGTCGACCAGCAGGCGGTAGCGGTGCTCGCCGCGCAGCTCGGGCGGGTCGTCGCGCTGGGCCAGCAGCTCGTGGTTGCCCGGCACCCAGATCACGCTCGCGAAGCGGTCGCGCAGGATGCCGAGCGCCCATTCGAGGTCTTCCGGGCTGTCGCCGACGTCGCCGCAGACGATCAGCCAGTCGTGCTCGGAGCCGGGCGTCAGGCCCTCGACGACGCGCCGATTCTCGGCGTGGTTGACGTGGATGTCGCCGATCGCGAGCAGCGCCCCGTCATGGCGCTCGCCCTCGCTCCCACTCACGCCCGCGGCCGCCGCGGGCCCGTCGCGGAGAGCGCCCAGATCAGCCGCGAGCGCGTGTCGCGCGGCTCGATCACCTCGTCGACGAAGCCGTCGCCGGCCGCGGTGGCGGCAGACAGATGGCGCTCGGCGTACTCGGCCTCGAGCGTCGCGCGGGCGGCGTCCGGGTCCTCGGACAGCGACAGCTCGCGACGGTTCACGATCCCGACCGCCGAGCGGGCGCCCATCACCCCGAGCTCCGCCCCGGGCCAGGCGAAGACCATGTCGGCGCCGAGGTCCTTCGAGTTCATCGTGATGTAGGCGCCGCCGTAGGCCTTGCGCAGGACGACGGTCAGCCGCGGCACGGTCGCGGCGGCGAAGGCGCGCACGAGGGTCGCGCCGTAGCGGATCACGCCGGCCCGCTCTTGGTGCGCTCCCGGCATGAAGCCGGGCGTGTCGACGAGCACGACGAGCGGCAGTCCGTAGCGGTCGCACAGCTCGACGAAGCGCGCCCCCTTCTGCGCCGACGCGGCGTCGAGCACGCCGCCGGCGTAGCGCGGCTGGTTGGCGACGACGCCGACCGGACGCCCGTCGAGCCGTGCGAACGCGGTCACGAGGCTGCGCGCCCGGCGCGGGGCGAGCTCGAGCAGCGAGTCGGCGTCGACGATCCGCGCGGCGGCCGCGCGTACGTCGTAGGTCCGGCGCGGGTCGTCCGGGACCACGGCGCCGGGGTCATGCTCACCGGGCTCGGCGGCCAGCGCGCGCGGCGGCTCGTCGCCGGCGCGCTGCGGCAGGTAGCGCAGCAGTGAGCGCGCGAACGCCGAAGCGGACTCGTCGTCGGCTACAACGGCGTCGCAGACGCCGTTGCGCTCGTGGACGCGCGGCCCGCCGAGCGTGGCGATGTCGATCTCCTCGCCGGTGACCTCGCGGACGACGCCGGGCCCGGTGAGGAACATCGCCGCCTGGCGCGTCATCACGACGAAGTCGGTCAGCGCCGGCGAGTAGCAGCCGCCGCCGGCGGAGATGCCGCCGACGATCGAGATCTGCGGCACGACGCCGGAGAGCTGAACGTTGTGGCGGAAGATGCGCGCGTAGCCGCTCAGCGCGGCGACGCCCTCCTGGAGTCGCGCGCCGCCGGATTCGACGAACGCGACGACCGGGATGCGCGACCGGCCCGCGATCTCGAGCACGCGGCCGATGGTGTCGGCGTGCGCCGCGCCGACCGATCCGCCGAGATGGCCGATGTCCTGCGCATAGCACGCGACCGGCCTGCCCTCGACCGTTCCGAGACCGCCGACGACGCCGTCGCCCTTACGCGTGCGCGCACCCGCGCGGGAAGCTCTGACCTGCGAGCGGATCGCCTCGAACGACCCTCCGTCGCACAGCGATTCGAGGCGCTCGAGGGGCCCCGATAGGGTCTCTGACTCAGCCGCGACTCCAATGCTCATATGGTGTGCTCCGCTGGGGGTCGATGCCGGCCGCCGAACGCCGATTCCCTCGATCGCGATTCGCCTGCCGGCAGGTGACGAGGCAGCCGCCGAGGGACCTTCGGCGGGCCTCTAGGTCAATCGCGCGACTATCGCAGACAGCCGCGAGCATGGCAAACGGCAACGGCTCTGATTGGTCCACGGGGCCCTCAGATAGGGCTTGACAGAGCCGGTTCTCAATGAAAGGCTCGCTCGTCGCAGTAGAAACACCGGCGGCTATGGGCTCGCGCCGTGGCCGTTTCGTGTTCGTTGACTCGATCGTGGGTAGGGGAATCGACAGTCGTATCGGTGTGGCGCTCGGCATGCCACGAGATGGAGCTGCGGAGCGGCGCAGACGGGACCGGTGGCCCATAGCGGATACACGGTCTTATCCGGGGCCAGTTGGACTAGGAAACGGCCGTGGCTGAGAGCACCGCGATAGCCGTCGTCGGACTGGCCTGCCGGCTGCCGCAGGCGGCGACGCCGGAGGCGTTCTGGCAGCTGCTGCGGGACGGGCGCAGCGCGATCGGCGAGGCGCCGGCGGAGCGCTGGCGCGCCGACGATGGCGGGGACGATCTCGACCCGGGCGTCCGCCACGGAGGCTTCCTCGACGGCGTCGAGGACTTCGACGCCGCGTTCTTCGGCATCTCGCCCCGCGAGGCGGCCGCGATGGACCCCCAGCAGCGGCTGATGCTCGAGCTGAGCTGGGAGGCGCTCGAGGACGCGGGCGTGCTCGCGTCCTCACTGAGCGACGGCCGGACGGGCGTGTACTTCGGCGCGTTCGCCGGCGACTACCAGCAGCTGCTGCAGCGCCGGGGGCCGGACGCGATCACCCGGCACGAGCTGACCGGCACCCAGCGCGGCGTGATCGCGAACCGGGTCTCGCACTTCCTCGGCCTGCGCGGCCCGAGCCTCGTCGCGGACGCCGGGCAGGCGTCCGGGCTGGTAGCGGTCCACCTCGCCTGCGAGAGCCTGCGGCGCGGCGAGACGAGCTTCGCGCTGGCCGGCGGCGTGCACCTCAACCTGCTGCTCGAGAGCGCCCTAGCGGTTTCGCGCTTCGGCGGCCTGTCGCCGGACGGCCGCTGCTACACCTTCGACGCTCGCGCCAACGGCTTCGTGCGCGGCGAGGGCGGCGGAGTGGTCGCGCTCAAGCCGCTCGCGGACGCGATCGCGGACGGCGACCGGGTGTACTGCACGATCCGCGGAAGCGCCGTCAACAACGACGGCCCGAGCGAGGCGCTCGCCGTCCCGAGCGAGATGGCGCAGGCCGAGGCGATCAGGCTCGCCTGTCGCCGTGCGCGCGTGGCGCGTGGAGACGTCCAGTACGTCGAGCTCCACGGCACCGGGACGCGCCGTGGCGATCCGATCGAGGCCGCCGCGCTCGGCTCCGCGCTCGGCGTCGCGCGACCGGCCGAGGAGCCGCTGCTGGTCGGCTCCGCGAAGACCAACGTCGGTCACCTGGAGGGTGCGGCCGGCATCGTCGGGCTGATCAAGACCGCACTGGCGGTCCACCACCGGGCGCTTCCGCCGAGCCTCAACTTCGAGTCGCCGAATCCGGACATACCGCTCGACGACCTGGGCCTGAGCGTGCAGACGGAGCTCGGCGACTGGCCGCACGAGGACCGCCCGCTGATCGCCGGCGTCAGCTCGTTCGGCGTCGGCGGCACGAACTGCCACGTCGTCGTCGAAGAGGGCCCGCCCGCTCCCGCGGCAACCGCCGGCGACGACAGCCCGTCCGCCGCGGTGCCGTGGGTGCTGTCCGCTCGTAGCGCCGCGGCGCTGCGCGCGCAGGCGGCGCAGCTGGGCACCTGGGCCGCGGCCGCGCCGGAGCTCGACTTCGCCGACGTCGGCCGGTCGCTGGCGACGACACGGGCCACGCTCGAGCACCGCGCGGTCATCGTCGGCGACCGCGACGACCTGCTCGCGGGCCTCGACGCGCTCGGCCGTGACGCCGCCGGCGGCGCGATCACGGGCGTCGCCGACGAGTGGCCCGGCGGCCCCGTCTTCCTCTTCCCCGGCCAGGGCGCGCAGTGGCCCGCCATGGCGCGCGACCTGCTCGACGAGTCGCCCGTCTTCGCGGCGATGGCCCGGCGCTGCGAGGAGGCGCTCGCCCCGTTCGTGGACTGGTCGCTCGAGCAGGTGCTGCGCGACGACCCGGAAGCGCCCTCGCTCGACCGGATCGACGTCGTGCAGCCCGTGCTGTTCGCCGTCATGGTGTCGCTCGCCGAGCTGTGGCGATCACATGGCGTCGAGCCGTCGGCGGTGGTCGGTCACTCACAGGGCGAGGTCGCCGCGGCCTACGTCGCCGGCGGCCTGTCGCTGGAAGACGCCGCCCACGTCGTCGCGGCGCGCAGCCGTGCACTGACCGAGCTGGCCGGCAGGGGCGGGATGGCGGCGATCGCGCTCGCCCCCGAGCAGGCCGAGCAGCGGCTCGCGGAGCACGGCGGCGACCTCGGCCTGGCCGCCGTGAACGGGTCGTCGTCGGTGGTCGTGTCGGGCAGCCCCGACGCGCTCGCGAGCTTCGTCGGGCGCTGCGCCGCGGACGGCGTCCGAGCGCGCACGGTCGCGGTCGACTATGCCGGGCACTCCGCGCAGGTCGACGAGATCCGCGACGAGCTGCTGGAGGAGCTGGCGTCGATCGAGCCGGCCAGCGGGGAGATCCCCTTCCACTCGACGGTCACCGGCACGCCGCTCGACATGGCCGAACTCGACGCCGGCTACTGGTTCCGCAACGCACGCGAGACCGTGCGGCTGGAGCCGGTCACGCGCGCGCTGCTCGAAGGCGGGCAGCGGGCGCTGCTCGAGATCTCGCCGCATCCGGTTCTCGCCGTCGCCCTCGAGGAGACCGTCGAGAATGTCGTCGAGCAGCCCGAGGCGATCGCGATCCTCTCGACGCTGCGCCGTGGTGAGGGCGATCGCGCCCGCTTCCTGAGCTCGCTGGCCGAGCTGCACGTTCGCGGCGGGCACGTCGACTGGTCGGCGGCCTTCGGCGACGGAACCGGGCGGCACGTGTCGCTGCCGACCTATCCGTTCCAGCGCGAGCGCCACTGGGTCGACATGGTTCCGGCCGGCGCATCCGAGTCGTCCCGCGCGCCGGAGCCCGACGGCGTCGACGAACCCGTGGCTGAGGCCGGTACGGAGCGCGACCCGTCGCTGGCCGAGCGGCTCGCGGAGGTGCCCGCCGGCGAGCGCGAGCGGCTCGTGCTCGACGTCGTGCGAACCGAGGTCGCCGCCGTGCTCGGTCACCACGCCGCCGACGCGATCCCGCCGCGGTCCGCCTTTAAGGATCTCGGCTTCGACTCACCCGCCGCGGTCGAGCTGCGCAACCGCCTGCGGACCGTGACCGGCCTGCGGCTGCCGGCGACGGTCGTCTTCAACCATTCGACCAGCGCCACGCTCGCTGCCTACCTGCTCGCCGAGGCGACCGGGGACGGCGGCGGCGAGCGCGCGGCCGCCGCGGTCGCGGTCGACGAGCCGATCGCGATTGTCGGCATGGCCTGTCGCTACCCCGGCGACATCGCCTCGCCCCAGCAGCTGTGGGAGCTCGTCGCGGGCGGTCGCGACGCGATCTCGGACTTCCCCGACGATCGCGGCTGGGACGCCGAGCGGCTCCATGATCCCGACCCGGAGCGCGCCGGCCGCAGCTATGTCCGCGAGGGTGGGTTCGTCCACGACGCGGGCGACTTCGACGCGGCGTTCTTCGGGATCGGACCGCGCGAGGCGCTGGCGATGGACCCCCAGCAGCGACTGCTGCTCGAAACGGCTTGGGAAGGGCTCGAGAACGCTCGGATCGACCCGCTGTCGCTGCACGGCAGCGAGACCGGGGTGTTCGCCGGCATCAGCGCACAGGAGTACGCGGCGGCGGTCCGTGGCCACGCCGAGATTGAGGGCTACCGGCTGACCGGCGGCGCGAGCAGCGTCGCGTCGGGCCGGGTCGCCTACCACCTCGGCCTCGAAGGTCCGGCGGTAACGGTCGACACCGCCTGCTCGGCGTCGCTCGTCGCGCTGCACCTCGCCTGCCAGTCGCTGCGCCAGGGCGAGTGCTCGCTGGCCATCGCGGGCGGCGCCACGGTGCTGGCCAGTCCCGACATGTTCGTC
>CAZVRI010000029.1:22996-34857 GCA_964629855.1 uncultured Thermoleophilaceae bacterium
CGTCGGCCGCGTCGGCGAACGGCTTGCAGCGGCCGTCGGAACCGAGCCGGGCGAGGGCGTCGGCGTCGTCGTGCTCGAGCGGCTGTCCGAGGCGCGCCGGCTCGGGCACGAGGTGCTGGCCGTCGTCCGCGGCAGCGCGATCAATCAGGACGGCGCGAGCAACGGGCTCACGGCCCCGAGCGGTCGTGCCCAGGAGCGGGTCATCCGGCGCGCGCTCGACGCTGCCGGCCTGTCGGCCGCCGACGTCGACGCGGTCGAGGCACACGGCACCGGCACCACGCTCGGCGATCCGATCGAGGCCGATGCGCTGATCGCGACCTACGGCCAGGACCGCACGGACGGTCCGCTGCGGCTCGGCTCGATCAAGTCGAACATCGGCCACACCCAGGCCGCGGCCGGTGTCGCCGGGGTGATCAAGATGGTGCAGGCGCTGCGCGCGGAGCTGCTGCCGGCGACGTTGCACGTCGACCAGCCGTCGTCGCACGTCGATTGGTCGATCGGCGACGTCGAGCTGCTGACCGAGGCGGCCGAGTGGCCGGCTGGCGAACGGACTCGCCGCGCCGCGGTGTCGTCGTTCGGGATCAGCGGGACGAACGCGCACCTGATTCTCGAGGAGTCACCGGTTGCGGCCGCCGAGAGTGACCAGGCGGCCGGCGAATCGTCCGAGCCGTCGGCGGTTGCCTGGGTCTTGTCCGCGAAGTCGGATGCCGCGTTGGCGCAGCAGGCGGGTCGCTTGGCCGAGCTCGTGGCAAACGATGGCGACGTCGATCCGCTGGATGTCGGGTTCTCGCTCTTGGGTCGCGCGCGGTTGGAGCGGCGTGCGGTGGTCGTCGGGCGCGATCGCGACGAGCTGTTGGCGGGTCTCGATGGGGTGATGTCGGACCGTCAGGCGGACGGGCTGGTCTCGGGCACCGCTCGCTCTGACGGACGGGTGGCGTTCGTGTTCCCGGGTCAGGGCGCGCAGTGGCTGGGGATGGCTTCGGAGCTGACGGGCGCGGAGCCTGTGTTCGCCGAGTGGCTCGAGCGGTGCGAGGCGGCGCTGGCGCCGTTCGTCGACTGGTCGCTGGCCGAGGTCCTGGCCGGTGACGACGAGGGCTGGCTGGAGCGTGTGGACATCGTTCAGCCCGCGTTGTGGGCCGTGATGGTGTCGTTGGCCGGCCTGTGGCGGGCGTGGGGTGTCGAGCCGTCGGTGGTGGTTGGTCATTCGCAGGGCGAGATCGCCGCCGCGTGCGTGGCGGGCGGGCTGTCGCTCGAGGACGGTGCGCGTGTCGTCGCCTTGCGTAGTAGGGCGCTGCGCGAGATCGCCGGGCTGGGCGGGATGGTGTCCGTGTCGGGCAGCGGCGACGACGTGGCCGAGCGGATAGCGGGGTGGGGCGACCGGCTGGCGGTGGCCGCCGTGAACGGTCCGCGGACGGTCGTGGTCTCAGGTGAGGCGGCGGCGCTGGACGAGCTGCTGGCGGCGTGTGAGGCCGATGACACCTGGGCACGCAGAGTGCCGGTCGACTACGCGTCGCATTCGGCCCAGGTCGAGCAGATTCGCGAGCGGCTGCTCGCCGATCTGGAGGGGATCGAGCCGGTCGGAGGGTCGGTGGCGTTCATGTCGAGCCTCGAGGGCGAGCTCGTCGACACCGCCACGCTCGACAGCGGCTACTGGTACCGCAACCTGCGCGAGCCGGTCCGCTTCGAAGACGCGACCCGCCAGCTGCTCGAGGACGGATTCGACGCCTTCGTCGAGGTCTCGCCGCACCCGGTCTTGACGATGGCCGTCCAGGAGACGATCGAGGCGACGTCCGGCCAGCCCGAGCAGCTGCTCGTGACCGAGACGCTGCGGCGCGACCAGGGCGGCCAGCAGCGCTTCCTCACATCGCTGGCCGCGCTGCACGTACATGGCGTCGCGGTCGACTGGGACCGCCTCTACACCCGGACCGCCGCCAAGCACGTCGGGCTGCCGACCTACGCCTTCCAACGCCAGCGCTACTGGTTGCAGGGAAGCGGCGCGACCGGCGACGTCGCCGGCGTCGGCCAGCAGAGCGCGGACCATCCGCTGCTCGGCGCGATGGTCGCGGTCGCCGGCAGCGAGCAGATGCTGCTCACGGGCCGACTGTCGCTGGCCGGGCAGCCGTGGCTCGCCGATCACGTCGTCTCAGGGACGGTGCTGCTTCCGGGAGCGGCCTTTGTCGAGCTGGCACTGCACGCCGGCGAGCACGTTGGCTGCGGGACAGTCGAGGAGCTGACGCTCGAGGCGCCGCTGGTGCTGCCCGAGCGCGCCGGCGTTCAGGTCCAGCTGTCGCTCGGCGCGCCGGATGCCGACGGCCGCCGTGAGGTCGTCGTACATGCCCGCCCTGAGAGTGACGGCAACGGCGACAGCGACGCCGGGTGGGTCCGTCACGCGAGCGGACTGCTCGGCGTGGGCGAGCTCGGTGGCGAGCCGATCGCCGAGCTGACCGGAGCCTGGCCCCCAGAGGGCGCCGTGGCCGCGGACGTAGGACCGTTGTACGACCGCGTGGCGGGGGACGGGTTCGAGTACGGCCCCGCCTTCCAGGGCCTGCGTGCGGCATGGCGGCGGGGCGACGAGGTCTTCGCCGAGATCGAGCTCGACGAGGCGCAGGCGCGTGATGCGGACCGCTACGGGATCCATCCGGCGCTGCTCGATGCCGCGCTGCACGCCGGCTTCGTGGCGACGGAGGACAGCGGCTTGCAGCTGCCGTTCGCGTGGTCAGACGTGCGCCTTGGACTGGCCGGCGCATCCTCGCTGAGGGTCCGCGTCGTGGCGGACGGCGAGCGGTTGGAGATCGCGGCCGTCGGCGCGGACGGGACCCCGGTCCTCTCCGTCGATGGCCTGGTCTCGCGTCCGCCGGACGTGGCGGGCCTGCGCGCCGCCGGGAGCGTTCCGGCGGATGGCCTGTTCGAGCTGGAGTGGGTAGCGGCGCCGTCTGAGCGTTCCGCGATCGATTCGGTCGCCGTGCTCGGCGAGTTGCGGATCGATGGGATCGAGACCGAGCGCTATCCGGATCTCGCCGGCTTGACGGCCGGCTTGACCGAGGACCGCGCCGCTCCGGACGTCGTGCTGGTCGCGGCGGTCGGCGAGGGCGAGGCCGACGACGGTCCGGACGCGGTGCACGCCGCCGTCGAGCGGGCGCTGGAGCTGGTCAAGGGCTGGTTGGCCGACGAGCGGCTGACGAGCTCGCGGCTCGTCTTCGTCTCATCCTCCGCTGTCGCCGCGGGCAGCGACACGGTTTCCGATCTCCGTGTCGCCGCCGTATGGGGGCTGCTGCGCTCGGCGCAGTCGGAGCATCCCCTCAGCTTCGGGCTCGTTGACGTCGACGCCGGCGGCGAGGGATCGCTGGCGTGGGACGCGCTGGCGCGCGCCGTCGCCAGCGAGGAGCCGCAACTGGTCGTACGCGGCGCGGAGACGCTGGCGCCGCGCCTCACTCGGACGGAGTCCGCCGACGGCGAGGCGGATGGCGCCGGCTTTGGCTCGGGAACGGTCCTCGTAACGGGCGGGACGGGCGGTCTCGGCGGGCTCGTGGCGCGTCACCTGGTCGTCGCGCACGGCGTCGAGAGCCTGTTGCTGGTCAGCCGGTCGGGCCGCGAGGCGCCGGCGGCCGACGAGCTCGTCTCCGAGCTCGAGGCGCTCGGCTGCCGGGTCGCCGTCGAAGCGTGTGACGTGGCCGATCGCGGCGAGCTGGAGCGTGCGCTCGCCCGCGTGCCAGTCGATCGCCCGCTGAGCGCGGTCGTCCACGCCGCCGGCGTCATCGACGACGGCGTGGTCGAGTCGTTCGACGGGGAGCGGTTGCGGTGCGTGATGGCGCCGAAGGTCGACGCCGCATGGCATCTGCACGAGCTGACCGCGGATCGCGAGCTTTCGGCGTTCGTCCTCTTCTCGTCGGTCGCGTCGACGCTCGGCACGCCAGGGCAGGCCAATTACGCCGCGGCGAATGCGTTCCTGGATGCGTTCGCCGCTCGGCGACGGGCGCAAGGACTGCCCGCGATCTCGCTGGCCTGGGGGCTGTGGGAGCGCAGCTCGGCGATGACCGATCAGCTGACCGATGCCGATCGGGCCCGCTTCGGAGTCTTCGGTCCGCCGCTTTCCGACGAGCGCGGCCTCGAGCTCTTCGATCGCGCCCAGGGCAGCGCCCAGTCGCTGCTCACGGTGCTCGACCTGGACATCCCGGCGCTGCGCCGGCTCGCTGGCGCGGGTGGGCTGCCACCGATCTTCGGGCGGCTGGCCCGCGTGCCGCGGCGCCGCGGAGGCGCGCACGCCGCCGGTTCGCTGGCGCGCGAGCTGGCTGGGGTTCCCGAGAGCGAGTGGGACGGCGCGCTGCTCGAGCTGGTCGGCGTCCACGTGGCCGCGGTGCTCGGTCATGAGCCGGCCGATGCCGTCGATCTGCGACAGACGTTCAAGGATCTCGGCTTCGACTCGCTGGCCGCGGTCGAGCTGCGCAATCGGCTGAGCCAGGCGGCCGGCGTGCGTCTGCCGGCGACGTTGGTGTTCGACCATCCGACACCGGTGGCAGTGGCGGCGCTGCTGCGCGAGCACGTCACGGGAACGGTTCAGCCGGCGACGGTCGCCCGGCGCGCCGCGGTCGGTGCCGACGAGCCGATCGCGATCGTCGGGATGAGCTGCCGGCTGCCCGGTGGAGTTGGCTCGGCCGCCGAGCTGTGGGATCTGCTGGTGGCGGAGCGGGACGCGATCTCGACCTTCCCCGACGATCGCGGCTGGGATCTCGACCGTCTCTACGACCCCGATCCGGACGCCTCGGGAACGAGCTATTCGCGCGAGGGCGGCTTCGTCGAAGATGCCGGCTCGTTCGACGCCGGCCTGTTCGGAATCGGCCCGCGCGAGGCGCTGGCGATGGACCCTCAGCAGCGCCTGCTGCTGGAGGCCGCGTGGGAGGCGCTGGAGCACGCCGGCATCGACCCGCAGTCCTTGCGTGGGAGTCAGACGGGCGTCTTCGCCGGCGTGATGTCCCAGGACTACGCGGCGAGCGCGGGGGCGATGGCGCTGCGCGAGGTCGAGGGGTATCTCAACACCGGCAGCTCCGCGAGCGTCGTATCGGGGCGGCTCGCCTACACGTTCGGGTTCGAGGGCCCGGCGGTCACTGTCGATACCGCGTGCTCGTCGTCGCTGGTCGCACTGCACCAGGCGTGCCAGGCGCTGCGCCAGGGCGAGTGCGACATGGCGCTCGCGGGTGGCGTGACGGTCGTCGCGACCCCGACGGTCTTCACCGAGTTCAGCCGCCAGCGCGGCCTCGCGCCGGACGGCCGTTCAAAGGCGTTCGCGGCCGCCGCCGACGGCGTCGGGCTCGCCGAGGGCGCCGGCCTGCTGATCGTCGAGCGACTCTCCGACGCCCGGCGCAGGGGCCATGACGTACTGGCGGTCGTACGTGGCAGCGCGGTCAACCAGGACGGGGCGAGCAATGGCCTGTCGGCCCCGAACGGTCCGTCGCAGGAGCGGGTGATCCGCCAGGCGCTCGCGAATGCCGGTCTGTCGGCGGCCGACGTCGACGCGGTCGAGGCGCACGGCACCGGCACGACGCTGGGCGATCCGATCGAGGCGCAGGCGTTGCTGGCGACCTATGGCCAGGAGCGGGCGGACGGTCCGCTGCGGCTGGGGTCGGTCAAGTCGAACATCGGCCACACCCAGGCCGCCGCCGGCGTTACCGGCGTGATCAAGATGGTCCTCGCACTGCGGGCGGGGCTGCTGCCGGCGACGCTGCACGTCGACGCACCGTCGCCGATCGTCGACTGGGCGACCGGCGACGTCGAGCTGCTGACCGAGCCGGTCGCGTGGCCGGCCGGCGAACGGACTCGCCGCGCCGGCGTCTCGTCGTTCGGGATCAGTGGCACCAACGCCCACGTCCTGCTCGAGGAGGCGCCCGCCTCCGACGCGCTGGCCCCGGCGGTCGCCGCGCCGGAGCCGCCCGCGACCGCCTGGGTGCTGTCGGCCCACGACGACGCCGCGCTGGCGGAGCAGGCGCGCCGCCTTGGCGCGCGCGTCGAAGCCGGCGACCTATCCCCGCTCGACGTCGCCTACACGCTGGTCACCGGCCGCGCGGAGCTCGACCGGCGCGCCGTCGTGGTGGCCGGCGACCGCGACAGCCTGCTCGCCGGCCTCGACGCGATCGTGCGCGAGGCGCCGGCGCCGAACCTCGTCGAGGGCCGGGCTACGAGCGGTGGCAGGCAGGCGTTCCTGTTCACCGGACAGGGCGCTCAGCGAGCCGGAATGGGCCGTGAGCTCTACGACGCGTTTCCGGTCTTCGCCAGCGCCTTCGACGCGGTCTGCGAGCAGTTCGACCGTGAGCTCGACCGTCCGTTGCGCGATCTCGTGTTCGGCGACGACGCCGCGGCCATCGACCGGACCGAGAACACCCAGCCGGCCCTGTTCGCGATCGAGGTCGCGCTGTTCAGGCTGGTCGAGTCGCTCGGGGTGAAGCCCGACCTGCTCGCCGGGCACTCGGTCGGCGAGCTCGCCGCGGCGCATGTCGCGGGCGTCCTCTCGCTCGAGGACGCCTGTGCCTTCGTGGCCGCGCGCGGTCGCCTGATGGGCGGTCTGCCCGCGGGCGGGGCGATGGCGGCGATCCAGGCGACCGAGGACGAGCTCGCCGAGTCGATCGCCGACCGTGGGGACGAGGTCGCGATCGCTGCGATCAACGGTCCGCGCTCGGTCGTCGTCTCGGGCCGCCGCGAGGTCGTCGAGGCGGTCGAGCGGGACTGGCGTGCCCGTGATCGCAAGACCTCGCTGCTGAAGGTCAGCCACGCCTTCCACTCGCCGCTGATGGACCCGATCCTCGACGAGCTCGAACGGACGGCCGAGACGGTCAACCTCTCGCCGCCGCGGATCCCGATCGTCTCGAACCTGACCGGCCAGCTGCTCACCGACGAGCAGGCGACCTCGCCCGCCTACTGGGCGCGTCACGTACGCGAAGCGGTCCGCTTCGACGACTCCGTCGCGACGCTCGCCGAGCAGGGCGTCACGCGCTACCTCGAGCTGGGGCCCGACGGCATCCTGAGCGCGACCGCCCAGTTGACCCTCGACAGTGGCGACACGCCCACCGAGGCGGTCCTCGCCACGGCGTTGCGTCACGACCGCCCCGATCCCGAGACCCTGCTCACGGCGCTCGCGCGGCTCCACGTCCACGGCGGGACGGTCGAATGGCAGCGACTCTTCGACCAGACCGCGGCCAGGCGCGTCGACCTCCCCACCTACGCCTTCCAGCGCGAGCGCTACTGGCTCGCATCGGCGCCGGCCGCCGGCGATCTCGGCGCGGCGGGGCAGGCCGAACCGGTCCACCCGCTGCTCGGAGCGGTGGTGTCCGTCGCGGGCGAGGGAGGGCATCTGCTCACCGGGCGGCTGTCGCTGGAGTCGCAGCCTTGGCTCGCGGATCACGCGGTGCTGGGATCGGTGCTCCTGCCGGGCGCGGCGTTCGCGGAGCTGGCGTTGCAGGCCGGCCTGGGAATCGGGTACGCGACCGTCGACGAGCTGACGCTCGAGGCGCCGCTCGTGCTGCCGGAGCGCGGCGGCGTGCAGATCCAGGTGTCGGTCGGCGAACCAAGCGACGGCGATCGTTGCGAGATCGCGATCCACTCACGGCCGGAGCCCGACGGTGTCGAGGACGACGCCGGCTGGGTACGGCACGCGAGCGGGACGCTCGTCGCCGACGCGCCGGCGATCCCGGAACCGGCTGGCGGCGAATGGCCGCCGCAGGGCGCGACGGCGGTGGACGTCGTCGACCTATACGACCGCGTCGCGGGAATCGGGCTCGAGTACGGGCCGGTCTTCCAGGGCCTGAAGGCGATGTGGCGGCGCGGCGAGGAGATCTTCGCGGAGGTCGAGCTGGGTGCCGACGATCTGCCCGGCGGCGCGCGCTTCGGGCTCCATCCGGCGCTGCTCGACGCGGTGCTGCACACCGCGCTCGCCGATGGGGACGCCGACGCGCTGCGGCTGCCATTCGCATGGAGCGGGCTGTCACTGCACGCGCGCGACGTCGTCGAGCTGCGGGTCCACGCGACGCTCTCGGCGCAGGGCGAGCTGTCGGTCGAGGCCACCGACGAAGCGGGACTGCCGGTTCTGTCGCTGAGGTCGCTGGCGTTGCGCGAGCTGCCGCCGGCTCAGATCGAGCAGGCGCGCCGGAGCGGGCGCGGTTCGCTCTATCGCATCGGCTGGGAGCTGGCCCGGGCCGCGGCGAGCGGTGCGCCGCGACAGTGGGCGGTGGTCGGCGGGCCCGATCGCTGGGCGGCGCTGCGCGCGCTCGTGCCCGACCTGGTCGCCTGCGAGAGCCTCGCCGAGCTGAGTGGGGCGATCGAGGCCGGCGGCAAGCGGCCCGACGTAGTGCTCTTCGATGGGTCCGGCGCGGACGCGGATGTCCCCGGGACGGTTCACGCCGCCGCAGCGAGAGTGTTGGCGGCAGCTCAGGAGTGGCTCGCCGATCCGCGCTGGGACGGCTCGCGACTGGTCGTGACGACGCACGGCGCGGTGGCCGTCGCAGACGGCGACGGCGTGGCGGATCTCGGCGGCGCGGCGGTCTGGGGCCTGGTCCGCTCCGCTCAGTCCGAGCATCCCGGCCGGCTCGTGTTGGCCGACCTGGACGATGCCGATGCGACCTGGCAGGCGCTGGCCGCGGCACTGGGTGGCGAGGAGCCTCAGCTCGCGCTGCGCGACGGCGTCGCGCACGTCCCACGGATCGGGCGGGCAGACGGCGGCGATGGGGAGCGGGCGGTCGGCTTCGGCGACGGAACGGTGCTCGTGACGGGCGCGACAGGCGGTCTCGGGCCGGCGATCGCACGTCATCTCGCGAGCGAGCACGAAGTACGACGGCTGCTGCTCGTCAGCCGCCGCGGCGCCACCGCGGAGGGCGCCGAGGAGCTGGCCGACGAGCTGAGCGCGCTCGGCGTCGAGGTGGCCGTCGAGGCGTGTGACGTCTCCGACTACCGCCAGCTCGAGACGTTGCTGGGATCGATCCCCGGCGACAGGCCGCTGACCGCCGTCGTGCACGCGGCGGGTGTGCTCGACGACGGGATTCTCGAGTCGTTGGACGGCGAGCGTCTGAGCCGCGTCATGGCGCCGAAGGTCGACGCGGCCTGGAACCTGCATCTGCTGACTCGCGACCTCGACCTGTCGGCCTTCGTGCTGTTCTCGTCCGTGACCGGCAGCTTCGGAACGCCCGGGCAGGCCAACTACGCCGCGGCGAACACCTTCCTCGACGCGCTTGCCGAGCAGCGGCGCGCGGACGGCCTGCCAGCGATGTCGATTGCCTGGGGCCTATGGACCGAAGAGCGCGGCATGGGCGGCCGTGCCGGTGACGATCCGGCCGCTCGGATGCGGCGAGCCGGTCTGGTGGGCTTCTCCCAGGCGGAGGGGCTCGAGCTGCTCGACGCCGGACTCGGCATCGACGCGGCGGTCGTCCTGCCCGTGCGGCTCGACATCGCGGCGTTGCGCGCCCAAGCGCGCGACGGGACGCTGGCGGCGCCGCTGCGGAGCCTCGTGCGGGGGATGCCGACGCGCGTGCGATCCGCTGGCGGGTTGCTGTCGCAGCGTCTTGCCGGTCTCTCCGACGCCGACCGCGAGGCGGCCGTGCTGGAACTGGTCCGCGAGGAGGCCGCGGCGGTCCTGGGACACGCCGCCTCCGCGGCGATCGACCCCGCGCGCGCGTTCACCGACCTCGGCTTCGACTCGCTGGCCGCCGTCGAGCTGCGCAATCGACTCGCCCGAGCCGCCGACCTGGCGTTGCCGTCGACGCTCGTCTTCGACTACCCGACCCCGTTCGCCGCGGCGCAGTTCCTGGCGGTCGAGCTCGACGGGACCTCCGCGGGTGGCGCAGCAGTGGTCCGGGCCCGCCAGGGCAGTGAAGAGCCGATCGCGATCGTCGGGATGGCCTGTCGCTATCCGGGCGGTGTGGCTTCGCCAGCCGATCTGTGGAAGCTGGTAGCCGAGCAGCGCGACGCGATCTCCGAGTTCCCGACGGATCGCGGCTGGGACGTCGAGCGGCTGTTCGACACGGATCCGGATCAGCCGGGAACCAGCTACACGCGTGCCGGCGGCTTCCTGCACGACGGCGCACTGTTCGATGCCGGCTTCTTCGACGTGACGCCGCGCGAGGCGCTGGCGATGGACCCGCAGCAGCGACTGATGCTCGAGGCGGCCTGGGAGGCCTTCGAGGACGCCGGGATCGATCCCCGAACGCTGCGCGGCAGCGCCACCGGCATCTTCGCCGGCGTGATGTACGGCGACTACGGCGCCGATCTGTGGTCGTCCGGTGAGGGGACCGGGCTCGAGGGCTACGCCGCTACGGGTAATGCCGCCAGCGTCGTCTCGGGCCGGCTCGCCTACGCCTTCGGGCTGGAGGGGCCGGCGCTGACGATCGACACCGCCTGCTCGTCCTCTTTGGTGGCGCTGCATCTCGCATCGCAGGCGCTGCTGAGCGGAGAGTGCGGGCTGGCGCTGGCGGGCGGCGTGACGCTGATGTCGACGCCGAGCACGTTCGTCGAGTTCAGCCGCCAGCGCGGCCTGTCGCCTGACGGGCGCTGCAAGGCGTTCGGCGCGGGTGCGGACGGCGTGGGCTGGGGCGAGGGCGCGGGACTGCTGGTGCTCGAGCGGCTGTCCGACGCGCAGCGCAACGGGCATGAGGTCCTGGCGGTGGTCCGTGGCAGCGCGGTCAACCAGGACGGTGCGAGCAATGGGTTGACGGCCCCGAACGGTCCGTCGCAGGAGCGGGTGATCCGGCAGGCGCTCGCGAATGCGGGGCTGTCGCCGGACGACGTGGATGTGGTCGAGGCGCACGGCACCGGCACGACGCTCGGCGATCCGATCGAGGCCCAGGCGCTGCTGGCGACCTATGGCCAGGAGCGCACGGACGGTCCGTTGCGGATCGGTTCGATCAAGTCGAACATCGGCCACACCCAGGCCGCGGCCGGGGTCGCGGGCGTGATCAAGATGGTCGAGGCGATCCGCCACGGCGTGTTGCCGCCGACGCTGCACGCCGACGAGCCGTCGCCGCACGTCGACTGGTCGGCGGGCGCGGTCGAGCTGCTGACCGGGCCGGCCGAGTGGGCGGCGAACGGGCGCGTGCGCCGGGCGGGCGTCTCGTCGTTCGGGATCAGCGGCACCAACGCGCACGTCGTGCTCGAGGAGCCGCCGGCGCGGTCAGGCGCGGAGCTCGCCGATCAGGCCGACCCCAGTGGGACGCGCCAGCTCGAGGCGGTGCCGTGGGTGCTGTCGGCCAGGACGGCGGCGGCGCTTGCCGAGCAGGCGGGGCGGCTCGCGGCGCACGTCGAGGTGGGCGACCTCGACCCGGCTGACGTCGGCCACTCGCTCGTGTCGGGCCGTGCCGAGTTCGAAGAGCGCGCCGTGGTCGTCGGCGGCGATCGCGACGAGCTGCTGGCCGGACTCGATGCGCTGGTGTCGGGCCGACCGGCGGCGGGCCTCGTCACGGGCACGGCGGTGGGCGATGGCAGGTTGGCGCTGCTGTTCACCGGCCAGGGCGCGCAGCGGGTCGGGATGGGTGCGGGGCTGTACGAGACGTTCCCGGTGTTCGCGGAGACGTTCGACGCGGTCTGCGAGCGCTTCGGCGCCGAGCTGGAGCTGTCGCTGCGCGACGTCGTGTTCGGTGACGACGGCGAGCTGCTGGGCCGGACCGAGCTGACGCAGCCGGCGTTGTTCGCGATCGAGGTCGCGCTGTTCAGGCTGGTCGAGTCGCTTGGCGTAACGCCGGATCTGCTGGTCGGCCATTCGATCGGCGAGCTCGCGGCCGCCCACGTCGCGGGTGTGTTCTCGCTCGAGGACGGCTGCCGTCTGGTCGCCGCGCGCGGCCGGCTGATGGGCGCGCTGCCGGAGCGCGGGGCGATGGTCGCGCTCGAGGCGT
>CAZVRI010000029.1:34867-37048 GCA_964629855.1 uncultured Thermoleophilaceae bacterium
CCTGAACGGTCCGCGCTCGACGGTGATCTCGGGCGACGAGGCGGCGGTCCTGGGCGTCAAGGAGCTGTGGGAAGAGCGGGGACGCAAGACGTCGCGCCTGAGCGTCAGCCACGCGTTCCACTCCCCGCTGATGGATCCGATGCTCGCGGAGTTCGAGCAGGTCGCCGCGGGCATCGAGCTGTCGCCGCCGCGGCTCCCGGTCGTCTCGAACGTGACCGGCGAGCTGCTGACCGACGAGCAGGCGACCTCGCCCGCCTACTGGGCGAGCCATGTGCGCGCGGCGGTCCGCTTCGCGGGCTGTGTCGAGACACTCGCCGGCGAGGGTGCGACGCGCTTCCTCGAGCTCGGGCCCGACGGGACGCTGACCGCGCTGGCGCAGGCGTCGCTCGACGAGGCCGAGAGCGAGCCGCTGCTCGCCGCCGCGCTGCGCAAGGACCGTCCAGAGCCGGAGGCGCTGCTGCTCGCGCTCGGCCAGCTGCACGCCGTCGGCGGCCACGTCGACTGGCCGGCCCTGTTCGCCGGCACCGCCGCCGAGCGTGTCGGCCTGCCGACTTACGCCTTCCAGCGCGAGCGCTACTGGCTCGACGCCGCGGCCGCTGCCGGCGATCTCGCCGCCGCGGGCCAGGCGGCGGCGGGGCACCCGCTGCTGACCGCGGTGGTCGAGGTCGCCGGCGCAGATCGGACGATCTTCACCGGCCGGCTGTCGCTGCGGACCGATCCGTGGCTGGCCGACCACGCCGTGCTCGGCACGGTCGTCGTCCCGGGCACCCTGCTGCTGGAGCTGGCGGTCCACGCCGGTCGCGAGGTCGGCGCGGAGCTGGTCGAGGAGCTGACGTTCGAGGCGCCGCTGGTGCTCGGCGACGAGGCGGCGGTGCAGGTGCAGGTCGTCGTCGGCGAGGCAGACGCCGCCGGAGTCCGCGAGGTCGCGATTCATTCGCGGCAGGCGGATGGCGATCGCGAAGTGGGTGCGGAGTGGACACGCCATGCCGGCGGGTCGCTCGCGCCGGACTCCGCCGCGCCGCTCGTGCTGGCTGAAGGTCTGCGCGAGGGCGTGTGGCCGCCGGCGGGCGCGGAGTTGCTGCCGGTCGGCGACCTCTACGACCGCCTTGCGGAGCTCGGCCTCGGCTATGGGCCGGTTTTCCAAGGCGCGCAGGCAGCCTGGCGGCGAGACGGCGAGCTGTTCGCCGAGGTCACACTCGACAGCTCGCAGGCCCAGGAGGCCGCGAGCTTCGGCGTTCACCCCGCGCTGCTCGACGCGGCACTGCACGGCGCGCTGATCGGCCGGGAAGCTGACGGCGGGCTGCCGCTGCCGTTCGCGTGGACCGCCGTGCGGTCGGCAGCGAGCGGCCGTTCGCGGCTGCGCGTCGCGATCGCTCCGGACGGCGACGACGCGCTGTCGATCTCGGTGACCGACGAGTCCGGCGAGCCCGTGTTGACCGCCGACAGGGTCGACTTGCGGCCGCTGGACAGCGCGTCGCTCGAGCGCGCCGGTGCTGGCGGCGACGCCGTCCATCGCGTCGAGTGGACCGAGCTGCCGCCGAGCGCGGAGCGCGAGCTTGGGCCGGTCGCCGTGCTCGGCGAGCTCGAGGTCGGCGACCTGCGCGCCGCGGAGGTCGTCCGCCATTCCGACCTGACCGGGCTGCTGGCCGCGCTCGATGGCGACGCGGCGGTGCCCGACCTCGTGCTGGCGGGGCTGCCGGCGACCCCCGCGCAGGTTGACTTGCCGGCTGCGGCGGGCGCCGCCACAGCTGGGGCACTGGAACTGGTGCAGAAGTGGCTGGCGGCGGAGAGGCTGGCCGACTCGCGCCTGGCCTTCGTCTCCACGGGAGCGGTGGCGACCGGCGACGGCGCGGCTCCCGATCTCGGGGTCGCGGCGGCCTGGGGGCTGTTGCGCTCGGCGCAGTCCGAGCATCCGGGCCGGTTCGGGCTCGTCGACGTCGACGGTCACCCGGCGTCCTGGAGCGCGCTGGCCGAGCTCGCCGCCGGCGAGCCGGAGCTCGTGGGACGTGAGGGGCGGATCCTCGTGCCGCGGCTGACGCGCGTCGCGGCGCGCGCCGGTGACAGCTTCGCGGCCGGCGGCGGCTTCGGTGCCGGCACCGTGCTGGTGACCGGTGGGACCGGCGGCTTGGGGGCGTTGGTTGCTCGGCATCTGGTGGTCGAGCACGGTGTTGAGGGCTTGTT